>CAKTAG010000025.1 GCA_934527325.1 uncultured Candidatus Soleaferrea sp.
TTATAAAACAACCTATATACCCAAAAGCTTGACCAATAAAAGAAAATATAAAATCGTTTTGAATTTCTGGTACAAATCTGTATGCTTTTTTAGAAAACCATTTGCCAAAAAAACCACCAGTCCCTATAGAAATCAAACCATTGAATTGTTGGTAACCTATTCCAGATGGATCTGTTTCGGGATGTAAAGTTATTAATATTCTTCTTTTTTGGTCTTGGTTCATTATGTACCATACAAAAGGGGAGGTAAATAATAAAGCGAAAGTAGCGAAAAATATATATTTCCATGAAATGCCGGCAGAAAAAAACATTGTAAGAAAAATAACTACAAACATCAATGCTGTACCGTCATCACCTTGTAAGTGTGTTAACAATACTGGTATAACACCATGAATTGTTAAAAATATAATATTTTTAAATTGGTTGATTTTATCAACTACGTGGTTTAAATGTGATGAAAAAGAAAGTATAAATGCTATTTTTAAAAATTCTGCAGGTTGAAAGGACATTCCAAAAGGAAGGGTAATCCAGGCTTTATCATCTGCGTTGCCTCTTTGTGACCCTATAAAAAAAGTTAAAATAACTAAAAAAATACAAACGGGAACATAAAACTTCCAAAACTTAACAATTAAATGATAATCAATGCTAGAAATAATTAACGCAATTAATAGACCTAAACAGGAAGAAATAATTTGTACTATTATAAGCCGTTGGCTTATTGCAAAGGAATTGTAAATCAAGTAAATTAAAAATACACTTATAACAGAAAGAATAAAACAAATAGTTATAAGGAAGGTATCGGTCTTTTTTAATGTATGTGCAATATTGTTCATTTTGTAAATTTAACCTTTTTGAAATATAAAGTGTAAACTAATTAAAAAAGGGTAATCTTTAAATTTAGATTACCCATAAAATTTACGCTATTTGTAGCTTTATAAATTGAAAGCTAACAAAATTATACAGCACGTGTAATTTTGTTAGAACGCAAACAGCTTGTGCAAACATGTATTCTTTTAACAGATCCATTAACTATAGCTTTAACTTTTTTTACATTTGGTTTAAAAGTTCTGTTAGAACGCCTGTGGGAATGAGAAACTTTTATTCCAAAAGCAACACCTTTACCGCAAATATCACATTTAGCCATTTATTTCACTCCTTTTAAGTACTATGTATATTCAAAAACATCATTATTATTATTGGCGGAGAGAGAGGGATTCGAACCCTCGGTTAGCTATTAACTAACACACGATTTCCAATCGTGCGCTTTAGACCAACTCAGCCATCTCTCCATAAAAACATATAATTAATTTAATTGCAGTAGTTAATATTATTAAAAAAATTATATGAATTATTCAATAGTATAACATGTATAGTACTATTATATTATGTTTAATAAAAAAAATCAAGACATTATAAAACATAAATTTTTAGACCTTTTTACATGTTACAGTAACGCAATTAAAAAAATAAATTAACTTTTATTTTCTGATTTATTTTTTCGTTCTCTAACAATAAGCCTTATAGGTGTGCCTACTAAACCAAAATTTTCCCTAATTTGATTTTCTATATACCGTTGGTAAGAAAAGTGAAAAAGTTCATATTTGTTTACAAAACATACAAATGTAGGTGGGCGAGTAGAGGCTTGAGTTATATAATAAATTTTTAATCTTTTGCCTTTATCGGTAGGTGGTTGAACTTTTGCTGTTGCGTAAGCAAGAACATCGTTTAATTTACCAGTTGTAACCCTTATTGAATGTTGGTGATCTACCTGTTTAATTAGTTCAAAAAGCTTGTTTACCCGTTGCCCAGTTTTGGCAGATATAAATAAAAATGGAGCGTAGGCCATAAAGCTGAAATCATTTTTTAATTTTTTCTCATAGTCCTTCATAGTATAGGTGTTCTTTTCAATTGCATCCCATTTATTTATAGCAATAATGCATCCCTTGCCGCTATCGTGAGCGTAGCCGGCTATTTTTGAATCTTGTTCGGTAAAGCCTTCTGTAGCATCTATAACAATTACACATATGTCAGCTCTATCTATTGCCATCCATGACCTTAAAACACTGTAGTGTTCAACACCTTCTTCAATTTTGTTTTTTCTTCTTATTCCAGCAGTATCAATAATTACAAATTTGCCATAGCTATTTTCTATTATTGTATCTGTAGCATCTCTGGTTGTGCCAGCAATGTTAGAAACAATAACTCTTTCTTCGCCACACATATTGTTTACTAATGAAGATTTGCCAACATTAGGTTTACCTATTATGGCTACCTTTGTAAAATCTTCACTATAGTCGGCTAATTGGTTAAAAGATATGTATTTAAAAACTTCATCTAAAAGGTCACCTGTTCCGTGGCCGTGAACAGATGAAATAGGGAATGGTTCACCCAACCCAAGGTTATAAAATTCATAAAACTCAGGAGGTAATTGGCCAATGGTATCGCACTTATTAACAGAGAGTATAACTGGGGTTTTACTTTTAATTAACATATTGGCAATTTCAAAATCTGTTGCTGTAATTCCAGATTTTAAATCTACCAAAAATATTATAGCATCTGCCTTTTCTATGGCAATTTTAGCTTGTGCTTTCATTTTAGCTAGTATAACATCTTTTGTTTTAGGTTCTATTCCAGCAGTATCTACTAACATAAATTTATTATTTCGCCATTCACATTCAAAGTATATTCTGTCTCTTGTTACACCTGGTGTATCTTCTACAATAGATAAGCGATGACCGATTAATTTATTAAATAATGTTGATTTACCTACGTTAGGTCGGCCCACAATGGCTATTAATGGCTTAGGCACAATTACACCCCCACATACAGTACTAAGATTTTATTTATAAATAAAGTTATTACTACTAAAAAGGATTGAGAAAATAATTATTCTCAACCCACATATCTGTAATTAATATTAACAAAAATCTATTTAATACATATAAAAACTTAGCCTAAAATTATATAAATAGATTAAGCTTCTATTTTAATTATTTCTCTACCTTTATAGTAGCCACAGTAACCGCAAGCTTTGTGAGGAAGTTTTAACTCACCGCATTGGGTGCATCTACTAAGGCAAAGAGGTTTTAATTTCCATACGTTAGAACGCCTCTTATTTTTTCTGGCTTTAGAGGTTTTTCTTTTTGGAACAGCCATGCTTATATACACCTCCACAATAAAACAGATTAATATTACATTAAAAATATTATATATCTAATAAATGATTTTGTCAATACAAAAAAAATAGTATTTTTACAGCATAGAAAGGGAGACCAATTTTGCGAAAATAAAATAGAGTAGAAAAAAGGCGTAGCAGAGTGTTACAATTGAATTTACAATACAAATGCTCTGCTAACGCCTAAATAAAAGTATGTTACAAACCCATGCTATTTAAAAATTTTAAAGACCTTATTCACCGGTAGATGATGGTTGATATGGTTGATATTGTGTTTCATAGTTGTTTATTTTGTCTTCCTTTACTATATATGTATCGTTTTCATTATAATCATAAATTAAAAAATTATAAAACCATTCATCTTTTCCGCCATCATCGACTACTTTTCCATCATCATTAAATTTAACATCTTTATAAGTTTTATCTTTATCTGAATAATATTGGAAGCTATATTGTATATATTTTTCGACGTCAATTTGATCACATTCGATGTTACCTTGTTCATTATATTCGATGCTACCATCTTCTTTTTTCCTTGCAATGTACAATGTTAAATTTGGTTTGCATTTGTGGGTTTTATATTCATTATCTTTATCTTTCTCTGTATCTGTTATCCAAACTTTTTCTACGGTTAACATTTTACTATAATGTATAGTTGCTGTATGTAATGCTCCATTGCCCGAATTTGCTATATTATTTTTTAACAATTCAAAATCTGTCTGAGTTCCTAAGTAATACACGGTTAGTTTTTGACGATTAAAAAATGCGTCAGTTTGTACGCTTTGTACAGTTTTTGGTGTTATTATTTTTGTTAAATTAGTATTTTCATCATAATTTATAGCGAAAGCAGCTTCGCATATTATTTTTACATTTTCTGGTATGGTATAAGTTGAATCTTCTTTACGTGCAGGGTAAAATATTAATAATGCTCCATTTTCGCTAAATAATACACCATCTTTTACTTTATATTCTGTGTTGCCTTCTTCAACTTCTATTGTTAAAGCTGTACATCCAGAAAAAGCAGCGTTACCTATTGCTATTACAGTTTTTGGTATTATTATTTTTGTTAATGAAGAACAATCGCGAAAAGCACTTGTGCTGATAGTTTTTAAATTAGAACCTTCGTTAAATATTACAGTTGTTAAAGCTATACATCCAGAAAAAGCCTCTTCTTCTATTTCTGTTACAGTTTTTGGTATTTTTATTTCGCCAGGTATTGTTATTTCTTCCCCAAAACATCCACGAAAAGCACCTTCACCGATAGTTTTTAACTGGGAATTAGCTTTAAAGTTTACACTTTCTAAATAATAACAATCTTTGAAAGCCTCTTTTTCTATTTTTGTTACCTTTGCTGGTATCGTTATGTTTGTTAACTTTTCGCATCCACTAAAAGCATTTTCACCTATACTTTCTAATTCAGAATCTTCAGCAAATGTTACAGTTGTTAAAGCTATACATCCAGAAAAAGCCTCTTTTTCTATTTTTGTTACCTTTGCTGGTATCGTTATGTTCGTTAAATTGTCGTATCCACGAAAAGCACCTTCGCCTATACTTGTTATACCATCGTTTATTATCACTGTTGTTAAATTGCATATTATGTTATCATATTCTTCTGGATAGATTGCAGATATTGCATCGCTTAAGTTATCACTATCTACACTTTTGCAATCTTTATGCCCAGTAATTGTTAGAGTGTTGGTTTCAAAATCATACTTCAAAATCAAATCGTTACTGTTGAAAGATAGGTTATTGTCGATATCATGATTTTTGTTACCTTTTTTAACTGATTTCCAATCAGTTTTAGATCCTTGGTAATAATATTGTAATTCTATACAGCCATAAAATGCTTCATCTTCTATTTTTGTTATACTGAGAGGTAGTACTATATTTTTTAAATTAGTACATGCAGCAAAAGCGGCTTTACCTATTATTGTTACACCTTTTGGTATGGTATAACTTGTATCTTTTTTACCTGCTGGGTAACATATTAATGATGTTTCATCTTCGCTAAACAATACACCATCTTTTACTTTATATTTTGTGTTGCCGCCTTCAAGTTCTATATTTTTTAAATTAGTACATCCAGCAAAAGCGGCGTTACCTATTGTTACATTTTTAGGTATGGTATAAGTTTCATCTGTTTTACTTATAGGGTAAAATATTAATCTTGGTTCAGCATCTTTGCTAAATAATATATTATTTTTTACTTCATATTTTAGGTTGCCTTCTTCAACTTCTATTGTTAAATTAGTACATCCAGCAAAAGCAGCATCACATATTTTTGTTACATTGGCTGGTATTGCTATTTTTAGTAATGATTCACATTCTTTAAAAGCATCTTTGCCGATAGTTTTTAACTGGGAACCTTCAGCAAATATTGCAGTTGCTAATTTTTTACAATAGTAAAATGCTTGTTGATTTATATCGGTTACACTGGCTGGTATTGTTATTTCCGTTAGTGCTTTACAATCAGTAAAAGCATCTTTGCCGATAGTTTTTAACTTGGAATCTTCAGCAAATATTACAGTTGTTAAAGATTTGCAACCATAAAATGCCATATCGCCTATACCTGTTACATTGGCTGGTATTGTTATTTCTGTTAAACTTGTGCATCCATTAAAAGTATCTTCACCAATAGTTTTTAACTGGGAACCTTCAGCAAATATTGCAGTTGCTAATTTTTTACAATCGTAAAATGCTTGTTGATTTATATCGGTTACACTGGCTGGTATTGTTATGTTTGCTAAACTTGTGCATCCAGAAAAAGCATTTTTGCCGATAGTTTCTAACTTGAAACCTTTTTTAAATTTTACAGTTGTTAAAGATTTGCAACCATAAAATGCCATATCGCCTATACCTGTTACATCGGCGCCTATTATTACTTTTTCTATAGTTTCGATATCATCATTTGCAGCATTCATTACATCTGTTTGAGATATTGTTCCGTCGCCAGAAAATGTAACAGTGCCATCATCAAAAGTATAATTTATGCCAAAACTTACAAAATTAAACAGGTTTAAAAACACAAATAAAAATATTAGCTTAAAAAAATAGCTATTTAATTTTATTGTGTCTCCTCGAATGAAGCATTTTTTTGATGATTTGTTAATTGTTACCATTTGATGCATATTATTACCTCCATAAAATAAAATTTAAAAATCCTATTTAAATAATAACAAATTATCAATTATTTTTCAATATCATATTATGTAAAATATATTATTTTTTTTATTATTGAAGAAAATAATTAGAAAAATAGGTGAATAATAAAAATAAAAACATAATTATTTTTTTGATTTTGAATGGAGATAAAGTTTTTATTTAAGAGCTAAACTTAAAAATATTCTGTAAGTTTATTTTGCTATAAAAAAATAAGCGTTGCTATTTTAAGCAACGCCAAAAATATTAATTGGGGAAATAAAAGAGTTAACGAAGGGAGTTACAAATACATAATACCATCATTTTACAAATTTGTAAAGCCTTTTTTTGTATTTTTTTCAAAAATTTATCAAAAATAGAAAAAATAGTATAATTAATGTATGTTTTATGCTAGTGAATTGGTTAACAATGTAATGTGCGCTGATATGCGTTTTAATATTGCCTATATGTTTATTTATTGAAAAAAGTAATAAAAAATGCCCGCTAAAACAGAGGTAATGGTTCCGTAAACAATTACTGGGCCAGCTATGGTGAACATTTGTGCACCAACACCTAGAACAAGCCCTTCTGTTTGGAACTCTAAAGCTGGTGCTACCATAGAGTTTGCAAAACCTGTTATGGGCACAAGTGTTCCTGCGCCGGCAACGTTGGCTATGGTGTTATATATATTTAAACCTGTTAATGTGGCAGATATCAAGATTAATGATATAGAAGCAACCGTGTAGGCGGATTCCTTATCTAACCCACAATTAATGTAAATATTGGCGAATATTTGGCCAATAGTGCAAATCATTCCGCCAGTAATAAAAGCCATAATACAATCTTTTACAATATGGCTTTTGGGTGAGTGGGCTTTATTTATTTGTTCGTATTGTTTTTGTGATATATCCATTTTAACCCTCCGGAATTTTAATATTTAATATTAGTTTTCTCGGTTTGATTTTTAATATTCAACATATCAACTGTTTAATAAATATATATTTTAAAAGTGAATAATTTTGCAATTTTTTACACTTATGTTTATAAATGTAGTTTGATTGTAAATTTTTTTTAGTTAGAATATTTATTTTTAATAAGGTTAAAATATAAACATGATTTATGTTTGCAAAAGCGTAAATCTAGTATTTTTTGTTTGATTTTTTAGGAGATGATTTTGTTATGAGTAATTCAAATTGTGGTAATAATTATCAATCTAATGGTAGCCCTAATAAAAATTCAAGCCATAAAAATTGTTTAAAATGTGATGTTTGTAACTGCGTTCATAACGACCAGCATTGTGGGTGTACTGCTAAACAAATATTTGTAGGTCCAGATTCTGCTAAATCACAATCAGAAACTGTATGCGCAACATTTGAAAAAACAGATTTTTAGTGGTAAAGATTTTTTTAGATAGTTAAATATTGGTGAATTTTAATTTGCTTTAGTATTAATTAGTAGTAAAATAAAAGGTATAGTATGAATAGGTAATTAACTCTTCATACTGTACCTTTTTAACTGTGAAAAATATATCTGCTATAAATGTTTTAAATATACACTATTTTTTTATTTAATAAGTTTTGGCTTTTTGTTGAAATAATGTGAAGGATGGTTTATAATTATATTATTACATGTATAGTATTTATTGTTACCATATTAGCGGTGTATTGCTAATTGGAATTTAAAGAAGGAGACTATAATAAAATGTTAGTAACAGGTAGTGAAATTTTACGTTGGGCAGAAAAAAAGAATTTGGCAGTAGGTGCATTTAATGTTAATAATATGGAATGTTTGCAAGCAGTTATTGCTGCTGCAGAAAATAAAAAATCTCCTGTTATTATACAAACTTCGGAAGGCGCCATAAAATATGCTGGAATAGATTACTTGGCAGCAATGGTAACTTTAGCTGCTAAAAAGGCTACGGTGCCAGTTGCGTTGCATTTAGACCATGGCACAACTTATAATACCATTGTTAAATGTATAGCTAGTGGTTGGACCTCTGTTATGATTGATGGTTCTAGTTATGATTTAGAGACAAACATAGAAAAAACAAAAGAAATAGTTAAAATTGCACATGCCTGTGGAGTTAGCGTAGAAGCTGAATTAGGCAGATTATATGGTGTAGAAGATCAAATATCTGTTAATGAAAAAGATGTTATGTACACTAACCCAGATGAAGCGGAAGAGTTTGTAAAACAAACCAATGTAGATTCTTTAGCTATAGCTATAGGTACAGCGCATGGAATGTATAAAGGGGTACCAAAGCTAGATTTTGAAAGGTTAGATATTATAAAAAATAGGTTAAAAATGCCAATAGTTCTTCATGGAGCTTCTGGAATTAGTGCACAAGATTTAAAAAAGGCTATAAAATTAGGTGTAAATAAAATTAATATAGATACTGATATAAGGTTAGCGTTTGCTAGTGGTTGTAAACAAATATTTAATGAATGTCCTAATGAATTTGATCCGCGTAAAATATGTGGAAATGCTAGGATGTTGATGCAAAAAGTTGTAGAAGAAAAAATAGAGATATTTTCTTTATAAAATAAAAATATAAAATTTGTTTAGTTGTTTTTTTATTGTGCGATTTACAAAAGGGGGATAAATTATTTTGAGCTCAGATATTATAGGATGGCTGATAATTTTAGTGTTAATAATGCTGTCTGCATTTTTTTCTTCATCCGAAACAGCAATAACTAGTTCTAATAAAATGAGGTTGAAAAACAAAGCGGAAGATGGAGATAGAAAAGCTTCTAAAATCTTAGAAATAGCAAATAATTTTGATAAAACAATTTCTAGTATTTTAATTGGAAATACAGTTGTTAATTTAGCTACAACATCTTTAATTACAGTTTTGTTTATTAATATTTTTGGGCAATCATCAGGGCCACTTATTGCAACAGTGTTTATATCTGTTATAATTTTAATTTTTGGTGAAATATTACCTAAAAGTTTTGCTAAAGAAAAGGCAGATAGCTTCCTTTTAAAAACTGTTGAAATACTCTCTTTTTTTATTACAATTTTAAGCCCGGTAACGGCAATTTTTTTGTGGATTAGAAAAGTTATTCACAAAGTGGTTTTAGGTGGCAACGGCGAAGCAGAAGAAAGTATGACAGAAGCAGAACTTAAATGTATGATTGATGAAATAGAACATCAGGGTGGGTTAGAAAAAGACGAAAGTGAACTTGTGCAAATGGCATTAGATTTTGATGAAATTACAGTTGAAGAGATTTTAACTCCGCGGGTTGATATAATTGCTATAGAAATGAAAGAATCTGTGGAAAATATTCAAAAAATACTAATGTCGGAAAAATTTTCTAGAGTACCTGTTTATGATAAAACTATAGATAATATAGTTGGTATATTACTTGAAAGAGAATTTTTTAAAAGTATGGTACTTAACCAAAATTTTAAAATGGAAGAAAACTTGCAAAAGCCATTATTTGTTCCTCAGTGGTTAAAAATATCTGATGTGTTGAAGGAACTGCAAAGAAAAAAAACACATATGGCAATTGTAACAGATGAACATGGTGGAACAATGGGCTTAGTAACAATGGAAGATTTGCTTGAAGAACTTGTGGGTGAAATTTGGGATGAGTATGATGAAGTAGAGCAAAATATAGTTAAAATAGATGATAAAACGTATGAAGTAGAAGGTTCAATGAACATAAAAAACATGATGGAATATTTAGGTTTTTCAACAAAACATTTTGAATCTGAAGGCAACACTGTTGGTGGTTGGGTTATGGAACAACTGCATAAAATATTAAAAGAAGGCGATTCTTTTGAATATAAAAATATGAAGGTTACTGTAAAAGAAATTGCTGAACAGCGGGTTGCAAAAGTAACAGTAACAATTAACCCAGTAGTTGACCAAGAATGAAAAGAATATTATTTTATGTAGGTTTTACGTTTTTTTTATCTGTGCTAATGGCTTATTTTTTTAGTTTTAATGTAAACATAGCTTTAAGCTTTGTAATAGTGATTATGTTGCCGGCAGTATGTTGGTTGCTTGGCGAAAAATTTAGCAAAAAAATGATAGTTGTAATTTTAACAACAGCTTCTGTGGGCTTTTTTTATTACGCAATAAAAAATAGTTTTGAATTTGAAAAATTATTAGCTTTAGATGGTAAAAGTGCTATGATAGAAGGGGTTATAACATCTTATCCACAAAATGTTGAAAAAGGCCAGGTGTATGATGTTAAAGTAGAAAAAATTTCTATTAAAGGCATATATAAAAAATTTAATACTAGGCTGTATTTGGGGGATACGATTTCTATTGAACCATATGAGCGCTTTAAAGCTAAAGTGAAATTTTTTAGTCCATATTTAGATGCTTCTAAAGAACTTAAACGCTATTATAAATCTAAAAATCAGGCTATTGCTATAACTAGCTATAGTGATGAAAATTTTTTATGGCAAAATAAAAGTTCCTGGAAAGATATTTTACCTAAATTTATTTTAGATTCTAGGAGATATTTAAAAACTAATTTAACTAAATGTTATAGTAACAACCAAGGGTATTTAATGGCAGGCATGTTGTTAGGGGATAAAGGTGGATTAGATTATTCAGTTAAAAGGAATTTTAGTAAAGCTGGAGTATCTCATTTGCTGGCAGTTTCGGGTTTGCACCTTACAATATTAATGCAAACAGTTTATAGTATATTAAAGTTTTTAAAATTTAGTAATAAAAAAAGAGCGGCAGTATCTATTATTTTTACGATTTTTTTAGTTGCAATGGCAGGTTTTTCACCTTCTGCAGTTAGAGCAGGCATAATGAACATTGTTTGCTTGGTGGGTGTATTGCTAAATAAAGATGCAGATTCTATTAATTCATTGGGTTTTGCTTTGATTTTAATTTTAGTTTTTAACCCGTTTGCTGCGTTGGATGTGGGGTTGCAACTTTCATTTATGGCTACATTGAGTATAATATTATTTCAACAAAAGGTATATAACAAAATCTTTAAACTTATTGTTAAATTAAAATTAAACGCTAATGCTAAAATAATTAAGTTTATTTGTAATGCAGCAGCTGTTTCTATTTCTGCTATAATTTTAACAGTGCCAGTTACAATAATACAGTTTGGGCAAATTTCGTTAATAGCACCTGTAACTAATGTGGTGTTAGCGCCGGTTATACAACCTACACTTATATTTATAATTATTACTGCTGCTTTAGGTGGGGTAACATGTTTTAGTTTTGTTTACAAATTTTTTGCAGCGTTAAGTTCAATAGGTGTTTACATAATAAAAGGTGTAGCGCAAATTATGGCAGAGGTACCTTTTAATACGATTTCTGCTAATAGAAAATATTTGTATATTTGGTTTGTAGCGGTTTTTATTTTAATAAGTGTGAATAGGTATATATTAAAAAATCAAAAGATGAATAGATACATATGGTTGTTTAGTTTTATAATTATACTATTTGGCAAATTATCAAATGATGTATTTAATTTTGGAAATATTACATGTGAAAGAATTAACCAAAGTGAAGAAAATTACATTGTTTCAAATTATAAATCTGCGGTTGTTATTATTGCAGAAAATGAAAAATATTTGTTGCCAAGTTTAGATGTAGCCATGAGTAATTGTGGAGTGGATAATATTAAACTGTTAGTTGTGAATAACGGTGTTGATATTGATAGCATAATAGAAGTTATAAAAGTTTATAAAATTAAAAAAATAATGGTGAAAAAAGAGACTGAAAGTTTAATTGTTAGCAAAATTACAAATAGTATTAACAATTTTAAAATAAAAAGTTATGGAAACAACAAGATTATAGTTAAAAATAATATTTTAGGAACAAATAAAATAATATTACAAGTTTTTAATAAAAATAAAATTAAAATAGAAGGTAACTTAAAAGTTAGTTAATTTGTAGTGTAAAAAATATATTAAAGGAAGTGGCTAAGTTAATGACAGATGAAAGAGAAAAAGCATTGGAAACCGCTATAGCAAGAATAGAAAGGCAATTTGGAAAAGGTGCAATAATGAAGTTGGGCCAAACAGCATTTAATGTAGAAGCTATATCAACTGGTTCTATAGGGTTAGATGTAGCTTTAGGTATAGGTGGAGTTCCAAAGGGTAGAATAATTGAAATTTATGGGCCAGAAAGTTCTGGTAAAACAACAGTAGCGTTACATGTGGTGGCTCAGGCACAAAAATCTGGTGGCGAGGCTGCTTTTATAGATGTTGAACATGCACTTGACCCTAAATATGCTAAAGCGTTGGGGGTAGATATAGATTCGTTATTAGTGTCGCAACCAGATACTGGTGAACAAGCTCTTGAAATAGCAGAAGCTTTGGTTAGGTCTGGTGCTATAGATATAGTGGTTATAGATTCTGTTGCAGCTATGGTGCCAAAGCAAGAAATTGAAGGAGACATGGGTGATTCACATGTTGGTTTGCAAGCTAGGTTAATGTCTCAAGCGCTTAGAAAGTTAACGGGTATAGTTTCTAAAACCAACTGTGTTGTTATATTTATTAACCAGTTACGTGAAAAAGTTGGTGTTGTATATGGTAACCCAGAAACAACTCCAGGTGGTAGAGCTTTAAAGTTTTATTCATCGGTTAGGTTAGAAATTAGAAGGGTAGAAAGTTTAAAAAGTGGAACAGAAATAATAGGCAATAGAACTAGGTGTAAAGTAGTTAAAAATAAAGTTGCACCGCCTTTTAAAGATACTGAATTTGACATTATGTATGGTGAAGGAATTTCAAAAGAAGGTGAAATTCTTGATATGTGTGTGAAATTAGATATTATAAATAAAAGTGGGGCATGGTTTAGTTATAAAGATTTGCGATGGCAAGGTAGAGATAATGTTAAAGAGCATCTAAAAAAAGATAAGGAACTAATGGCAGAATTAGATAAACTAGTAAGAGATAAATTAATAAAAAAAGATGACATAGCAGATGATAAAATGTTATTAGATGGAATTGGAGAAAAAAAAGATGACAATGGAAAAAGAGCTAATAAAAGCTGAAGATTTTACAATAGGAGTAATATCGTTAGGGTGCCCTAAAAACCAAGTAGATTTAGAAATTATGTTAGCTTTGTTAAAGGATGCTCATTTTCGTATATCGACAGATATAAATAATTGTGATATAATAATTATAAATACTTGTGGTTTTATAGAATCTGCTAAGCAAGAATCAATAGAAAATATTTTGGAATTTAGCAATGCTAAAAATTTTAATAATAAGTTAAAACTGGTAATAGTAACAGGTTGTTTAGCAGAAAGGTATAAAGATAAAATATTAGAAAATATACCGGATGTAGATATTGTTGTTGGCTTAGGCGATAATAAAAATATAGTGGAAATAATATTAAATAAGCTAAAGGGCGAAAAAAATTTTTACTCTACGCTAAAAGAAGATATGCTTATATACGGTAAAAGAATATTAACTACACCTAGATATTATGCATATTTAAAAATTGCTGAAGGCTGCAATAACAGATGTACATATTGTGCTATACCTGCTATTAGGGGTAACTACAGAAGTGTGCCTAAAGAAGCTGTAATTGAAGAGGCAAAATGGCTTGCAAAAAATGGAGTTAAAGAGTTAAATATAGTTGCACAAGATACTACAAGTTACGGAATAGATATATACAATAAATTAGCATTGCCAGATTTGCTAAAAGAAATTTGCAAAATAGATGGTATAGAGTGGGTTAGAATTTTATATGGGTACCCAGATAAAATAACCGATGAATTGATAGATGTAATGGCAACAGAAGGTAAAATAGTTAAATATATAGATATACCTTTTCAGCATGTAAATAACAGCATATTAAAAAAAATGAACAGAAAAGGCGATAAACAGTTAATATTAGATGTAATATCTAAGTTACGCAATAAAATACCAGATATTGTTATTAGATCAACATTTATAGTGGGCTTTCCTGGTGAAACAGAAGAGCAATTTAATGAACTTTTAAATTTTATTAAAATAACTGAAATACCAAGAGTAGGGTTTTTTAAATATTCTAAAGAAGAAGATACACCGGCAGCAGATTTTGAAAATCAAATATCAGAAGAAGTTAAAGAACGTAGATTAAATTTGTTAATGGAAGAGCAAGATAAAATTTTAGAAAAATTTAACAAGAACTTAAAAGGTAAAACTTTAAAAGTTTTAGTGGAAGGAATACATAAAGGCATATACTATGGGCGTAGTTATATGGATGCACCTGATATAGATGCTAAAATAGAATTTTTGTTAGAAGATAATTTTAATAAAATTATTTCACCTGGCGAATTTGTTACAGTTAAAATTTAATTCCACATATTAGTTATCATATTTTTTAATAATAAGTAAAAATTTGGAGAATAAATATGAATATTCCAAATAGGTTAACACTGATAAGAATTTTTTTAATACCAATTTTTGTGTTTTTAATATCCACTAATATAGTTCAAAACTCTTATATGTGGGGACTTATTGTATTTTTAGTGGCAAGTTTTACAGATTTTTTAGATGGATATATTGCTAGAAAACAAAAACTGGTAACAAATTTTGGTAAGTTGATGGACCCGTTGGCAGATAAAATGCTGGTAATATCTGCAATGGTGATTTTGGTAGAACAAGGCTTAATTAGCGGGTGGGTAGTTATTGTTATAGTATCTAGAGATTTTATAATAAATTCTATAAGGCTAATGGCTTCTAGCAAGGGCAATGTTATTGCAGCTGATATTTGGGGGAAAGTTAAAACAGTTTTTCAAATGTTGGCTATAATTATGTTGTTAACGTATAAATCGTTTTTTTTGGTTAGCAATAGCAGGCTTTGTGAATATGTAAAGGTTGCAGGCGATGCTTTAATTTATGTGGCAGTAGTGCTAACAGTTATATCAGCTTGTAATTATATGGTTAAAAATTTTGACGTATGGCGTTTTTAAAATATAAATATAATATGTAAGTTTAGCTAATATACTTGAATATTAGAATAAAAAAGGATGAATAATTATGCAAGATATGATTAGAATAGCAGGTTTAATAGAAGAATCTATAGTTGATGGACCGGGTATTAGGTTTGTAGTTTTTGCGCAAGGTTGTGTGCATAAATGCCCAGGTTGCCATAATCCACATACTCATAATACTAAGGGTGGTTACGATATTGCAATAGAAGATATTGTAATGCAAATAAGGCAAAATCCGTTAATAGATGGTGTTACATTTTCTGGTGGTGAACCGTTTTTACAAGCTGGGCAATTTTTTAAACTTGCTAAAAGGTTAAAACAATTTAATTATAATATACTAGCTTACAGTGGTTATACATTTGAACAATTATTGGAACAGGCAGAAATAAATGAAGACGTAAAAAATTTATTAAATATTTTGGATATTTTAATTGATGGATTGTTTAAGAGAGATAAAATGGATTATGCTCTTAAATTTAGGGGGAGTAGTAATCAGCGTATTATAGATGTTCAAAAATCTTTAAATAGTGAAAATGGCGAAGTAAAATTATTTTTAAATATTTAATATG
>CAKTAG010000026.1 GCA_934527325.1 uncultured Candidatus Soleaferrea sp.
ACGATAAGCATAATTCTTTATCTAACGCTCCACGTGATTCTTTAGAGATCGAAAACGCTGAAAAGAATTCTACATCTTTATTACGAACTGCCTTTAGCCGGCGAGTTTTTTATTCCTAATTCTTATACCCTTAAATACTTCCTTACAAACACTGAACTTCCCATTATACCAACAAATCCACCTATAAGCAAAAAACCACTTAATATATATAAATTATAATCGTAAAATGGTATCATACTATTATATAAATTTACCACCCATTGTAAATTTATTGTTGTTATTTTAGAAATTAAATAATTATAACCTACCCATAAAGTTACATGCGCTAAAATTGCAGATACAAACCCGATAAAAACACCTTCTACTATAAACGGTAATTTTATAAAAAAATCTGACGCACCAACAAATTTCATTATATTAATTTCTTTACGCCTACTATAAATCGTCAATTTAATTGTATTAGAAATAATAACTAACGAGACCAATAATAAAATGGCAACAATAATTACACTTACTATACTTACAGCATGTTTTATACTTACTATCATTTTAGCAACTTCAACAGGTGCATTTACTTTATTTACCCCTTCTAGTGATTCTATTTTCTTTATGCAAGTCTCTATCTCAGAAAGGTCAGATAAAACTACATTATATGTATTTGGCAACGGGTTATCTTCTTTTAAACTATCAAACAAACATGCATCTGCATCCATAAATTTTATATGATTTTTTAATGCCTCATCTTTATCAACAAAATCAAACGTTTCTACAACATCCATTGTACTTAAAAATTCCGAAATATTACTAATCTGCTCTTCACTAACATCATCATCAAGAAAAACTACAATTTCATTTTGTCGTTCTATGTCATATATAACTTTATTTATATTTAAAGAAAATAGAACAGATACTCCTATTAATAACAAACACGAAAGCAATACTCCAATTGAAGCAAAAGACATTACGCTATTTTTTAATGTATTCTTTAAACCTTGCTTTATTAAGTACCCTATGCTATTCATTGCTCGTATCTACTCCAATCCTGGCTACTCGTATCAGAAAATATCTGCCCATTTTCAATTGTTATAACTCTTCCCTGAATTTTTTTTACTAAATCATGTTCATGCGTAACTACCAAAACAGTAGTACCACATTTATTTATTTCTTTTAAAAGATCCATAATCTCAAACGAAAGCTCAGGGTCAATATTTCCAGTAGGCTCATCTGCAATAATAATAGAAGGGTTATTAACTAATGCCCTAGCCAAGGCAACTCTTTGTTGTTCACCACCAGATATTTGGGATGGAAAACATCTAGCTTTAGATGTTAACCCAACAAGGTTAAGTATGTAAGGTACTCGCCTTTTTATGTCATTACTCTTAATATTAGTAACTCTTAACGCAAATGCTACATTATCATATATATTCATGTCTGGTATTAATCTAAAATCTTGAAAAACAACCCCTATTGAACGGCGATATTTAGGTACATACCTTCTACGCAATTTTACTAAATTATAATCGTTTACCACTATGTTACCATCAGTAACTTTTTCTTCTAAAATAATATGTTTTATTATCGTACTTTTGCCTGCTCCAGAAGGGCCCACAATAAATACAAATTCCCCATTATCAACAAAAAATGAAATGTCATTTAATGCTTTAGTATTATTTTTATATATTTTTGAAACATGAGAAAACTCTATCAAATTATTTACACTCCTGTTTTACTACAACTACCTACTTAAAATCACACTAAAATTTTATTGGGTTAGAAGATAAATATTTTTTAACCATCATAGCTACTTTAAAAGTTATTGCATGCTCAAATATTCTTAAGTCTAAACCAGTTAATTTGTAAATTTTATCTAATCTATACACTAATGTATTTCTGTGAATAAATAATTTTCTTGAAGTTTCGGATACGTTAAGGTTATTTTCAAAGAATTTTTGAACTGTATACACTGTCTCATGATCTAAAGAATCTATAGAACCTTTTTTGAAAACTTCCCTCATAAACATATCGCAAAGAGTTACAGGCAATTGATATATTAACCTAGCAATACCTAAATCATCATATCTAGTAATTAATTTTTCAACATCTAGCACTTTTCCAATTTCTAATGCTATTTGAGCTTCTTTAAATGATTTTGATAAATTCCTTACATGAGTAACAGTTGTTCCAATACCTACAGTAACCTTTGTATAAAATTCGCTACTAACGGTATCCGATATTGATCTAGCCAATTTTTCAAGGTCTTTAGGTGATGTATTCGATTTTATTTCTTTAACTAAAACTATATCAGTCTCATTCATATTAAAAACAAAATCATGCTCTTTATTTGGGAACAAACCTTGCACTACGTCAAACGCAGATGAATCATTAATATTCTCTGACCTAATAATAAACACTGTTCTAGGAGTATCTGAATTAAAATGTAGCTCTCTAGCTTTAACATATATATCACCAGGTAAAATATTATCTAAAATTACACTTTTTATAAAGCTAGTTCTATCATATTTTTCATCATAATATTGCCTAATACTTTCTACAGTAATAGCAAGTAATTGAGCATATTTTTTAGATAAATCATCTACACCTTCAACAAAAACTACGTATAAAACTCTATTTTCATCAGATAGTATGCACTTATATGTGTAACCATCCCTTGTGAATAAACCTACATTTTCTTCTACATCCGCACTTAAATATTCACAAACTTCGCCTATTCTAGCAACATCACTACATGAAATTATAGTAAAATTACTATCAACTACTCCAATAACTTTTCCCATTGTATCTTTCATTTGGTAAACTACATCTTGAAATAATTTATTTGACATTTTTTGATCTCTCCTAATAAAATATATTTTATGTAACAATATTGTAAACAATTACCATATATCTACTTTTTATAATATTATAATTCAGCATAATATTTTTGAGTATAACTTATATATTTGTTATTGTAATCTTCCCATTTACCTTCATGTAACTCTTTTGTATATGTATGAGTATTAAATTCTGTATCAGATGCTCTACCAATTATATATAAAGCAATATTTGAACAATGATCTGATATACGCTCTAAATTCGACAAAATGTCTAAGAATACTATTCCACATTCAACAATACAAATACCTTCTTTCAATCTGTCTATATGCCTACGCTTTATTGTACTCCTCATGGCATCTACAACTTGCTCTAAAGGTTCTACATTATAAGCAAGCTCTATATTGTTTGTTTTAAATACTTTAATAGCATCATCTAAAATCTCCGAAACAGCAGAAGCCAAAATAGAAACTTCTTTTACAGCTGCATCAGATAATCTATTTTTTGATTGATACATATTTTCTATTGCCTTAGAAATATTTGTTGCATGGTCGCTTATTCTTTCAAATTCTCCCATATGGTGAAGTATATCAGAAATTTTTAAACTATCTTTTTCAGATAATGCTTCGGCAGACAATTTAAGCAAATAATTGCTAAGTTTATCATCCATTCTGTCTATAGCTAATTCCCTATCTTTTATTTTTTTTACCACATTATAATCGTAATTATTTATAAGGCTTACACACTGATTAAAATTTTTTCTAGCATAATTTGCCATGGTAAGAACCACATCATTACATTTTATAAGAGCAAGCCCAGGAGATAATAACAATCTATCATCTAAAGATAGTAAATAATCTTGACTCTCTGTTAATTCATCAGATTTATTACCCTTTATAGTCCAAACTGTTAGTTTTTCTAAAAAACCAGTAAAAGGTATTAAAACTAAAGTTGTTATAAAGTTAAACAAAGTATGAAAATTAGCAATACCACCTTTATCTATTGCCTTTAACCAAAACGGGAACCCAACAAAATATTGAAAAGTATATATAAAAATACAAAATAGTAACGTACCAATAAGGCTAAAATATAAATGTATAAAAGAGGCTCTTTTGGCATCTGTTTTTGTATCGAAACCTGCCATAATTGGGGTAACACAAGTACCTATATTTTGACCCATAATTATAGGCAACGCTGTTGCGTAAGTTATGTAACCAGATGCACTTAATGCTTGTAAAATACCTACAGAAGCTGCAGAACTATGTAATATGGCAGTTATAACAATTCCTACCAAAATCCCCAAAAATGGGTTAGCTAATATCATAAAAAACTTGCCTAAAGTTTCTGGGTCGTCTTTCAAACGCACCATAGAATCTTCCATAAATATCATTCCAAAAAACAATATACTAAATCCAAGCAAGCTTTCGGCAATATTTTTGTTTGTTTGTTTTTTTGCAAATGTAAATATTAACATTCCTATAACTGCACAAATTGGAGCTAATGACCGAGGTGTTAAAAGATCTATAAAAAAATTACTACTCCCTGAGCTACCTAACCTTAAAATTTGGGCAGTTACAGTTGTGCCTATGCTAGCACCCATAATAACCCCTATAGACTGCCTTAATTTTAATATTCCAGCATTAACCAACCCTATTACAACAACTGTTGTGGCAGAAGCACTATGTGTTAATGCTGCAACAATAGCACCCAAAGCAATAGATTTAAAAATATTACTTGTTAACTTTTCAAGAGTTTGATGAAGTTTTCCTCCAGAAATTTTTTCTAAACCAATACCCATGATGTTCATTCCATACAAGAATAAAGCTAAACCACCACAAAGCAAAAGAATTTCAGGAAAATTCACAAAAAAAGCTCCCCTCTCTTTAACATAACCATATTATTAAAAAGTACACTATTAACATATTCCATAAACATATTTGCTTTTCACACTTAATTAACATTTATTTAAAACACAATTACATTATAGCATTAAAAAAATAATTTGTACATACTTTTTTTTCAATTAATTTTTATACCACAATTTAAAATTTGTATATTAAAATTTAAATTGTGCACATTTTGTGTTAATTAAAAAGCATAATTAAACAGGGGCATTTAACAACATCACTAAATATTGCTATAAAACTTTATTTAACAAAAAAAATGGCCCACCCAACAGGATTCGAACCTGCGACATTCAGAACCGGAATCTGATGCTCTATCCAGCTGAGCTATGGGCGGATATTTAACTAAATTATAGCCATACTTTTTGCACAAAATATATTATACATAATATATTAAGTTTGTCAACACAATTATAAATGTCATATATTGACATTTTTTGTAACAACAACTAAAAAATATCCTTTAAATCCTCAAAATTATTTAATAAATAAATTCAACATATTTATTACTTTAGAATTAAATATAAAAAAATCTGCAAAAAAAATTTCTTCAATGGTAAAACAAAAATATCATCAAAGAAATTTTTTTGCACTAAGTAGTTATAACTATTCAGAATATCTTAATTTAAAGTAGTTTAAATATAATTATTTATTATTTAACAACACCAAATATTTACATGGTTTTTAATAACAAATATATTTGCTATTTCTAAAAAACAAATAACATGTAAAAAAACACTAATATGCAACAATTTTTAACAATCAAATTATCAGTTAATTTATTTACCAACTGTTGCTCTTTTTTCTGGTAGAATATACATTCCATTTGTATTACCTATATTGTAGGTTTTGCATATCTCTTCAAAATTTGAAAGTGTTCCATTTACTCTAAATTTATTTGTAGGGTGGAATTCTTTTGTTAAAATATCTATTATTTTTAAATCAGTTGCTATAGATCTTCTCATTTGAGCATAAGTTGCACAGAATTCTTCTATCGACACATCTTTTTTTTGCCGAATTATTATTTCAATTACTACTTTAACACCATAATAATCTGCCACAGCCTCAAATAAAACTCTTGTAGGGTTCATGTTATAAGTCTTATTAGATATATTAATCGAATATGTTGAAATTTGATTTGAAATAGGTTGAAATACTGAAGATAAAATTTTAACATCTGAAGAAGGTAAATTATATAATTTTGCTAAATTAGGTACATTTCTAGAATCTATACTATGACCTATTTCATGACCTATAGTAAAAGCCATTCCTAACCATTTTTTATTTTGAGATAAAGAACTATTATATCTGCTAGAATTAAATATTAACGGGCAAAAAATTACACTATGCGTAATAGAATCATAAGCCATATTAGGGTCAACATTAGCCAAAATATATGTTTTTTCTTGAACATAATTAAACAACTGACCTTTATTAGATTTTGATACACAAACAGCCGTGTTAAAGGCATTTAAGCTTAAAATATTATTAATAAGCGAATTTTTCGAAATAGAAGGAAATGGTACACCAGCTTGCATATCTATTGGGACACCATAAGAAATTTTAATATTATTTAAATGTTTTTTTATTTTTGATTCAGATTGCAACTTTAAATTTCCTATATCAGTAATATATTGGTTTTTAACTGTATCAAAAACATCATTAGCAAAAATTTTATCTTCAGAAGACATATTTTCTACTAAACCTATTCCATATAACCTGCAAAAACCAATAGAAGACATTAATATTTTAGTGTATAAAGAATCTTTAGTTAGCCCTGAATAATTTTTATGAGCTGCCCAACTAGATTCAATATCTTGGGTTAACAAACCAGCACAATTCCTTAACACACAAGATTTTAAAAAGTTTTTTAACAAAGGTATATCAGTAGTTCTTATAATTTGTAATTGGCATACAAGATCTTTTTTTAAAGAAAATTTTACATTGCTTTTTATACCCAACTGATTTACAAAAGCTGATTTAAAAATTTCAGAAAAATTATTCTCTTTACTAATTGCCATTAAACGTTGAAAATCTGCACCTTTAATTTCGTTATAGTGGTTTGCATCAGAATGCTTAGCAAGCGCTCTTTCTAACCCTATAACACTATCTGTAATTGTATGTGCACTAGATGCATCTATAAGAGAAAATAATTTTTTTAAGTAAGCCTCATAATTCGAATTATATGAACTAGTGTAATACATATCTAGGTAAAAATCCATAAGTTTAATAGTTGGCTTATTGTTTTTAGCCAAATACCTAATATTTAATACATTAAAACCACTTTTAGTTAACGATGCACATAAATTGGCAAAATCCTCTAAAGAATTCATAGCATCTATTTGCTGCAAATACCCATAAATAGGTGTAATACCTAAAGCATTTCTAGAAGTGTAATCTTGTAAAGAAATATAAGTGTTAACAGCTTTACCTATTTCTGAGTTCGGGTTTAAGGCTGAAGGATTTGAAGCATAGCTTTTAAGTACAGAAATAAAAGGGTTCATAGCAATATCGTCATCATAATAAGACGTATTAGCGGGTAATATAGTTTTTGTAAGCCATTCATAATTCACATTTTCATATAAATCATCTTTAATATCTGGCCGTTCAGCAGATATTACAAAACTTATTAATAACAACACCGTAACAAATAATGCTAAAAATTTAGTTCTTTTCATTAGTACTTACACATCCTTGTACAAAATATGTTTATTTGAGTTCAGTATTAAAAAACACACCAATATTAAAATTATAACAAAATATAAAATAACTAACTAAATAGTAATTTCATATTTAATACCGTGACTCTTACATGTTAATAGTATATCACAAATTATACAGAATGTCCATTATAAATATAGTAAAAATATATTTTTTTAGATATTTTTTATGTTTTGAGCGATTATATTGTTAAGTTTGCAACATAAATTTTGGTAATAATTGTATTTTTTTTCATCTTTTTCATGTACTAATATTTTTTCTGCTATACAATTTATTTTGTTGGAAATATATGAAATATATTCTTGAGTATATTCATTAGGTTTTTTTAACAATAAACCTATTATTTTATCAACATCAGATATTTTTTTATTATTAGCACAAAATTTTGCCCCAATAGCAACGTAAAAAAATTTTTTAGAATAAGTTAAATTTTCATTTATTATTGTAAACCCATTGTTATATAAATATTCTCTCAATAACCAAGGTTTTTTCATTGGTTGTAATATTAAATATTTACCATTATTTTTTTTTAACCAATTACAATTTTTAATTATATTTATAATCAATTCACTACCCATACCAGCAATAACTATATCATCGGCTTCTTCTGGTAAAACATCTTGCAACCCATCGGAATTTGAAAATTTTATATTATCTGTTATACCATATTCTTTTGCTAATTTTTGTGCCTTTTTTAAACACTTCTCATTTATATCAACACATTTGCCATATGTACATTTATTATCTAATATAAGTTTAGATATTAAATACCCATGATCTGTTCCAACATCTACAATTTTAGATTTTGGCCTAACCATATTGTAAAGCATTTGTAAACGGTTATCTAACTTTAACATTTAAAATCTCCTTATTAAATTTTAAAATAAAATTTCACATCACCATTATTTGCTATTAAAATAATATTAAATACGCTTTATAAGTAGCAAATTTTAAATATTATTCATATTATACCTTGCGAAAAAGTTTTTTGTGAGGTGAAATTTTTGTCTAAACTAATTATACAAGGTGGTAAAAAATTAGAAGGCGAAGTATGTATTCATGGGGCAAAAAATAGTGCATTACCCATATTAGCAGCTACGCTAATGTGTAATGGAGAAAGTATAATACATAATTGCCCCTCGCTTTTAGATGTTGAAGCTTCTATAAAAATTTTAGAATATTTAGGTTGTACAGTAAAAAAAAATGGCTCTACAGTTACAGTTAACTCCAAAAATATTATTAACTCTGATATCCCAGAAAATTTAATGCACGAAATGCGATCATCAATAATATTTCTTGGTGCTTTGTTAGCCCAGTGCAAAAAAACAAGGTTATCGTTCCCCGGTGGATGTGAATTAGGTCCAAGACCTATTGATCTTCACATTTCATCTTTAAAAAAAATGGGTGTTACTATTTTAGAAGAACATGGATTTTTAAATTGCTCAATAAAAGGTAAATTAAAAGGCTCAAAAATAGCACTATCCTTCCCCAGTGTAGGAGCAACAGAAAATATATTACTTGCAGCAGCTACATCTAAAGGTAAAACAATAATAACTAACGCTGCTAGAGAACCAGAAATAGTTGACCTTGCTAATTTTTTAATTAACTGCGGTGCTAAAATTAAAGGTGCTGGAACAGATAATATATACATTGAAGGTGTAACAAAGTTACATCCATGTGAACATATTGTTATACCAGATAGAATTGCAGCATCTACATTTATGGCTGCTACAGCTATAACATGCGGTGATGTATTTATAAAAAACATAAATCCTAAACATTTGTTAACTGTTTTACCTATGTTTGAAGAAGCTGGTTGCAAAATAATTATAAATAACGACAATATAAGAATACAAAATGAAAAAAAATTAAAAGGGATATCAACTGTAAGAACAATGCCTTACCCTGGGTTCCCAACAGATTTACAAGCACCTATTATGGCAATGTGCACAGTAGCAAATGGCACAAGTGTTTTTGTAGAAAATATTTTTGAAAGTAGGTACAAACATGTTTGTGAATTAAATCGCTTAGGTGCTAAAATAGCTGTAGAAGGTAAAGTAGCTGTTGTATACGGAGTTAATAAATTAAGTGGTGCAGTTACTCACTGCCCAGATTTAAGAGGCGGAGCAGCATTAGTAGTAGCTGGGTTAGCAGCAGATGGCACAACAGAAATTTTAGATATAAAACATATAGACAGAGGGTACGATAATATAGATAAAGATTTAAAAGCTCTTGGAGCTGGTATAACAAGAGTAAAATTATAAATATTTTATTATTTATAAATATAATATTAAAACCCAAATGTTTATGTAAATTAAACAATTTGGGTTTTAATAAAGGAGTTTGTTATTAAAATAAGAAAAACTGGTAGCGGCAGTTGGATTTGAACCAACGACTCTCCGGGTATGAACCGAATGCTCTAGCCAGCTGAGCTATGCCGCCAAATTTTATTATTCATGGTACCGATGGTGGGACTTGAACCCACATGGTTTCCCGTACGATTTTGAGTCGTATGCGTCTGCCAATTCCGCCACATCGGCGAACCAATAAAACTATAATGGTACCAACTAAATAAAGTCTAACACAAAATAAAAAGTTTGTCAATATTTTTTGTAAAAATTTTTTCTAAATTCATTTCTAAATTACAACACTATATGGCATATTTTTTATGTATAAGTAAAATTTTATAATAAAATACAATTTAAAATGTAATATAAAAAAGTTATAGTAGAGAAATACCAAAACTTAAAATTGCAATCATCTGCTATAACTTAAAATATTATATAAAATAAAAATTAACTACAAGGTATAATTTAGCTTCATAATGTACACCTTTAAATGTACAAGTTAAATAATCTGTATCCATTCCACTTGCAACGTACCCTGATAATTTTTCGTACATTTTATGAAATTCTTCTGGGTAAACATCCCAAGCGTTTGGAACCCTAACACTGCAAATTTCAAACGGCATAAATAAATCAATAATTAATCTTTAATTAAAACTCTAAAAATTTTTCAATATATAATCCAATATCTTTAATAGCTACCCTTTCTTGCAACATAGTATCCCGATTTCTTATGGTTACACAACCATCTTCTTTAGAATCAAAATCATACGTTACACAAAAAGGTGTTCCAATCTCATCTTGTCTTCTATATCTTTTTCCTATAGAGCCCGATTCATCATATTCTACCATAAATTTTTTAGAAAGTTGTTTATACACTTCCATAGATTCATCTTTTAGTTTTTTAGATAACGGTAATACAGCAGCTTTAATTGGTGCTAATGCCGGATGCAATCTTAAAACTATTCTAACATCGTTTTCACCAACTTCTTCTTCATCGTAAGCATCACATAAAAAAGCTAACGCTACTCTATCTGCACCTAAAGAAGGTTCTATAACATATGGTATATATCTTTCATTTGTCTCACTATCAAAATATTCCAAAGATTTTGTACTGTACTTCATATGCTGTAATAAATCAAAATTAGTTCTATCAGCTATTCCCCACAGCTCACCCCAACCAAATGGAAATAAAAATTCAATATCTGTTGTTGCATTAGAATAGTGAGACAATTCTTCTTTTTCATGATCTCTAAGTTTAATATTTTGTGGTTTTAAACCTAAACTTAACAAAAAATTATAACAATAATCTTTCCAATATCCAAACCAATCTAAATCGCTGCCTGGCTTACAAAAAAACTCTAATTCCATTTGTTCAAATTCTCTTGTTCTAAAAATAAAATTCCCTGGTGTAATTTCATTTCTAAAAGACTTCCCTATTTGAGCTACCCCAAATGGAATTTTTTTTCTGCTAGTTCTTTGTACATTCGCAAAATTAACAAATATTCCTTGTGCTGTTTCTGGCCTTAAAAAAATTTCATTTTTACTATCTTCTGTTACACCTTGAAATGTTTTAAACATTAAATTAAAATTTCTTATATTAGTAAAATCAGAAGCTCCACAATTAGGGCATTTTATATTATTACTTATTATATATTCTTGCATTTTTTCATTAGACCAACCATTTACATTTTCACCAGTCTGAGCCTCTATTAACTGATCTGCCCTATGACGAGTTTTACAATTCTTACAATCCATTAATGGATCTGAAAATCCCCCAACATGGCCAGAAGCTACCCAAACTTGAGGATTCATTAAAATTGCAGAATCTAAGCCAACATTATATGAAGATTCTTGTACAAATTTTTTCCACCAAGCTTTTTTTATATTATTTTTAAACTCAACCCCCAAAGGTCCATAATCCCAAGTGTTAGCTAACCCACCATATATTTCAGAACCAGGGTAAACGTACCCTCTACCTTTGCAAACAGCTATTATTTTATCCATTGTTTTTTCTGTATTATTCATAAACCCTCACATCTTACCTTTTTTTATTTTTTAAGTTACCTTTTATTATTCTAACCTCATCATGTGTAAGTTCTCTGTACTTACCAGGTTTTAACATTCCTAATTTTAAATTTCCAATTGATATTCTTTTTAACCTTATAACATCAAGCCCAACAGCTTCACACATTTTTCTGATTTGCCTATTTTTACCTTCTGTTATTGTAATTTTAAAAACACATCTATTTTCTTCATTTGTTATTACTTTAATATAAGCTGGTAATGTTAATCCAGCATCTATTTTTACACCACAAGCTAATTTAGTAATTTGTTCATCTGTAACGTTATTTTTTACTGTAACTCTATAAGTTTTAGAAATATTAGAACTAGGATGCATCATCTTATTTGCAAAATCACCATCATTTGTAAATAAAAGCATACCTTCAGAAAGTTTATCTAAACGCCCTATAGGGTAAACTCTTTCTTTAACACCTGTTAATAGATCCATTACACATTTTCTGCCCAATTCATCTTTAGTTGTTGTAACGTAACCTCTTGGTTTATTCATCATAATGTATACATTTTCATGTTTACTTCCAAAATCAACTTTGTTAGTTCCAATGTGAACAGTATCTATTATTGGGTCAATTTTAGCTCCTATTTTAGCAATGTGCCCATTAATTTTTATTTTACCTTTAACAATAGCTTCTTCAGCTTCTCTACGGCTCATTACGCCATACTCTGATAAAACTTTTTGTATTCTTTCTTTTGTATTTTTACTCATATTTTTTCTTTCTTACTTAATTTTAATTTATATTTGATGTTGGTATTCTATAATTTTTTTGTAAATAATCCCATAAATAAATTAATTCCAAAACTTCTATTTTTTTCAGGCTTTACATCTATACCTACCGTAATTGGTTCAACAGCTATTTTTTTATTATCAATATAATACCCTATTTCACCTATTATTTCCCCTTTTTTAACCGGTGCATATAAAAATTTTTTTAATTTTATTTTATTCTTTATTTTATTCTCTTCTCCATTAACTATTAAAATATCTGAATTATATTTTTTTTCAATTGGCGCACCTACAATTTCTCCACCAACCACTCTAATATTATGTACTGGTAATTTAACAGCTGGCGTATACTTGTAAATTTGCTCAAAAACTTTATTGTAAATATTTATGTGACTTTCGCAAATATCACTACTATTCAAAGTAACTACTATTACCCTTACACCATCTTTTTCTGCAGCAGAAACTAAACACCTACCTGCATTATCTGTAAAGCCAGTTTTTATTCCAATACAATACTGATATTCACCTAAAAGCTTATTATGGTTCTTTAACGTTCTTCTATAAGGTGGATTACCATATTCTAATGTCTCATATTGTCTTTTACAAATTTCAGCAAAAGTATCGTTCATTAAAGCATGCCTGGCAATAATAGCCATATCTTTTGGGGTTGAATAGTGGTTATCATCATCCAAGCCAGATGTTGTTGCAAAATTAGTGTTAGTACACCCTAAAGAAATAGCTTTTTCATTCATCAATTTAATAAAATTGCTTTGTGTACCAGCAATTCTAACTGCAGCAGCTTCTGCAGCATCATTACCAGAAGGTAATAACATTCCAACAGCTAAACCTCTTAAACAAACGCTATCTCCTTCTAAAAGCCCCATAGAAGTACCTTCAATTTTTATAGCTTTAGAATCTACTGTAAAGTAAGAATCTAAATCTGGTTGTTCTAGGGTTATTAACGCTGTCATAATTTTAGTAGTACTAGCCATAGCCATTCTTTTATTTTCGTTTTTTCCATAAATAAGGCGCCCTGTATCAACATCAATTACAGCAACACCTTCTGCTTTTATATCACCTATATCTACTATATTAACATCTGCAAATATTTCAAAAACTGTAATTTGTTGGATAATTATTGCAAAAGAGATTGAAAAAATTTTTTTTAAATTCATTTTATTAGTTATCGCACCATCCCTACTTAATTTTATATAATAAAAGCAGTTTTTTATAATATTTTTTAGTTTAATTTTTTACATACTTGCTTTTATAAATATCTATGCGCAAAAAATAAAAATGATGAATGCATCCAAAAATTACAAAATGCTACAAATCATAAAAAATCATTTAATATTTTCTTTCACTTCAATTTTTGTTTTCGATTTTTCTTTTTTAGAAAATATATCTGTTATTTTGTTAACTACACCAGGAACAGCATCAATTACTTTTTCTAAATTCATTCCTTCTCCAGATAATTCCAAAAGAGAAACTCCATTTTTATCAGAAACCAAAAAACCAATTGGGGTAATAGTTACACCACCACCACCGCCGCCACCAAAAGGCATTGGTTTTATTTCGTTTTTAGTTTCTGATTTTGAATTTACAGAAAATTCTGTACCACCAGAACCAAAACCAAATGAGACTTTAGAAATAGGAATAATCACTTTTCCATCTTCTGTTACAATTTTATCTCCTATTATAGTGTTAACATCAACTAAATCTTTAAGTTTACTCATAGAAGTATCCATCATATCTTTTAGCGGATGATTTTGCATAACATTACACCTTCTTAATTTTATTTAACCTTTTACACTTACTACATATAATTATACCAAAATTCAAAATTATAGCAAGTAAAATTGCTATAATTATTATAGGTTTAAATTTTAACCTAATATTAAAATAAGTTTTAGATTCACTATTTACAAAATTAGGGTAAAGATATATATTGGCATTTTTTATATAAAAAATTTTATTTAAAATAGCATATATATTATAAACTAAAATATTATATTTTCCATATTTTATTCCTATTTCTGCAGCTTCATTACCTGTTATTATAGAATATAGATATATATTTTCTATAACTATGTGATTTAATAATTTTTTTATCCCCTCTGTTAAAACACTAGCAATTTTTTGTATTAATAAATAATATTCATTCCATTCCATATTTTTAAATTGATTTATTATTTTATTTTTATTATTTGTAATTTTTTTATTGTTTCTTTTTTTATTGCTATTTAGCGGTTTAGTATTTTTTTTATTTAAAATTTTATTAATTTTAAATTTAAAAAATAAGACTTGCAGTTTAAGAATTACAAAACGTGGCACTGTGTTATCATAAGTTACCTCTATTTTTAATGGTAAAAATAGAGGTAAAACAAATATAATCAAAAATAACCATAAAACAATAAAAAATATATTCATAAAATTTACTCTTTTTGGAGATAACAATTTACAATTTTAATTAAACGTTAAACTTAAAAAGAACAATATCTCCATCTTTCATTTCATACTCTTTTCCTTCTAACCTAACAAGCCCTTTTTCCTTTGCCAAAGACATATTTCCACAATCTGCAAAATCATTAAAAGATACAACCTCTGCTTTTATAAAACCTCTCTCAAAATCTGTATGAATTTTACCTGCTGCTTGAGGAGCTTTAGTACCTTTTTTTATAGTCCAAGCCCTAACTTCAGGCTTACCAGCTGTTAAATAAGAAATCAAACCTAAAATTTTATACCCTGCTTTAATCAACCTATCTAATCCAGATTCTTCTAAACCCAATTCATTTAAAAAGAGTTTTTTATCTTCTAAAGGCATATCTACAATCTCTTCTTCAATTTTAGCAGATACCGGAATAACTAATGAATTTTCAGTTTTTGCAATGTTACAAACTTCTTGGTAATTTTTGTTGTTATTAATATTATTAACAAAATCCATTTCACTCATGTTTGCAACATATATAACAGGCTTAAAAGATAATAAGTTCATTTCTTCTAATAATTTTTGTTCATTTTCATTTTTAGCAATGTAGCTTCTAGCAGCTTTTCCATCTTCTAAAGCAAGTTTTAAATCTTGATAAAACTCTAAATCTAATTGGTATT
>CAKTAG010000027.1 GCA_934527325.1 uncultured Candidatus Soleaferrea sp.
ACTAAACCCATTAACTCTATTAAAACTTAAAATAAAGTATTATTAAAAAAATGTAGTTTTAAAAATAAAAATGTTTCGTAAGAAACATTTTTATTTTTAGCTTTAATAACTTTTATAATACTTTTAATTAAACATTTAATTTACTCCAATCACTTAAAAACCTACTAATACCTATTTTAGTTAATGGATGTTCCACCATCTGCATTAATATTTTATAAGGAACTGTGGCAATATCTGCACCTAATTCCCCACATTTAACTACCTGTATTGGGTCCCTAATACTAGCACAAATAATTTGTGTTTTTAATTTTTGGGCTAAAAACAAATTTACAATCTCTTTAATTAAAGTAATACCATCTTGCCCCACATCATTTAGCCGCCCAATAAAAGGGCTAACATATGTAGCCCCAGCCTTTGCTGCCAACAAAGCTTGCTGAGCTGAAAAAATTAATGTTACATTTGTTTTTATTCCCTTGCCTCTTAAACAACTAACCGCTTTTAACCCTTCTTTACAAATAGGCACCTTTACAACTATATTTTTATGAATTTTAGAAAGTTCCACGGCTTCTTCAATCATCTTTTCACTTTCTAAAGAAATAACTTCTGCAGATATTGGCCCATCTACAATATTTGCTATTTCTGCAACAACCTGTTTAAAATCTCTACCCTCTTTAGCTATTAAAGTAGGGTTAGTTGTTACACCATCAATTATTCCCAATTCATTGGCAATTTTTATTTCTTCAATATTAGCTGTATCTATAAATAATTTCACAATTAGCCTCCGTTATAACAAATAATTTACAATATTAATTTATTTCGTTCCAAATATTCTATCCCCAGCATCTCCAAGCCCAGGTACTATATAACCATGGCTATTTAACCCCTCATCTAACGCTGCACAATATATATTTACATCTGGATGCGACTGTTGCAATAATTTTAAACCCTCTGGAGCTGCAACTATACACATAAATTTTATATTTTTTGCACCACGCTTTTTTATTTGCTCTATAGCATCTACAGCTGTACCACCTGTAGCAAGCATAGGGTCTGTAACAAAAACATCTCTTTGGCCTATATCTGAAGGTAACTTACAATAATATTCCATCGGTTTTAAAGTTTCAGGGTCTCGATATAACCCAATATGCCCAACTTTTGCCGCAGGAATAAGTTGCAACATTCCACCTATCATACCTTCACCTGCCCTTAAAATAGATACTATAGCAGCTTTTCTACCGGCTAATACTTTACATTTAGCAACTCCAACTGGTGTTTGAACTTCTGTACTAGTTAACTGCATATCCCTAGTTGCTTCAAAACACATTAACATTGCTAACTCCGAAATTAATTCTCTAAATTTTTTCGAACCAGTATCTTTATTCCTAAGCAACGAAATTTTATGTTGTATTAAAGGGTGCTCTATCACAAACACCTTTTTATTTATAAATTCTTTTTTATTCACAAAAAAACCTCCAATAAATTTATTTTACCATCTATTACATATTACAATATTTTTATAATATTTACAAACCAAATTCAAAAATCATATCATGTTCAACCTTTTTTCATGCCTACCACCTTCAAAAGGTGTTGTTAAAAAAATACTTATAAGCTCTTCTGCTAACCCTACCCCAACAACTCGCCCACCAAGGCACAATATATTAGCATTATTATGTAGCCGTGAAAATTTTGCACTATAACTATCAGTTAAACAAACTGCCCTTATTCCATTCACTTTGTTAGCAGCTAACGCCATTCCTAGCCCTGTTCCACAAAACAGTAAACCAAATTTAAACTCAGAATTATTATCTGCTACAACATTTGCAACTTTTTTAGCTACTATAGGGTAATCAGATTTTTCACCATTAAAAACACCAAAATCTTTATATTTTATTTTGTTTTCATCTAAATATTTTTTTACCTCTTCTTTAAGTAAAAAACCCCCATGATCTGCACCTATTGCAACCATTTATTCACCTTCTTGCAAAAATAAAATTAATTAAAATATTTAATATTTTAATTATTGCTCTTTAATACCCAATTGCCTTTGAGCTTGACACAACCTTAAATATGTAGGAACTATAGCCTCATTGCTAACATATTCTTCATCTAATGAAGCTAAAAACAAACTAGATGCTTTTTGGTATCTTAAATTTTCAGAAACAATTTTAATCATAGCATCTTCTACTTTAGAAAAGCTTTGTAAATAATTATAACATAATTGTGCCCCATCTCCAAGTAAAAAAATTTTATATCCATTATTATTTTTTAAAATGCTATTTTTATAATAGTAAATTTTTTCTTTCAATTCTTCTAAATGTATTGCACAATCCTCGCCTACTCTAGTTATTACATTATTTTCACATTTAAAAAAACCTGTATAAACTTGGTTGCATCTAGCATCCATAGTTGGAACTATAAACCCATTAAAATCTATTAAGTTGTAAGCTAATGTTTTTATAGTAGAAACCACTTTGCACGGAATATTTTTTGCTATTGCCAACCCTTTAACAGTAGCCATACCAATTCTTAACCCTGTAAAAGACCCTGGACCACCTGTAACTACAAATTGCTCTATTTCATTTATATCTGTTTTAGAAATATTTAAACAAAAATCTAACATCGGCATTAACGTTTGGCTATGTGTAAAACCTGAATGCAAAAAATGTTCTGTTAACAATTTATTGTTATTATATATAGCAATAGAAGCAGTTTTTGCCGACGTATCAATTGCCATAGATTTCAAAATCTATCATCTCCACGCGAAATTATTTTAAAATTACGAGAATATTCATCAACAACACTAATGTAAATTTCAATTACATTTGGTGGCAAAAATTCAATAATATTTTCACTCCATTCAATAATTAATATATTACCAGCATCCATATAATCAAAAAAACCTATAGAATACAAATCATATTCTGTTTTTATTCTATACATATCAAAATGAAAAATTTCTGGCTTAGATTTATAATGGTTCACTAACGAAAAAGTTGGGCTAGAAACTAAATCTAAGGAACCTAAACACTTAACCAAATATCTTGTAAATGTTGTTTTACCAGCACCTAACCCTCCATTTAAAGCTATTACATCGTTAGCACCTATTTTATTTGCTATTTGTTCTGCTATTAACTCTGTACCATGCAACGACTTTGCACTATATTCAACCATAATTTATTCCTTTGTCTCTATTTACATATTTTGGGCATTTGCTTTGATTAACGTTAATACACCCATACAAAATTTACAAATCTTTATCACTATCTTTTAAATTATTATATCAGATATAAATTTATTTGTAAAACAAAATTTTCTATTTTTAACTATTGAAAAACAACCTAAAATCATATATAATATATAGGTCAAATAATCAATAAAAGGAAGGTGTTTTCATACATATGTTCGATAAACTTAAATCTGTTGATGATAGATACAAAGAAATAAATGAGGAATTAATTAACCCTTCCACTATATGTGATAACCAGAAATATACCAAACTTATGAAAGAAGCTAAAAAATTATCTCCTATAGTAGAAAAATACAGAGAGTACTGTTCTACCAAAAGTGAATTAGATGAAGCAAAAGAAATTTTAAACGACCATGAATCAGATAAAGAACTTAAAGAAATAGCCCAAGAACAGTTTGATGCAAGTAAAACTAAAATAGATAAAATTTCTGAGGAATTAAAAGTTCTTTTATTGCCGCAAGATGCAAATGATGACAAAAACGTTATTGTAGAAATTAGAGGTGGCGCTGGCGGCGATGAAGCTGCCCTTTTTGCTAATTCGTTATACAGAATGTACACTATGTACGCTGAAGCTAAACGGTGGAAAACTGAAATATTATCATCTAACATAACAGAACTTGGCGGAATAAAAGAAATTAGTTTTTTAATAGAAGGAACTGGCGCTTATTCAAAACTTAAATTTGAAAGTGGTGTTCACAGAGTTCAACGTGTACCAGAAACAGAAACATCCGGTAGAATACATACTTCTACTGTAACAGTAGCTGTTTTACCAGAAGTTGAAGATGTTGAAGTAGATATTAACCCAAACGACCTACAAATAGATACTTTTAGAGCCAGTGGCGCAGGTGGGCAACATATAAACAAAACAGAATCTGCTATTAGAATTACCCATATTCCTTCTGGAACAGTTGTTGAATGCCAAGATGAGCGTAGCCAACACAAAAATAAAGATAAGGCTATGAAAATACTTAGGTCTAAAATATATGAAAAAAAATTAGAAGAACAAAATAAAAAAATAGCTTCTGAAAGAAAGTTACAAGTTGGTACAGGTGATCGTTCTGAAAGAATACGAACTTACAACTTCCCTCAAGGCAGAGTTACAGACCACCGCATTGGTTTAACACTATATAAAATTGATAATATAATGAACGGTGATTTAGATGAATTACTAGATTCTTTAATAACGTTCGACAGAGCCGAAAAATTAAAAGGTACAAATTAAAAAACAATATAAGGAGTTTGTAGTTAAATGTTAAAAAATACATTAATTAAATTATTAACAATTACACTTTTAACAACTAGTTTAACTTTACCTGGTTGTAAAAAAAATAAAGATAAAGAAACCCTTGTTTCATCTGAAATAAAAATAGAAGATAAAGCAACAGCAGAAGAAGATAAAGAAATAAAAGATGAAATTGCAAACCATAATTTTAAAGAAAAATTTGAAAAAGCAAAAAAACAAAATTCTGATACTGTGACTTGGATATATATACCAAATACAACTATAGATTCGCCTGTTGTCCAAGATTTACAAAATCGAGGCACTAGCAACGAAGAGTACTATATACATAGAGATTTTAATGGAAATAGAGTTGCTGTTGGTAGAGAAAGTGCTATTATGAGTGTAAAAAGCAATGTGCTATCACCATTACAAAAAATTTCAAAAAACATTATTATTTCTGGCCACAATGTTGATTTGCAAGATAACCCTAACGGAAAAATGTTTGCCCCTTTAGGCCATTTTAAAAATTTAGAATTTTCGAAAAAAACACCATATATATTTTTAACAACCGAAGATGGTGATTTAGTTTACCAAGTTTTTGCAAGCTACTACGCCGAAGAAAGAGCACCGTTCCCTTTACCTATAAATACTGAAAAAGAAATGTCTAATATGATTGCTGACGCTAAAGAAAGATCTAATTTTATTTACCCAGATGTTAAAGTTACACCAAAAGATAAAATTTTAACTCTATATACCTGCACATACCATTTTGGAACATACAAAACTTTAGCATACTATAGAATGAAATATGTTGTTCAAGCAGTATTATTACCTGAAAATCATAAATTAGCAAAATATGCAAATGTTACAATAAATCCTCACCCTAAAAAAATTAATTTTTCTTATTGTGCAAAATGTGGCAGAGATATGACTATAGAAAAATGTTCTGCTAATGGTGGTTTATGTGATAAATGTAAAAAATAATTAACATACTTTATTTACAACCTTATTAAACCGTGCGTATACAAATTCAGTATACGTGCGTTTTTTTATTTTTTTATGCATTAACCCAGAACAAATTATATAGCTAAACAATAAAAGGTTCTATTCTTACTTATCAAGTTCTACTACATAAACCAGTAAAGTTACTTCAACAATTAAAAAGTACGCATCAACCACCAATAATTTTTAAAGATTGATTTAACACAATAAAAAAGAGATTACAACTCTTTATTAACATACACTAACCTCTCTTAAATTCTTTATTTCTGATTTAAATTTTATAGGTCAGTTATTTTAAAGTAATAATCTCTTTTTTTTATAGCAAATTTTATTTATCAATAAGAACAACTATCTATTATTAAATTAATTTAAATGTGTACCATCATTTTCTGGAGTTATTACTCCTTCTTCAACATTCACTTCATTTAATAAATGGTCTTCTATTATGTTTACATCTTCTTCACTCAAGTCACATATTAATTCTTTATTTTTTAGATTTTTTATTTCAACATCATTGTAACATTTCATACCAGTTCCAGCTGGAACAAGTTTACCAATAATTACATTTTCTTTTAATCCAATTAATGGGTCAACCTTACCTTTTATAGCTGCATCTGTTAAAACTCGTGTTGTTTCTTGGAAAGAAGCTGCAGAAAGAAAACTATCTGTTGCTAAAGCTGCTTTTGTTATACCCAATAATGTCGGTAAATACTCTGCTTGTTTCAGATCTTCTTTACCATCTTTAATTTGCTTTTTCACTTCATTGTTAGCAAAAAAGCACTCACCCTTATCAATGAACATACCTGTTAATAAACCTGTATCTCCTGGGTTAGTTATTTTAACTTTTTTCATCATTTGTCTAACAATAACCTCTATATGCTTATCGTTTATATCTACTCCCTGCATTCTATAAACCCTTTGAACTTCTTGAATAAGATATTCCTGAACAGCTAATGCACCTTTTATAGATAATATATCTCCAGGGTCAGCAGAACCTTCTGTTATAATATCTCCTACTTCAACCATATCCCCTTCTGCTACTTTTATTCTAGAGCCATATGGAATTAAATAACTTCTTTCATCACCAATTTCATCATTAGTTATAACAACATGCCTATTTTTCTTTGTATCTTGTAAAGAAACTTTACCAGATATTTCACTAATAATAGCCAAATGCTTTGGCTTTCTTGCTTCAAATAATTCTTCAACACGCGGTAACCCTTGCGTAATATCTTCTGCCGAAGCTATACCACCTGTATGGAAAGTTCTCATGGTAAGCTGTGTACCAGGCTCACCTATAGATTGTGCAGCTATTATACCAACTGCTTCACCTATGGCAATTGGTTTACCATTAGCTAAGTTTGCACCATAACATTTTGCACAAACCCCATATTGCGATTCACAATTTAAAACAGACCTTATTTTTAATTTATCTATACCTGCTTCAATAATCTTTTTAACATCATCGTCAGTTATCATTTTATTGGATGAAACTATAACAGCTCCTGTTTTAGGGTCAAGTACATCTTCAACAGGGTACCTACCTAATAACCGCTCTGCAAAAGATTCTATTAACTCATTGCCATCCTTTATATCGTAAACCATTATGCCATCTTTTGCACCACAATCATGTTCTCGTATTATAACGTCTTGTGAAACATCAACTAACCTACGAGTTAAATATCCAGAGTTTGCTGTTCTTAAAGCAGTATCTGCTAACCCCTTTCTAGCACCACGTGAAGAAATAAAATACTCTAATATATTTAACCCTTCTCTATAGTTAGCCCTAATTGGAATTTCAATTGTTGCACCAGATGTATTAGCAATAAGCCCACGCATACCGGCAAGCTGCCTGATTTGGTTAATACTACCACGAGCTCCTGAATCTGCCATCATAAATATAGGGTTGTATTTATCCAAATTATCTGTTAATGCATCAGAAACCTTCTTTGTAGTATCTTCCCAAACTTTAATAACTAACCCATATCTTTCATCGTTAGAAATTAAACCTCTGCGATATTGCTTTGTAATTTTTTCAACTTGTGATTCAGCTACTTCTAATAATTCCTTTTTTTGTGGCGGAATAACAGCATCGTTAACCGAAACCGTTATAGCACCTTTAGTAGAATATTTAAAACCTAAGCTTTTTATTTTGTCTAAAACTTCTGCAGTTTTAGTTGTACCATGTATTTTTATACATCTATCTATAATTTGGCTAATTTGCTTTTTACCTACAATAAATGATATTTCTGGTTTTAATAAATTTTCTTCTATAGATCTATCTACATAACCTAAATCTTGAGGAATAGCTGAATTAAATATCAACCTACCAACTGTAGTTTTCAGCATTTTATGGTATTCTTTACCTTTACCAACAACTCGTGACATTCTAACATTTATTTTAGCATGTAAACTAATAATATTCTCATCATATGCCATTAATGCTTCATTAAAATCTCTAAATGTTTTTCCTTCACCTAAATCGTTTTCTTTTTCAATAGTTAAATAATAAGCACCTAAAACCATATCTTGTGTAGGCACGGCTACCGGTCGGCCATCCGAAGGTTTTAACAAGTTATTAGCTGCCAACATCAAAAATCTAGCTTCCGATTGAGCTTCTGCCGATAGTGGAACATGAACTGCCATTTGGTCTCCATCAAAATCTGCATTATAAGCTGTACAAACAAGCGGATGTAATTTTAAAGCTTTACCTTCAACTAAAATAGGTTCAAAAGCTTGTATTCCAAGCCTGTGTAAAGTAGGCGCACGGTTTAGCATAACAGGGTGATTTTTTATAACATTCTCTAGTGCGTCCCAAACCTCAGGCTTTGCCCTTTCTACCATTTTTCTAGAGCTTTTTATATTGCTTGCTATTCCAAGGTCCACCAACCTTTTCATAACAAAAGGTTTAAACAATTCCAAAGCCATCTCTTTTGGTAAACCACATTGGTATATTTTTAATTCAGGGCCAACAACAATAACAGATCTACCTGAATAGTCAACACGTTTACCCAATAAATTTTGCCTAAAACGCCCTTGTTTACCTTTTAACATGTCAGATAGTGACTTAAGCGGTCTGTTATTAGGTCCAGTAACCGGCCTACCTCTTCTTCCATTATCTATTAAAGCATCTACAGATTCTTGTAACATTCTTTTTTCATTTCTAATAATAATATCTGGTGCTCCAAGTTCTATAAGCTTTCTTAACCTATTATTTCTATTTATAACTCTTCTATATAAATCATTTAAATCACTAGTTGCAAACCTTCCACCATCAAGTTGTACCATAGGTCTAATATCAGGTGGAATAACAGGTATTACATCCAATATCATCCATTCCGGCCTGTTTCCAGACATACGGAAAGATTCCACTACTTCAAGCCTTTTTAGTAGCTTTATTCTTTTTTGGCCACTTGCCAGCTCTAAATCTTCTTTTAAACTTGCCGATAATTTATCTAAATCTAAATCTACCAAAAGCTTTTTAACTGCTTCTGCACCCATCTCTGCTTTAAAATCATCAGCATATTTTTCTTTCATTTCCCAATATTCTTTTTCAGATAGCACTTCACCTTTTGTTAATGCTGTATTGCCAGCTTCTACTACCATATAAGAAGCAAAATAAAGAACTTTTTCTAATAACCTTGGTGATATATCTAACAACAAACCCATTCTTGATGGTATTCCCTTAAAATACCATATATGAGAAACTGGTGCTGCAAGTTCTATATGCCCCATTCTTTCTCTTCTAACTTTTGCTCTAGTAACTTCTACACCACATTTTTCACAAATTTTACCTTTAAACCTTAGCCTTTTATATTTTCCACAATGGCATTCCCAATCTTTTGTAGGCCCAAAAATTCTTTCGCAAAATAAGCCATCTTTTTCTGGTTTAAGAGTTCTATAATTTATTGTTTCAGGTTTTTTAACTTCTCCATAAGACCATTCTCTCACTTGATCTGGTGATGCAAGAGATATTTTAATCGATTCAAAAACATTGAACTCCATTTGCAATAACCTCTTTCAAAAAATTTATATATCCAAAATTTGTTTTGCAGTACTATACCTTTTTATATATACTTTTTAAACAAATAATAAAAAGCATTTTATAATACCTAAATATCAAAAATCAATATCTTCTCTATGTTCACTAAAATCATCTTCATTAATATTTAAAAGTAAATCATCATCTTCTATAAATTCTTCATCCATATCTTTAATTTTACTGTCAATATTATCTTCTTTATCACTGTCAATATTATCTTCGTCTAAACTGTAATCATCATTGTCTTCATTGTCTTCAATGTTTTCACTTACACCAACAAAATCATCAATGTCGCCATCTTCTAAATTAATATCATCTATGTCAACTTCATCTTTATCATCTTCGTCATCAACATTTAAATTCAACATCATATCTTTTTCTTTATCAATATCTAATTTAGGTAACCCAACATCATCGTCATCATCAAAAGACTGCCTTAAATTTATTTCATTGTTATCTTTATCAAGCACTTTAACATCTAATAATAAAGATTGTAATTCTTTAATAAGAACTTTAAATGATTCTGGTATTCCAGATTTTGGAACATTTTGACCTTTAACAATAGCTTCATAAGTTTTAACTCTTCCAACAACATCATCAGATTTCACAGTTAAAATCTCTTGAAGTGTATAAGCCGCACCATAAGCTTCTAAAGCCCAAACTTCCATTTCTCCAAACCTTTGCCCACCAAATTGTGCTTTACCTCCCAAAGGTTGTTGAGTTACTAGTGAATATGGGCCTGTAGATCTAGCATGAATTTTATCATCTACAAGGTGGTGAAGTTTTAAGAAATACATATACCCAACAGTAACAGGGTTATCGAAAGGTCTACCTGTTCTACCATCATATAATATTGTTTTTCCATCTTCTCTAAGGCCAGCTTCTTTTAGCGCTGCTTTTATATCTTCTTCTTTTGCTCCATCAAAAACTGGTGTCATAACCTTCCAACCTAAAGCTGCAGCAGCCCGCCCAAGGTGAACTTCTAAAACTTGACCAATATTCATACGTGAAGGAACGCCAAGTGGGTTTAAAACAATATCAAGTGGCGTACCATCTGGTAAAAAAGGCATATCTTCTTGAGGTAATATTCTAGAAACTACACCTTTATTTCCATGCCTACCAGCCATTTTATCGCCAACAGAAACTTTTCTTTTTTGCGCTATGTAACAACGCACAACCATATTTACCCCTGGTGAGAGTGCATCGCAATTTTCTCTGGTAAACACTTTTACATCTACTATTATACCGTATTCTCCATGCGGTACCTTTAAAGAAGTATCTCTAACTTCCCTTGCTTTTTCACCAAAAATAGCTCTTAACAAACGTTCTTCTGCTGTAAGTTCTGTTTCACCTTTTGGTGTAACTTTACCTACCAAAATGTCCCCTGCTCTTACTTCTGCACCAATTCTAATAATTCCTCTATCATCAAGGTCTTTTAACGAATCTTCTCCAACGTTTGGAATATCTCTTGTTATTTCCTCTGGTCCAAGTTTAGTATCTCTTGCTTCTATTTCATATTTTTCTATATGAATAGATGTAAACACATCTTCTTTAACCAATTTTTCGTTTATAAGTATAGCATCTTCGTAGTTGTAACCTTCCCAAGTCATAAACCCAACCAGAACATTTCTACCTAAACTAATTTCGCCATTATCTGTAGATGGGCCATCTGCAATAATCTGCCCTTTTGTAACAGTTTCACCAACATTAACTAATGGAATTTGGTTAATACAGGTGCCTTGGTTAGACCTTGCAAATTTAATTAATTTGTACTTGTCTTTTGTTCCATCTGCTTTTTTTATAACTATTTTAGAAGCAGAAACTTCTTCAACAACACCGTCATTATTAGCAATAACAACAACACCAGAATCAACAGCAGCTTTATATTCCATTCCCGTACCAACAATAGGTGCCTCTGGTTTTAATAGTGGAACAGCCTGCCGTTGCATGTTAGAACCCATCAAAGCTCTATTAGCATCATCATTTTCAAGAAAAGGTATCATAGCAGTAGCAACCGAAACAACCATCCTAGGCGAAACATCCATATAGTCTACAAGTTCGCGTTCTATTTCTAAAATCTCATTCTTAAATCTGGCGTTAACCCTTGGCCGTACAAATTTATTGTCATCTGTTATAGGCTCATTAGCTTGCGCAACAACAAAATTGCTTTCTACATCAGCTGTCATATATACATAATCGTTTAATATAGTACCAGTTTTTTTATCTATTTTTCTATACGGTGCTTCTATAAACCCATATTCATTAATTTTTGCAAAAGTAGCTAAATAAGATATTAACCCTATATTAGGACCTTCTGGAGTTTCGATAGGGCACATTCTACCATAATGAGTATAGTGTACATCTCTAACTTCAAAGCCTGCTCTATCTCTAGAAAGTCCTCCAGGTCCTAGCGCAGATAAACGTCTTTTATGTGTAAGCTCTGCAAGTGGGTTATTTTGGTCCATAAACTGAGAAAGCGGTGATGAACCAAAAAACTCTTTAATAGCAGCAACTATTGGCCTAATATTAACAAGGCTTTGCGGAGTAATAGCTTTAATATCTTGCGATTGAATTGTCATTCTTTCTCTAATAACTCTTTCCATTCTAGAAAAACCAATTCTAAACTGGTTTTGTAACAATTCGCCAGCAGACCTTATTCTACGGTTACCTAAATGGTCAATGTCGTCTATTTCTCCAATATCATAATCAAGGCCTATCATATAATTAATAGAAGCAAATATATCATCTACCGTAATATGTTTAGGAATTAATTCATCTCTCCTAATTTTAATTTGCTCTTTCAAAATTTCTTCATTGTCAGATTGGCTAATTATATCACATAAAATAGAAAAGCGTACTTTTTCTTTTATTCTTAATTCTTCTAATAAAGTAGCTTCATCTAAGTTAACAAAATTTCTTATATCTACCATTCCGTTAGATATTACTTTGATTGGTTTTTCATCAACATCCAAAACAACAACACTAACACCATGGTTTTCTATTTTTAAAGCCTGCTCATAATTAATAACGTCACCTTTTTTAGCTAAAACCTCACCTGTTAACGGGTCAATTACATCTTCAGCAAGCATTTTCCCTTTTATTCTGCCAGATATTGCTAGCTTTTTGTTATATTTATATCTACCAACTTTAGAAATTTCATACCGTTTAGGGTCAAAAAACAATGAATCCAAATGAGATTGTGCATTTTCAACATTTGGTGGCTCACCTGGCCGTAATTTTTTATAAACCTCAACTAAGCCTTCGGCCATATCTTTAGTGCTATCTTTTTGCAAAGTAGCTGTAATTTTATCTGTTTCACCAAAAAAATCAATAATATCAAAATCTGATTGTAGCCCCAAAGCACGAATAAAAGTTGTAATCGGTAATTTTCTATTTTTATCTATTCTTACATAAAAATTATCGTTTGAATCTGTTTCATATTCAAGCCAAGCCCCTCTATTAGGAATAATTGTAGATGAAAACAATTTTTTACCTGTTTTATCATATGTCATTCCGTAATAAACCCCAGGAGATCTAACTAATTGAGAAACCACAACTCTTTCTGCGCCATTAATAACAAAAGTCCCTGTTTCAGTCATTAACGGAAAATCCCCAATAAATATATCTTGTTCTTTAACTTCACCAGTTTCTTTATTTAACAACCTAGTTTTTACTTTAATAGGAGTAGCGTAAGTCATATCTCTTTCTTTACATTCTTCTAATGTATATTTCGGTTGTTTTTCTATTTTAAAATCAACAAAATCCAAAACTAAATTTCCTGTATAATCTGATATCGAAGTCATTTCATCAAATATTTCCCTTAACCCATCTGTAACAAACCATTTATAAGAGTTCTTTTGAACTTCTATTAAATTAGGCATTTTAGCAACTTCATTTATTCGTGAAAAACTCATTCTTACATTTTTACCCAATTTAACCGGCTTGGCACTTGTCATAACCTCAACCCACTCCATTCTGTATATTTAAAAATAAACAAAAAATATTAGCAATAAATAAAGTTAAGGTTTATTTTACATAATTTACAAAAAATCACCTAAACATTACATATTGTAATATAGCTATAATACTTTTATAGTTCTGTAAATACCAACTACTATACAATAACTAACCTAACTATTAAATAACATTTTTTAAAAAATATTTTAAAATAAAAAATAACTATTGTACTTTTTATAAAAATATGATATAATTTAAAATATGTTATTAGAGGTGAAAAATTATACCTCTATTACAAAATATCGTATTATTATATAATACCTTATTTTTGTCCATATGTCAATAATTTTTTTTAGATTTTAGCTGTTTTTTTGGGGGTGTAGCTCACTTGGGAGAGCGCTTGAATGGCATTCAAGAGGTAGTCGGTTCAATCCCGATCATCTCCACCATCAATTTATACAATATTTGTAAAGTGTTTTTTTACAAGCTTACTTTAGCTATATTTACTTGCTAAATTTTAACTTACAATTTATTAAAATAATTACATATAATTAAGCTTTAATATTTATTTTTAACCGCCTGTTGGCTTTTGTCATCAGGTGGTTTGCTTTATGGAGTACCATATGCTAAAATACATATTAGAAATTCTATATCCTCCAAAATGTACATTTTGTAAAAATTTATTAACAACAACTAATAAAGAAAATAAATACATATGCAAAACCTGCCATCAATCTTTACCTTTCATTTTTAATGATATTTCAAAAATCAGTGATAGAGATATTTATTACAAATTTTTAAATAGAAACTATTATTTCAAAGAATGCATCTCTGTATTTTTTTATGAGGGTATTATTGCAACATCAATCCGTAAATTTAAATTCTATAACAAACTCTCATTTTCCTCTTTATTCTCATATTATATTTCACTATTTGTAAATGATTTTTACAGTGATGTAAATTTTGATTTTATTACATATATTCCTATGTACAAGTTAAAAGAAAAACAAAGAGGCTATAATCAAGCTAAATTACTAGCTAAAAATATATCTAAAATACTAAAAATTCCATTAAGTGAACTTTTAATTAAAATTAAAGATAACCAAATTCAACATAATTTACCAGCAAATATGAGAATTAATAATGTTAAAAATATTTACAAAGCTTTAAATATACAAAATATTAACGAAAAAACAATTCTATTAATAGATGACATTGTAACCACAGGAAGCACCTTAAACGAGGCTTCTAAAATACTTAAAGAAAATGGTGCCAAAAATATATATTGCGCCACTATAGCTACACCTAATATTAAAATTCTACAAAATTAAAACAGGGAGAATATTCTAAATGAATAAATTAAAAATGGTTTGTCCATGCTTATTTGGCCTTGAAAGTGTGTTAGCCAGAGAATTAAAATATATAGATGCACAAGAAATTTCTGTTACAGATGGTAAAGTATACTTTTATGGTTCTTTTTCTACCCTTATTGATGCAAATATAAATTTAAGAACCGCTGAACGTGTTTTAATTGTTATGAATGAATTTGAAGCCACAACTTTTGAAGAACTTTTTCAAGGAGTTTTTTCAGTCAATTGGGCAGAATTTATTGGCCA
>CAKTAG010000028.1 GCA_934527325.1 uncultured Candidatus Soleaferrea sp.
CATGAGTATGGATTCGCCGTTGTCATTTCTAGCGGTCTTGAACATACTCTCCGTGCCGTCCATCACGAATTCCACGGCGACAGGCTTACCCTGCGCGTCGGCAGGTGCGGACACCGTGAGGTTGATCTCCGTTTCCCGTTTCGCGTTCAGCTGGGACGCCGTCTTACTGGTGTTGATGCCGCCGGAGCTTTCAGCAGCCGCCGCTGCCGCCGGCATCGTGCCCAGCAGCATCACCGCTGCCAGAAATCCGGCTAAGATTCTGCGTTTGCACATACTCTTCCCTCCATTGAAATCTATGGCAGTACTGGCAGGGGTGAACAAAGCCTGTTCTCCTCCTGCGAGCGCAGCACAGGCGTATCCGCGTCTTTTCCGCCTCTGCACATATTGCACGCACAAATTTATTTGGAATCATTATAACATAGTGTTTTGCATCTGAACAGCCAAATTTTATATAAAAAATTCATATTGGGGAAGTGACCTATTTTATGAAAATGATAATGGCTATAGTCTCTAATGAAGATAATTCTAAAGTTTCATCTGGGTTAACTAAAGAAGGTTTTTTTGTTACTAAACTTGCAACAACAGGTGGTTTTTTAATGTCTGGTAACACTACTATTATGGTTGGTACAGATGAAAATAACGTAGATAAAGTAATTGAAATAATAGGTAAACACAGTAAAAAACGTACAAAAATGGTTGCATCATCTGCATCATTCGGTATGGATATGGGAATATCTATACCTATAGAAGTAAGTGTTGGTGGTGCCACTATATTTGTTTTAAATGTAGATAGATTTGAAAAATTATAATACAATAAGAAGGTTATAAATTGTTCAACAACATATATGGAAATTATTACCCCAAAAAACTAATAGAATCTTTAATTAAAAAAGACCGCATTGTTCACACAATTATTATTAATGGTGAAAACGGTTTAGGTAAGTTAACATTTGCCAAAAATATTGCTTCACAAATAGTTTATAACCAACCGTATACACAAAATATTAACAATTATATAGATATAAACATTATTAATGGCAACGATACCGGCTCTATATTAATTAACAATATAAGAGAAATTAAAAATAGCATAAATAATACCCCTCACGAGGGTAAAAAAAAAGTTCAAATAATTGCCAATTGTGATAAAATGACAATTCAAGCTCAAAATGCACTTTTAAAATCTTTAGAAGAACCCTCTAGCACAACAGTATTTATACTTACAGTATCTAACAAACAAAAATTGTTAGGTACTATTTTATCTAGAGGTATAATTATTAATATGGAGCCAATACCTGAAAATCAAATTATTACAATACTTTCTGAACAATATAAAACTGCTGATTTACAAACTATAATTCGTGTTGCTAAAATATCTAGCGGTAATTTAGGTCTTTGTAAAAAAATATTAAGTACACCAGCAAATAAAAATATTTTAGATATATGCGAAAAATTGTTATTTTACATATTAACATCTAACGAATATGAAATAATGATTATACTCTCTAAATACGAAAAAGATAAATTAGGGTTAATTTTTTTATTGGAACTATTTAAATTATTTTTTTGCAAAGTTTTAAAAATGTACTTAACAGGTAATAACTTAAACAACATAATAATTAATTATAGCGAAAATAAACACTTAATTCCTGAACTAAAAAACAAAACATATGTTTTAGATTTAATAGATGAAAGTTTAAATTATACATTAGCAAACGTTAACATAAAACTAATTTTAGCATGGTTAAATATTAATTTAGCATTTTAATTATAAAATAAAAAACAGGAAGGAAGAAAAAAAGAAAAACAATGGAGTATTACGCTGGAGATTATGATGTAGTTATAATTGGAGCTGGCCACGCTGGTTGCGAAGCTGGCTTAGCTGCTGCAAAACTGGGTGCAAAAACAATTATATTTTGCATCTCTATGGATGCAATAGCAAATATGCCTTGTAACCCATCTATTGGCGGAACTGCAAAAGGGCACCTTGTTAAAGAAATAGACGCTTTAGGTGGTGAAATGGGTAAAGCCGCAGATAGCAGCACTATACAATCAAGAATGTTAAATAAAGGTAAAGGGCCAGCTGTTCATAGCCTTAGAGCACAATGTGATAGAAAAGAATATAGTAAATACATGAAAAAAACATTAGAACACCAAAAGAATTTAGATATAAAGCAAAGTGAAATTGTTGACATACGAGTTGATAGCAATAACAATGTAAAAGAAGTTGTAACAGACCTTGGCGGTGTATATAAAACCAAAACCGTTATTGTATGCACTGGAACATATTTAAAGGGTAAAATTTTTGTTGGAGATAGAACTTATGAAAGCGGCCCAGACGGGTTACACAGCGCCACTAAACTTTCTAACAGCTTAAATAAATTAGGTATTTCACTTAGAAGGTTTAAAACTGGTACTCCAGCTAGAGTTTCTAAAAAAAGTATAGACTTTACCAAACTTATAATTCAAAAAGGTGATGACCCTATAACTGCATTTTCTGCAGAAACTACTACGCCTCTTGAAAATAAAGAATATTGCTACATGGCTTACACAAACCTGCTAACCCACCAAGTAATTAAAGAAAATTTAAAACGCTCTGCTGTTTACAGCGGGTTAATAGAAGGAGTAGGCCCTAGATATTGCCCAAGTATAGAGGATAAAATAGTTAGATTTGCAGATAAAGAAAGGCACCAATTGTTTGTAGAACCAATGGGGTTAGATACAGATGAGATGTACTTGCAAGGGATGTCTACATCTTTACCTGAAGATGTACAAATAAAAATGTACCAAACAATTAACGGCTTTGAGCAATTAAAAATTATGCGTAACGCTTACGCTATAGAATATGATTGCTGTGACCCTTTAGAACTTTCTGCTAGTTTAATGTTTAAAAAAATAGGTGGGTTATTTTCTGCTGGCCAATTTAATGGAACAAGCGGATATGAAGAAGCTGCCAGCCAAGGAATTATTGCAGGAATTAACGCTGTAAAATATATAAAAAAAGAAGAACCTATAATTTTAAGCAGAGCAAATTCCTACATAGGTACTTTAATTGATGACTTAGTTACCAAAGGTTGTAATGAACCTTATAGAATGATGACATCTCGTTCAGAGTATAGGCTAGTTTTAAGGCAAGATAACGCTGAGGAAAGATTAACACCTTTAGGCTACAAAATAGGCCTTATATCTAAAAGCAGATTCGATGAATTTTGTAAAAAAGATAAACTAAAATATGATGAAATTGAATATTTAAATAATACCATAATAAACCCCAGCAACACAACTAATGGTTACCTAGTTGCCCATAATACTTCTGCTATTAACAATGGGGTTAAGGCAGCAGAAATTTTAAAACGCCCACAAATTTGTTATAAAGACCTTGCACATTTAGGTATTAAGACCAACATTACAAACCCAGAAATGATTGAAAAAATAGAAACAGAAATAAAATATGAAGGTTACATAAAAAAACAATTAACTAAAATTGAACAAATGAAAAAATTAGAAAATAAAAATCTACCAACAAACATAGATTATAAAAACATTGCTGGGTTACGGTTAGAAGCCAGAGAAAAATTAAATAAAATTAAACCTACAAATTTAGGGCAAGCTTCTAGAATTTCTGGTGTATCTCCAGCTGATATTTCAATATTATTAATATGGCTTTTTAAAAATTAACACCAAAAATAATCTGTAAACATTTAAAAGAAAGTAGTATAAATATATGGAAGCACAATTTGGACCTGCAGGTGTAAACGCCTACTTTGCATCAAATAAAAAAAATAAGTTAACAATGTTTCCTGCATATCTCTCATCGTTAAAATTATCTGCTTTTGAGTACCAGTGTGGGCATGGTGTAAGAGTAAGCGAAAACTCTGCCATTGAATTCGGAAAAATATGCAATCAGTATGCCATATCCTTATCTATTCATGCCCCTTACTATATTTCACTTTCTAGCATAGACCCACAAAAAAGAGATAACAGTGTAAAATATATTTTACAAACTGCTACTATTGCCAAAGCTATGAATGCAAAAAAAATAGTTGTTCACAGCGGTTCTTGTGCAAAAATGTCAAGGTCCAATGCATTAACTTTAGCTTGCCAAACCTTAAAACACTCTTTAACAGCTTTAAAAAATAATAGCTTAGGCAACATAATAATATGCCCAGAAGTTATGGGCAAAACAAACCAACTAGGGTCTTTAGAAGAAGTTATAGAGCTTTGTAAAATAGATGAGCAATTATTCCCATGTATAGATTTTGGACATTTAAATTCTAGGTTATTTGGCAAATTAAAATTAAAAAAAGATTATGAACAAGTTTTTTCTGCAATAGAAAATAACCTTGGCATTTATAAATTACAAAACATGCATATTCATTTTTCTAAAATAGAATACACTAACCCTGGCGGTGAAAAAAAGCACCTTACATTTAAAGATGAAACATATGGACCTGATTTTGAGCCTTTAGCAGAGTTGTTAGTAAAAAAATCTATATTCCCCACCATTATATGTGAATCGGCTGGTACTCAAGTTGAGGATGCTTTAGCTATGAAAAAAATATATAATAATTTTTTAATAAAAAATTAATTGGTTTGTATATATGTAACCTTAATAGCCAAAAATAAATATATAACAAAATATTAAAATATAATATTTGGTGTTTAAGTAACATATGTTAAAAATTTTGTTAGCAAAAATTAACTGTTACTTAATAAATATATTTAAGGAGTGAAAAAACATATGGCTAAACCTTCAAAAAAACCAGCAGATAAAAATCAACCTAGCAACAATAATTATACTAACTGTACAAACAGTGCTGCATCAGATTCTAGCAACTCAACAAAAGGCAAAAAAAATAAAGGGAAATAAAATAGCGAATTCTGCAAAAAATTTTCAACAACTTGTAACCATAGCTATTTGTAATAAAAAATAATATTTAAGCAAGAGTTAGCACACCAAAAAACGCTACTATAGATGGCTTATTTGCATCTATAATAGCGTTTTTACTATTTCACAATTTTTATAGTTAATAACCAACCATATATAATATTTATATCCAGTAGCATATTAATTACAAAAAATATTATAACCAATAGCCACACAAGCCACTGCACAAATAACATTTTATTACAAACCTTATATTATTTATACAGTTGATATCTACTTTAAATACATAAAAAACTTTAATTCAAATTTTAATAACATAAAAACAAAATTACAAAACTATTCATCTTCAGGAATTATTAAGCCATAATCGCCACGTTTTCTTTTGTATACAATATTAACTTTACCCGTTTGAGCATTTATAAAAATAAAGAAATCATGGTCAATCATATTCATTTGCAAAATTGCTTCTGCTGGTAGCATAGGTTTAGAAGTATATAATTTATGTTTAACAATTTTATACTCCTGCTCTTCTTCATTTTCCTTTTTGTAATCATCCATACTATCAACATCAAAAAAATCAAATTTAGGTACAAATGTTTTAGTAGAAAGTTTTTTTTCTATTTTTGTTTTGTTTTTTACAATTTGTTTTACAATTGCATCAACTGCACATTCTAATGAATCAAACATATCTGGTGTAGTTTTTTCACCACGATACACTATTCCATTAGACCTTATTGTAACCTCAACTTTTTCACGTTCATCTTCTTTTTCGTTAGTAACTATAATATCTGCTACAACATCTTTATTAAAAAATCTATCTAACTTCGAAAGTTTTTTATCAACTCTTTCTTTGAATTCGTCTTTAATATTTGCTTTTCTAGAAGTAATTTTTGTAACCATATAACCACCTTATTTCTAAAATATTTTTTTATTTATGCTATTAAAACTACTTAAAGCAAAAAATATATTAACGTTATTATTTTTTACTTCAGTAAATTAATTAGTTATATTATAACATATATATTATAATATGTGAAGTATTTTTTTACTATATTTTTTATATCTGCCACAAAAAATACGTTGCAACATTAGCATTGTGTAAATTTATTTTTAAATATGCCTGCTTTAAAGCCAAAATTTGTTAATTTAATATTTTTTTTAATTCCGCCTTAATTTTTTTTAAATTACTGCAAGTAAGTAGTGGTATAAGGTCATTGATCTCATCAACACTTTTATTCCACCACTTAAATCTTAGTAATAAGTCAATCATTTCATCATCAAACCGTTTACGCAGTAATTTTGCAGGGTTACCAGCAACAATTGCATAATCTTCCACATCACTACCTACTATACTATTTGCCCCAATAATTACACCATCCCCTATGTGTACACCAGGAAGAATTACAGCATTTTGCCCAATCCATACATCATTTCCAATTACAGTATCACCTTTTAGTGTTAAATCAGATTTCGCAGGTGGCGGCATCTTCCAACCCTCTAATGTATAAAAAGGGTATGTAGAAATTGCATTCATTTGATGGTTTGCACCATTCATAATAAATTCTACCCCTGAAGCTATTTGGCAGAACTTACCTATAATTAATTTATCATTATTCCACTCATAAAGATGTGAAACATGATTTTCAAATTCAGAATCAGCGATATATGTAAATTCTCCAACAATAATATTCGGGTTTGTAACCGTCGGTTTCACATATATTTCTTTTGTATATCCCGCTATTGGATGTATTGTATTTGGATTAGGCTTTTTTTGATTTTTCATTACAACCTCCTATAAATTCTAATATGATGATTTTATTATACCATTTTTTGTACACAATCAAAAATGTATGTGGCAAATAGTAGCTCAAAAAATACAAATCAAAAAAGGCTGTAGTTAATCCGATTTTAAAAATCGTTTTTCTACAGCCTCTTTTATATTTAGTATAATTACCTAATGTTTAATGTGTAAAAATGTGTTCACCTATCTTTATTTAAGTGCAGCTTGTGCAGCAGCTAAACGTGCAATAGGTACTCTAAATGGTGAGCAAGAAACATAATCTAAACCTTGTTTATGACAAAATTCTATAGAACTTGGATCTCCACCATGTTCGCCACAAATTCCCAATTTAATATTAGGTTTTGTTTCTTTACCAAGTTTAACAGCAATTTCTATTAATTTACCTACACCAACTTGGTCTAACCTTGCGAATGGGTCTTGTTCATATATTTTTTTATCGTAGTAATGATTCAAAAAGTTACCAGCATCATCACGGCTAAAACCAAATGTCATTTGAGTTAAGTCGTTTGTTCCAAAACTAAAGAATTCAGCTTCTTTAGCTATTTGGTCAGCTGTTAATGCAGCTCTTGGAATCTCTATCATAGTTCCTACTTTGTATGTTAATTTTATACCAGAATTTTCAATTATTTCATCAGCAGTTTTTACTACAATACTTTTAACGTAAGCTAATTCTTTAACTTCACCTACTAACGGAATCATTATTTCAGGTACAATGTTCCATTCCGGATGTTTTTTAGAAACATTTATTGCAGCCTCTATAACTGCCCTTGTTTGCATTTCAGCTATTTCAGGGTAAGAAACTGCCAAACGGCATCCACGGTGACCCATCATTGGGTTAAACTCATGCAAAGATGAAATTACACCTTTTAAATCCTCAAAACTCATGTTCATCTCACTAGCCAAAGCTTTTATATCGTTTTCAGCTTGTGGTAAAAACTCATGCAAAGGAGGATCTAAATAACGAATAGTTACAGGTAACCCTTCCATAGCTTCGTAAATCTCTTCAAAATCTCCCCTTTGCATTGGAAGCAATTTGTTTAAAGCTTTTCTACGTTGTTCTTCTGTTTTAGAAACAATCATTTCTCTCATAGCTTTTATTCTGCCAGCTTCAAAGAACATATGTTCTGTACGGCATAAGCCAATACCTTCTGCGCCAAACTCAACAGCTTGTTTTGCATCTTTTGGAGTATCTGCATTTGTTCTAACTTTAAGTGTTCTAAACTCATCAGCCCAAGTCATTAATGTTTTAAAATAGCCACTTATAGAAGCTTCTACAGTTTCTATTTTTTCACCATAAATATTTCCAGTTGAGCCATCAAGAGATATAAAGTCACCTTCGTGTATTTTTTTTCCACCTAATTCAAAAAATTTCTCTTCTTCATGCATAGAAATTTCGCCACAACCAGATACACAGCAGGTACCCATTCCCCTAGCTACAACAGCAGCATGAGAAGTCATACCACCACGAACAGTTAAAATTCCTTCAGAAACATGCATACCTTCAATATCTTCTGGTGATGTTTCTAAACGTACTAAAATAACTTTTTTGCCTTCGTTATGGAATTTAACAGCATCATCTGCAGTAAAAACAACTTGACCACAAGCAGCACCAGGTGAAGCTGGTAAAGCAGTGCCTATTGGCTTAGTAGCCTTTAAAACAGTAGCATTAAATTGTGGATGCAACAACGCATCTAATTGTTTTGGATCTACCATTTTAACAGCTGTTTCTTTTGTTATCATTCCTTCATCTACTAAATCACAAGCTATTTTTAATGCAGCAGCAGCTGTTCTTTTACCATTCCTGGTTTGCAACATGTAAAGCTTGCCTTTTTCTATAGTAAACTCCATATCTTGCATATCATGGTAATGATTTTCTAATTTAGAAGCAATATCACTAAACTGTTTGTAAACTTCTGGCATAATAGCTTTTAATTCATCAATTGTTTGTGGTGTTCTAATACCAGCAACAACATCTTCACCCTGAGCATTTATTAAGAATTCACCATAAAGCTTATTTTCACCTGTAGCTGGGTTCCTTGTAAAAGCAACGCCTGTACCACTATCGTTACCCATATTACCAAAAACCATAGCCTGCACATTAACAGCTGTTCCCCAAGAAGAAGGAATATCATTCATTCTACGGTAATATATAGCTCTAGGGTTATCCCAAGAACGGAAAACAGCTTTTACCGATTCAATTAACTGTTCACGAGGGTCTGCAGGGAAGTCTGTACCTTTTTGTTGTTTATAGTAAGCTTTAAACAATTTAACCATTTCTTTTAAATCGTTTGCATCTAATTCAGTATCTAGTTTAACACCTTTTTTTGCTTTAATATCATCAATTATTTTTTCAAAGTTATGTTTTGGAATCTCCATAACAACATCTGAAAACATTTGAATAAATCTACGGTAAGAATCGTATGCAAACCTTTCGTTGCCTGTTAAAGCAGCAAAACCTTCAACAACATCATCATTTAACCCTAGGTTTAAAATAGTATCCATCATACCAGGCATAGAAGCTCTAGCACCAGAACGAACCGAAACTAGCAACGGATTTTTAGCATCACCAAATTTTTTACCTGCAATCTCTTCCATTTTAGCAAGGTTGTCAAAAATCTCTTTTTCAATAGTAGGGTCAATAGTCTTATTATCTTCATAATAGCGTGTACAAGCCTCTGTAGAAACAGTAAAACCTTGTGGAACAGGCATACCTAAGTTTGTCATTTCGGCTAAATTTGCGCCTTTACCGCCAAGTAACTCTCTCATAGAGCCTTTGCCTTCAGAAAACAAATAAACATATTTTTTGCTCATAGAAACATTACCGTTTTTTAATTTTTTATAAATATATTTTTTATGATTAATTACCATAAGCAGGTCATGCATTTATAAAAAAATAATAGTTAATAAAATATTCTACATTAAATACATTTTATTAATAGCTAAAAAACGGTACCATCACACTCCTTAAAAAAAATTTTTATATGACCGATTATATTATAACAAAAAAAAACTAATATTACTATACATAGCAAAAATTTTTTAACTAAAGCTTGTAGGATTTTTTGTTATTATTACATCTTCACAACAAATTTACCAATTATTAAAATCAATTTCCATAATTTCACATTTTCATTGATGAACTTATTAATTATTATAGAACCTGTTATTTCAAGTAAAAAACCAAGCCATTCACTTGCACTAATTTTTAGTGTTAGCAAATAGCTTGGCCTAATTATTTATTAATTATGATATTACTTCTGTTTCATCAACAGCCTTTATTTTTGCACCATTACTTTGTGAATTACAAAAACTATTTTTGGCAGCTGATGTACTGAAACGTGATTGGCTATATCACATTTCTTCTGCTGCTTTCAATGCTTTTTCTAATATACTTAACTCTTTTCTTTCGTTTGCTAATATTTCGTTTGCTTCTTTCACTAAAGCTCTTTGCATTATTAATCTTGCTTCCGAATTCTTGAGAGTTTTATAAATTTCTTTACCTTTGTTAAGCCATTTTCCTCCCAACTCATAGGGAGCCCATAATTTTCCGCATTCTGCTGCCTCTTCTTCACATTTTTTATTTACTTTGTCAACCCATCTCTCACTTTCTACCAATTCTGCTTCTCTTGCTTCATATATTTTTCTTATTTCATCATGCGCTAACACTACGTATTTATCAGCAACCCTTCCTTCTTTAGCTAGTGTAATTAACTGCTGATGGTTAGCCAATATCTCTTCTGCTTTTTTTACTTCTTTTTTTGATTTTTCATTCGCTTTTTTTGCAACTTCATTAAATGCATCTTTTGCTATTTTAAATTCACCTTTTGCTATTTCAAATTCACTTTTCGTTGCTTTTGCATTTTTTGCCAAATCTATAATTTCTTTATACTTTTTATCTATATCTCTACAGCATTCTTCTATTCCTCCTAAACCCGATATATGTTTCGATTTAACAAATATTTCTAATTTTCCAATAATATCTTCTCTTAATTTTTCCATTTTTGATTCATTTTCTTTATATTCATCATCTTTTATAATAAATTTTTCATGCATTTCATCGAATTCTTTAGATTCTACTTCAAATTTGTTACGTAACTTTAAATATGTTTCACTTTCCTCTTTTGTTTGGTTACATGCTACATATACTTCTTCAAACTTATTGCATTTCTGTGCTATATATTTAAAATCTTCACCAAATATTTCTTCAAGTAAATTTAACATTTCTGGAGAGCTTTTTAATTTATTACTAAACTCTACAATTTTTTGGCAAAATTCATCTAAAACTCGATCATAAGTATGCCAAGATAGTTGATTATATATTTTACGGGTTTTACTACATATTTCATCATATTCTTCGTGAATTTTTTTTATTCCTGCAAATTTTTCTCTTTCATTTTTTAATATTTCGTTATTATTAGTAGTAGTATATATTTCACCAATATATATTTCATCTGCACGATAATTTAGTACATGATCTTCTGCTTCGCATGTTTCTACTATATCATCTATTTCATCGCATTCTTTGTCAACTTCTTTATATATAGCAGATACCTCTAATTTTGTTGTTTTTATTTTTTGGAATGTTCCAAACTTTTTTATTAATTCTCTTAGACTTGTTAATGCATCTGGTAATTTAAAGTATTTTTCAATATCGTTTTTTACTTTTTTTAATTGCTCTATCTCTTCTTTTCCTGGATTTTTCTTATTTCCTAATTCTTCAATCATCGCTTCTAATATAGTTTGCTTCTGCTCAATTATGCCTAATATTTTTTCATGCAATGTTTGTAACTGTTCATCTACTTCTTTTTCTCTATCATCTATTGTACCATCGAATTCTTTTAATTTAGCCACTTTTGCTTGGTCTATTACTTCATGTTGTTCTTTTGCTTCTTTCTGTATTTGTTTTAAATTTTCATCTGCTTCTTTTGTTACTTCTTCAAAATATTCTTCTGCTTTTTCACATTCTTCATTTGCTGCTCTTTTTCTTTCAAAATGCTTCCATTCTTTATCATCTATTTCCTCGTTTTCCATCGCTGTTTTTTTTACTGCTTCATCTATTTCTTTATGTCGTTCCTTTGCTACTTCCTCTATTATTTTACGTTCTGCCAATATATCAGCACACATCGTGGTTCTAATGTCACCTAATGCTTCCCCTACTATTCGTTTTACTTCTTCTATTTTTCTTTTTGCATCTTCAAAATCTTTCTTTGCTTGTCCATGAATATCTTCATTTACATCTTCAACGTTATTTATAGCACCACTTTGCGAGCTACCAAGTGAACTACCACAACCACGTCTTCCATTTGTTCTACCATCTGTTTTTACAGCCATTGCTGGTGTACAGCTACCTAAACTTATTGCACCTACTAAACTTAAACTTATGATTTTTTCTTTGTTCATCATAAATGTTTTCTCCTTTATATTTAAATAATGTATGTATCTATCTATACATAATATTTTATTATATATTATATTCACAAAAAAATCAACCATATTTTTACAACAGACATAAATTCTACATTTTAAACAACAGTTATTCACAATTTATCAAATATTATGTAGATATCAACCAAAGGCATTATTTAACAAAAAATAAAGGCTATTTGCTTACACTAATTTTTAGTGCAAACAAATAGCTTGGTTTAGTTATTTCAAAAGTAATTACGTGGGTTCCTCATGTCATGCTCTATATTTCTAAAGTCTCTATAAATACTTTCCACATGTTCATATATACCCACATTTTTTTGATATATAATTTCTAATTGTGTGTCGTTATAAACTTCGCTTGCTGCCACAAATAATGCAGTGTATGCTTTTACAAATTCGGCAACTTTTTCTTCAAAAATATCATCACCTATCCATTCTTCATCTATATCTTCTTCATCTTCCCATTTGCTACATTCATTATATCGTTTTCCAATTTTTACTCCTGATTTTTTGAGTTTATTATACATATCTACTACTGTTTCGAATTTTTTACCAAATATATTTTTTAATAAGTCAAATACTTCTGGTTGTTCTTCTAATTGCTTGTTAAATGCTTTGCATGCTTTGTAAAATTCTTCTCTAATATCTTTGAAAATGTATATTAATACTGAGTCTATCTTATACATTTCAGAATCAGGACAACCGTAGTAATCTAATTTACAATATGCATCTTTTGCTTTTAAATATTGTTCGTTGAATTTTTCTTCGGCACGTCGTCCAAATAAACCTGATCGATGTGCTTTCTCTAATTTTCCTAACTGTGATTCTACTATTTCTTTAACATTTGTTCTTGTGCTCCTCAAATTTTCCGTATATAATTCCTCTACATTTGTTGGAACTTTCCCCAATCTTTTTAAATATAATTCCACTACATTATCAATAAATCCTTCTCCACTACTACACGTGTCGAACGCTTCTCTACTTTTTTCTTCTCTTTCTTCTTCTATAGAAATTGCTTTTTGATATACTATGAATTTTTTTACTAGTTGCTCTACCTCTTTTAATTTACCTTTTATTTCTTTATGTTTTTGTATTGGTTCATTTATCTCTTTTAATGCTTCTGCCTCTTCTTCTTTTATATTCTTTATTGCTTCTTCTCTTTTATCGGCGTCCTTTTCTTCTAAATATATTCTTTTTAGTCTTTCAATAGCTTCTTCCAATTTTTTATTTGCTTCTTCAAATATAGTATCACGAACTTTATGCTCTTCGCATTCTAATATTCCTCTACTCATTTCCTTGATTTCTCTACCTATTTCCTTTGTTTCTCTAGCTGTGCTTTTTGCTTGATATATAGCTTCTAAAAAGTCTTTATCTACTCCGTGCTCTTCTATTAATTTTTCATCTATCTTTGCATATGCTCTTTCTTCTTCTTTACCTAATTTTTCTAATCTTTCTTGTGTCTTTCTATGTTCTTCCTCTAAATGTTCTTCTACTTTTTTTAATGCTTTTTCCTCTTCTTCTTTTAACATATGTTTATATTTTTTAATAGTGTTCTCTTCTTTAATTGTATATGTTTTATATATTTTTCTCCATGTGTTGCCTTTTTCTAATTCTTGTTGTGCTTCTCGATATACCCCCTGCAAATCTTCACATAATTTTATTAATGCTTCTTCTCTTTTATCACTAACAGCTTCTTTTTTCCATTCTTCAATTAATTCTCTACATTTTACCAAATATGTTTTTCCTACCTCTTCACTTACCTCTTTCACCGGTTTACCTTCTCCTATTGTTTTCTTTATACGATCTTCATCTAACCGACGATACCATTTTAATCTACGGTTTTTTCCTTCAAATTTTTCTTTTATTCTTTCACATTCTACTTTCGCTTTATACCGTTCTTCACTAAAATCTGCATCTATTTTTTTTCGCTTATTTTTTAATTCTTCCTCTATTTCTTTATGTTCACATATAGCTTTATCAATAGCTTTTCCTAGTGCTTCAAATTTATCTTCTTCAATACTTTTTTGTGATACTCCAAGTAACATACCGCAACCACGTCTTCCATTTATTCTACCATCTGTTTTTACAGCCATTGCTGGTGTACAGCTACCTAAACTTATTGCGCCTACCAAACTTAAACTTATGATTTTTTCTTTGTTCATCATAAATGTTTTCTCCTTTATGTTTAAATAATGTATGTATCTATCTATACATAATATTTTTATTATATATTATATTCACAAAAAAATCAACCATATTTTTACAACAGGCATAGATTTCTAAATTGCAATATAAAGATACCACAAAGTTAAGTGGCTGAAATTTGTTGAACAAGCATGTTAGAAGACTTGCC
>CAKTAG010000029.1 GCA_934527325.1 uncultured Candidatus Soleaferrea sp.
ATGTAGAAAGTGTAAATGCTGATATAAGGCATCATATTCCTATACTTGCAAGACGGAGCAGATGTTTTGCACGTAAGCAGGAAACCACTATATGCTATGGTGGCTGTGTTTGTTAATGCTTATAATCGTTTTGGAATGGAAAAATATAAATATCGAATGAAAAGAAGAACTGGTGAACTACCGTTTTCTGTTATCGATTTTCTTTAACATCGCTTTTAGCCACTCCTTATAAAACAAAAAAGTTGACTATATTAAATATTTGGTGTACAATAGAACATAATATTTTATGATTTTTTAAAGGATGAATGGTAATTGAACGAAAAATATAATAGTGAAAATATTAGAAATTTTTGTATTATAGCGCATATTGATCATGGGAAATCAACGTTGGCAGATAGAATATTAGAACAAACGTCGACAGTTGCACAACGAGATATGGAAAACCAATTACTTGATAACATGGAAATTGAAAGGGAACGTGGAATAACAATTAAAGCTAGAGCAGTTAGATTAATATATAGAGCTAAGGACGAAAAAGAATATATTTTAAATTTAATAGATACACCAGGGCATGTGGATTTTAATTATGAAGTATCTAGGTCTTTGGCGGCTTGTGAAGGTGCTATTTTGGTGGTAGATGCTTCACAAGGAATAGAAGCTCAAACGTTAGCTAACACATATTTAGCTCTAGATAATGATTTGGAAATTATACCAGTTGTTAATAAAATAGATTTACCATCTGCAGACCCACAAAGAGTATGTAAAGAAATAGAAGATGTTATTGGTATTCCAGCAATGGATGCTCCTAAAATATCTGCTAAAACTGGAGTTAATATAGATGCTGTTTTAGAGAGTGTAGTTGAGTTGATCCCAGCTCCTAGTGGTGACGTAAAAAACACACTAAAGGCTTTGATTTTTGATTCATATTATGATGCATATAAAGGTGTTGTGGTTTATGTAAGAATAATGGATGGTATAGTTAAACCTGGTGATAAAATAAAGATGATGGCTACAAAAGCTGAATTTACAGTAGTTGAAGTTGGTTTTATGTCTCCAACTAGCTTAATTCCTGCAAAAGAGCTTTTTGCAGGTCAGGTAGGGTATATTACGGCTAGTATGAAAAATGTAAAAGATGTTTCTGTTGGAGATACGATTACAGATGCAGATAATCCGGCTAAAGAACCTTTACCAGGTTACAAAAAAGTTAACCCTATGGTTTTTTCTGGGGTTTACCCTGTAGATGGTGCAAAGTATGTTGATTTAAGAGAAGCACTTGAAAAATTATTATTAAATGATGCTTCACTATCATTTGAACCAGAAACATCTAGTGCATTAGGTTTTGGTTTTAGATGTGGTTTTTTAGGCCTTCTTCATATGGAGGTTATTCAAGAAAGGTTAGAAAGAGAATATAATTTAGACTTAATAACAACAGCTCCAAGTGTTATATATAAAATAAAATTAAATAGCGGAGAGGAAATTTTTGTAGATAATCCAATAAATTACCCTTCACCTACAGAAATAAATGTGGCATATGAACCAGTAGTTAAAGCAACAATTTTTACACCAGTTGAATATATAGGTAACATTATGGAATTGTGCCAAGAAAAAAGAGGCGTTTATATTTCAACTCAATATTTAGACTCTAAGAGTGTACAGATTATATATGAGTTACCTTTAAATGAAATTGTATATGACTTTTTTAATACACTTAAATCACGTAGTAGAGGTTATGCCTCTTTTGATTATGAGTTTTTAGACTATAAACCATCTAAATTAATAAAACTAGATATTTTATTAAATGGAGACGTTGTAGATGCACTTTCATTTATTGTTCATGAAGAAAAGGCATATGCAAGAGGTCGAAAAATTGTTGAAAAGTTAAAAGAAAATATTCCAAGGCAGATGTTTGAAATACCGGTGCAAGCAGCAGTTGGTGGTAAAATTATTGCTAGGGAAACAGTTAAAGCAGTTAGAAAAGATGTTTTGGCAAAATGTTATGGTGGAGATATTACACGTAAGAAAAAGCTTTTAGAAAAACAAAAAGAGGGAAAAAAGAGAATGCGAAAATTAGGAACAGTAGATGTTCCTCAAGAGGCGTTTATGTCTGTTTTAAAGTTAGATGAATAGAATAATTTACCATGCAAAGTTCTTATTATTAATGCGCTGCTTTTATTTTTAATAGTATTATTAGATGTTGTAAATTAGATAATTTTTTGTAGTCTAAAAAATTATTTTTTTATGTTGACGACTAATAAATAAAATGTTAAAATAAAAATATAGTTAAAAAATAAAATAAATTGAAGTTATTATTACTGTGAAATGAAAGGAGAGGAAGGCACTTTTATATCAGTTATAAGTTTAAATTATGCGTAAGAATTTAAATTATTATTATTTGAGTAAAATATATTTAATTGATAATAATAGTGTTGTAGTTTATGGTTTCAGCTGGAGATTTTAGAAATGGTGTTACTTTTGATATAGATGGTGATGTTTTTCAAATAGTGGAATTTCAACATGTTAAGCCAGGTAAAGGGGCAGCTTTTGTTAGAACAAAAATTAAAAATGTTATAACTGGTGCGGTTTTAGAAAGAACTTTTAACCCTTCAGATAAATACCCAACTGCATTTATAGAAAGAAGAGAAATGCAATATCTTTACCAAGATGGAGATCTTTATTATTTTATGGATAACGAAACTTACGAAAATATACCTATTAATAAAGATAAATTAGGTGACAGTTTTAGATTTGTTAAAGAAAATATGAATGTAAAAGTATTATCTTATAAAGGTGTTGTGTTTGGTGTTGAACCTCCTCTTTTTGTTGAACTAGAGGTTACAAAAACAGATCCAGGTTTTAAAGGTGATACAGCTACAAATACAACAAAACCTGCAATTTTAGAAACAGGTGCAGAAGTTAAAGTTCCTTTATTTATTGAAGAAGGCGAAAAAATAAAAATTGATACTAGAACTGGTGAATACATGGAAAGAGCATAAAATAAATTTTAATTTATATAATTTTAATAATAAGAAAGGAGATTGCAATTATAAAATAATTGCAAGAATGTGGGAAAATGGTTACTAAAAAAGCAGCTTATGTAAAAGGTCTGTTAGAAGGTTTAGATATAGATAAACATACAAAAGAAGGCAAATTGTTAACTAAAATAGTAGATTTATTTGAAGACGTTTGCGAAGAAGTAGATAGGCTTAAAGAAGATGTTTGTGAAATGGAACAAACAATTGATGATATGGACCAAGATTTAAATGATTTAGAAGATTATGTTTTTTCAGATGAATACGATGATAAGTATGATTTTGATGATTGTTTCTGTGTTAAATGTCCAAATTGTGGTGAAGAACATTATATGAAGTATAGTGACCTTAATGAGGATGAATTAGAGAGTGGAGAAATAAAATGTCCTAGTTGTAAAGCAAAAATAAATTTAGATGAATGTTTAGTTTTTAATGAAAACGAAGATGATTATTGCGATTGCGGATGTGGCAAGGCAGATTGTGATTGTGATGATGGGAAATGCAATTGTGATAAATAAAAAAATTTTATTGGTGTAAAATAAATAAAAGTGTTTAATACCTTATTTAAGGTTAAAAAAAACTCGTTACTTATTACCTTGAGGTGAAATAAGTAACGAGTTTTTTGAATGTAGAGTTTGAAGTATAAAAAAACTAAATTAAAAATAGTTATTTAATATGTTTTAGTTAGTGTAAAAAAATGGTAGGAGTGATATTTTATATAATGATTAGAGAAAAATTATTTAACAATATTTATTTTAATAGTAGTATAGATGGTAAATTTAAAAATAATATGTTAATGGTTAAATTTATTGTACCTCTTAAAAAGGAAACAGCTTCTAAATATGCTATAGTTCCATATGTACTAGAAATGGGCAATAAGCAGTTTAAAAATATTATTGAATTAAACAAAAAGTTAAGTGAGTTATATGGTGCACAGTTATATTTAGATGTAAGTAAAGCAGGTGAATATCAAATACTGTCAGTAGGAATGGATTTTATTGACAATAAATATATAAATAATGAGGAAAATATTAGAAAAGATGCTTGTGAGTTGCTTTTATCAATATTAATGGAACCTAATATTAATGAAAATTTATTTGATGCTAAAAATATAAAAATAGTTAAAAATTTATTAATTAATAAAATTGAAAATAGAATAAATGATAAAACAAAATATGCATTTGATAAATGTCAAGAATTAATGTTTACCAAAACTCCTTTAGGAATAAATAAGTATGGTTGTAAACAAGATATTGAATTATTAACAAATGAAGATGTTACAAATGCTTATTACAATATACTGGACAAAGCAAAAATAGAGATTATATATATTGGTAGTAGTGGTGTAGATGAAGTTAAAGAAATTTGTAGAAAATATTTAACTTCTAAAAGTAATGAATGTGATTTTAATGTAAACTTTAGATGTTCAAAAATAAAAGAAGAAATTTGTAATTATGAAGAACAAATGGAAGTGTTGCAATCTAAACTAGTTGCAGGTTTTAAATTTAATGTTAATGAAATATCTGCTAAACAAAGAAGAGCAATAATGATTATGAATGTAATTTATGGTGGTTCGCCTTTTTCTAAATTATTTATAAACGTTAGGGAAAAAATGAGTTTATGTTATGAATGCAGATCAAGGTATAGTATATTTTCAGGTTCTATGTTTGCGTTTATGGGAATAGAATCTAAAAATAAAGAAAAAGCTTTACAAGAAAGTTTAATTCAATTAAAAGATATACAAGATGGAGTATTCACATTAAGTGATATAGAAAACGCAAAATATACAATTGAAAACACTATAATTAATTATAAAGATGATACAGCAAAAATAGCAGATTGGTATTTTACCCAACAATTATTAGGTTTTAATACGGTAATTGATGAAGAAATAGATTTGATTAATAAAGTTTCTAAAAGTGAGATTGTAGAAATTGCATCACAAATTAAATTAGATACGGTTTATTTTTTGAAAGGGGATGAATGATATTGGATAATACAATAAAAGCCAATATTGTAAATAATAAGTTATTTTTTAATGAACAAAATTATAAAAAATTTAAACATAAAAGTGGGTTAACTATAATTTTGAATGTTATGCCAGATTGTAATAGTGTTTATGCCACAATAGGTGTAAAGTATGGTAGTGTTAATAATTCATTTAAAAGTGGTTTAGATGAAAATTTTACAAATTATCCAGAAGGTATAGCTCATTTTTTAGAACATAAAATGTTTGAAAATGAAGATGGGGAAGATACTTTTCAAAAATATGCTAAAACTGGGGCTATGGCTAATGCTTACACTAGTTTTAACGAAACGTGTTATTTATTTTCATGCTCGCAAAATTTTAAAGAATCACTAGAGATTTTAATTAATATGGTCACAAAACCTTATTTTACTAATAAAAATGTAGAAAAAGAACAAGGTATAATAGGGCAAGAAATAAGTATGTGCCAAGATTCGCCTTATTGGCGATGTTATACTGGTGTATTGCGAGGGTTATATTCTAAAGTACCATTGTTTTATGATATTGCTGGAACACAAGAATCTATAAAAACAATAACAGCAGAGTGTTTATATAAATGCTATAATGTGTTTTATAATTTAAATAATATGGTGCTATCTATAGCGGGTGATTTTAATATAGATGATGTTATGGAAGTAGTAGATAAACTTTTAATTAAAAGTGAGCCGTTAAGTATTGTTAATAAAGTTTATGATGAACCACAAACATCTTTAAAAACAGAAAGTACAGTTCAGTTGCATGTTAAAACTCCATTGATGGGTATAGGTTTTAAGCACAAACCAGCAACAAATTTAAAAGATAACTTTATTTTAAGTCTGAAGTATTCTTTGTTGAATGATTTAATAATAGGTAACACATCTAATGGCTATAGTTATTTGTATTACAATGAATTTATAGATAAACCAATATTTTTTGAAGTAGCTAATGGCCCAGGGTATTTGGTTTCTATTTCTATGATAGAAACTAAGTACCCAGATATTGTTAAAAACAAAATATTTGAAGAAATAAACCGTATAAAAAAAGATGGAATAAATGAAGAAGATTTGACATTAGTTAAAAAATGTTATTATGGTAATTATGTAATGGGCATGAATAGCCCTAAAGTAGTAGCAACTAACCATATGAATGGATATTTAGATGATTTGGATTTTAGAGAGTGGCAAGACATTTTGCTTAATGTTACTAAAAAAGAGTTAGAGGAACTTATTGAACAAACTTATAATTATGAGAGTTCAACAGTTTTTATAGTAGAACCTTTAAGTAAATAATTTTGTAATTGGTGGTTTACAGTAGCAAAATATATTTGTAAATTAATTAAATTTTTGTTTTATTATTTTAACAAGTGAGGATTTGGACAAATGAAGGAAATTTTATATTTTCCTAAATTGGATTTAAAATTTAATTTAGAACGAGTAGCTTTTTCTATAGGTTTTGTGAAAGTATATTGGTATGGAATATTAATTACTATAGGTTTTATGTTAGGTATGGTTTATGTATCTTTATTATCTAAAAAAAAGTTTGGATTGAAAATGGATGATATTATAGATATAATAATTTATAGTGTTATAGGTGGAATAATAGGTGCTAGATTTTATTATGTTGTTTTTAATTTTAATTTTTATAAGCATAATATTTGGGAAATATTCAAGATATGGGAAGGTGGCATAGCCATATATGGTGGAATAATAGGTGCTTTTTTAGTTGGAATTATTATTTGTAAAAAAAGAAAAGTTCCTGTTTTGCCTATGTTAGATTTAGTAGTTGGTGGGCTTATATTAGGCCAAGCTATTGGCAGGTGGGGCAATTTTGTAAATATAGAGGCTTTTGGTAAAAATACAAATCTACCGTGGGGTATGACAAGTGTATCTATTCAACGTTATTTGGCTGAAAATATGCAAAAATTAACTAGTCAAGGTGTAAATATTGAAATATCAGGGAATGTTCATCCATGTTTTTTGTATGAATCTATTTGGTGTATTATTGGCTTTTTTTTAATTTTATTTATAACTATAAAAAGCAATTATATTTATAGTGGGTATAATACTACAACTGTAGCAGATAAAAATGATTGTAGTAATGTTGAAAATGTAAAAAAGAAAAAATGGAATATTTACCCTGGGGATTTAGTGCTAGTATATTTTATTTGGTATGGGTTTGGAAGGTTTATAATAGAAGATTTAAGAGTAGATAGTTTGATGGTAAACAATATAAGAGTATCTAAGTTTTTGTCAGCAGTTTTAATTTTAACATCTATAGGTTTATTAATAATATCTAGGTGGCTAAAAAATAGAAGTTATAATAAATCAGATGTTGTTGTTTCTGTAAATACAGGGTCTGCAGAAGAAATATTAAAAAGAATTGCTAACAGGGAGGAATGAAATGTGCTAGCTAAAATTATAGATGGGGAAAAAATAGCTTTTGAGATAAAAGAAAAAATATTAAAAAAAGTAGAAGTGCTAAAACAAAAAGGAATAATACCTGGGTTAGCTGTTATAATTATTGGTGAAGATGAAGCTTCTAAGTTATATGTTAGGAATAAAGAAAGAGCTTGTAGAGCTACTGGTATATATTCTGAAAAATATGAATTACCAGAAGATGTAGCAGAATGCGAAGTTTTAGATTTAATTGCTAAGTTAAATAACAAAAAAAATATTCATGGAATATTAGTACAGTTGCCTGTTCCTAAACATATTGATGAAAACAAAATAATAGATGCGATATCTTATAACAAAGATGTAGATTCTTTTCACCCTTTTAATGTTGGTAAAATAGTAATAGGGCAAAACGGTTTTGTACCTTGTACTCCGCAAGGTATTTTGGAACTTATTAAAAAGCAAAAAATTGATGTAAAAGGTAAAGAATGTGTTATTGTTGGTAGCAGTAATATTGTTGGTAAACCTATGGCTTTGCTTATGGTTAACAATGGGGCAACAGTTACTATATGTAATATATTTACTAAAGATTTGAAGCACTATTGTAAAAGGGCAGATATTTTAATTGTTGCAGTAGGAAAAGAAAAATTAATAACTGCAGATATGGTTAAACCAGGAGCGGTAGTTATTGATGTTGGAATGAATAGGAATAAAAAAGGCTTATTGTGTGGAGACGTTGATTTTGATGAGGTTTCTAAAATAGCGGGCTATATTACGCCAGTTCCGGGTGGGGTAGGGCCTATGACTATTGCTATGTTATTACAAAATACAGTTTATAGTGCATTAAATAGTTAGAATTAAAAAATATGATTTTTATATTTAAGAACTAGAAAGAGATGAGTGTTTTTTGGATCTTTGGAATATACAAAATGTGAGATATTTATTTTTAAAATATAACTGTAAATTTTCTAAGTCTTTGGGGCAAAATTTTTTAGTTGATCCGTATGTATGCCCCAAAATGGTTAAAATGGCTGGTATTAATAATAACATAGGTGTAATTGAAATTGGGCCTGGAATAGGAGTTTTAACTGTTGAAATTGCTAAATATGCAAAAAAGTGTGTGGCAATAGAAGTAGATGAAAAGTTATTACCTATTTTAAGTGAAACTTTAAATGAATGCAATAATGTTAAAATAATAAATCAAGATGTTTTAAAAATAAATTTGCATGAACTTATAAAAAAAGAATTTGAAAATATGGATGTTATTGTTTGTGCTAATTTACCATATTATATAACATCACCAATAATTATGCATTTAATAGAAAGTAAACTACCTATAAAATGTGTTACAGTAATGGTGCAAAAAGAGGCGGCAGAACGAATAACTGCTTTACCAGGTACAAGAAATGTTGGGGCAATAAGTATTGCTGTTAGGTATTACTGTGAACCTTCGGTATTGTTTGATGTTCCGCGTGAAAGTTTTTTACCAGCACCTGAAGTAGATTCTGCAGTTATAAAGCTTAAAGTAAGAGAAAAACCAGCTGTTGAAGTTGAATCTGAAGAAATATTTTTTAAAATTGTAAAGGCTGCTTTTTCACAAAGAAGAAAAACTATAGTTAATTCGTTATTTAATAATTTTAATTTTAGTAAAATTGAAATAAGAAAATTATTAAATAAATTAAACATAGATGAAAAAAATAGGGCAGAAAATTTATCTATAGAAAATTTCAAAGATATTTCTAATGAAATATATAATTTAACATGCAATTAATTTTTATAAATGGGGTTTATGTATAATGGAAAGAAGAGATAAAATAAATTATTATTTAGATATAGCTCAGGCTGTTTTAAGTAGAGGTACTTGTTTAAGGCGGAATTATGGTGCTGTAATTGTTAAAAATGATGAAATAATATCTACAGGCTACTCGGGTGCACCTAGGCTTAGAAAAAATTGTATAGATTTGAAATATTGTATAAGAGAAAAATATAATATTCCTCGTGGTGAAAGGTATGAAATGTGTAGATCTGTTCATGCAGAGGCAAATGCTATAATATCGGCACCTAGGTGTAAAATGATTGATTCCACAATTTACCTTGTTGGTGTTGATTACAAAACTAAGTTATTGGTAGAAAATTCTAACCCGTGTGCAATGTGTAAGCGGTTAATTATTAATGCTGGCATTAAAACTGCTGTAATAAGAGATACATATGAAAATTTTAGAGTTATAGATGTAGTAAAAACCTGGGTAGATGAAGATGAATCATTGGAATATGTAAAAGGGTATTAAAATAAATTATATAAGGAGAATTGTGAAGTAATGACAGTAGATATAGGATGGCTTTCTTTGTTACCACCTATTATAGCTATAATATTAGTTTTATTAACTAAAGAATCAGTTTTTTCATTAATGATTGGTGGAGTAGTGGGTTGCCTTGTTTGTTCAAATTTTAACCCAATTAAGGCTATAGAAATGTTATTTCAAGTAATGACGGTTAGAATGGCAGAAAATATATATATAATATTATTTTTAGCGTTATTGGGGTCTTTAGTGGTTATTATGACTAATTCTGGGGGTGCAATGGCCTATGGAGATTGGATTAGTAAAAGAATAAAAACAAAAACAGGTTCGCAGTTAGCGGCAGTAGTACTTGGTTTAATTATTTTTATTGATGATTATTTTAATTGCCTTACTATTGGAGCAACTATGGGGCCAATATTTGATAGATATAAAATTTCGAGAGAAAAATTAGCTTACTTAATAGATTCAACAGCAGCACCTATTTGTATTATAGTACCAATATCTAGTTGGGTTGCTATTATATTAAGTACTTTAGATGGAACGGGAGTAAAAAATTCATTTGAGGTTTTTGTTAAATCAATTCCGTACAATTTTTATGCTATTTTTACTATAGTTATGGTGTTAGGTGTGATATTATTAAAGGTAGACTTTGGCCCGATGAAGAAATTTGAAGATTTAGCAAAAAATGAGGATGGCAATAAAGATTTGAAATGTGATAAAGATTTAAAAATCAACCCAAACGGTAAGGGTAGAGACTTAATTGTACCTATAATTGTTTTAATAATATTTTCAATTTTAAGCTTACTATATGATGGAGGGTATTTTTGTAAAAATATTACTGTTTTGGATGCATTGAAATTAGCTAATTCACAAAAATCATTAACTTATGGAGCAGTTGTTGCCTTAATAGTTTCTTTTTTTATGGTTGTACCAACAAAAAGGCTAAGCTTTAAAAACTATATGGGTAGCATAACAGACGGCGTAAAATCTATGGTGCCAGCTTATATGATATTAACATTAGCTTGGACTGTTGGTGGAGTGTGCCAAAAAGTAGGTACTGGTGAGTATGTAAAATATATAGTTCAAACATTAAATATTCCAATATGGATATTGCCTGTAGCTATTTTTGCAATATCTGGTTTTTTGGCTTTTTCTACAGGAACAGCATGGGGAACTTTTGGTATTTTAATTCCAGTTGTTGTTGGTATGGCTAATGGTATGAGTGAAAATATACTAGTATTGTTTATTGCAGCTACTTTAGCAGGTTCTACTTATGGAAGTCATTCATCACCAATATCTGATACATGTATTCTTTCAGCAACAGGGGCAAATTGTAAACATATAAATCATGTTATGTCACAAATACCATATACTGGTGTAGTAGCGGGTATTTGTTGCTTAAGTTATATTATTATTAGTTTTTTTAATTCTATTTTTGTTGCTTATGTTGTTGGTATATTATGTATACTTGCTATTCCTTATTTTTTATCAAAATGGTGTACATATAAAAAAGGGTAAGTGTAATGTGGTATAATGAATTTGTAATATCTTAAGTATGAATAATATTATAATATTGTTCATGCTTAAGTATGTTTTACTGTATTAAAATTGTTATAATGATTATAAATTTTTTTAATGGAGTTGTTAAAAATTAAACCTTTAAAATTAACTATGGTTGCTTTTGGGGCATTTGTGAAAAAAACAGAAATAGATTTTTCTGTATTAAATAAACATTCATTGTTTTTAATAACTGGGCCAACAGGCGCAGGTAAAACAACAATATTGGATGCTATTACTTTTGCATTGTTTGGCGAGGCAAGTGGTGAAACAAGAAGAACAGAAAATTTTAAGAGTGATTATAGTGATTTAAAAGAGCTTTGTTTTGTTAAATTAGAGTTTGAGCTAAAAAATAAAAAGTATGTAATTGAACGGTACCCAAAGCAAAGTAAAATATCTGCTAGAAAAAATATTGTGGTTATAAATTCAAAGGCTAAATTAATATTAGAAGATGGAGAAGAGATAATAGGTACCGATAGTGTTAATAAAAAAATTATTGAGCTTTTAGGTATAACGTATAAGCAGTTTAAACAAATTGTGGTGTTGCCGCAAGGTGAATTTAAAAAGTTGTTAGAAGCTAAAAGTGAAGATAAGCAAGATATATTTCGTAAAATTTTTAACACAGACCTCCATGAAAAATTTTGTAAAGCTTTATTAGAAAAAACAAAAGAGATTCAAACTAAAATAGAAAAAGCAGGGCAATTGATGTTAGGCTATATTAATAGCGTAGATTCGTTCGGTGATGAAGAATTATTACAAATCATATTACAGTTTTTACCTAACAGTTTAAATAATAACAAAGGGTCAGTTGCCAATGTTAATATATTACTTGTTAAATTAAAAGAGAATATAAGAAAAAATAATTGTAAAGCTAACACTATAAAAGAGAAAATTAATTTATTAGAGAAGAGTAAAAATGATGTAAATGAAAAGTTAGTATGGTTAAAAATAATAGAAGAAAAAAAACTAAGGCTTAAAGAAGTAGAGGTTAAAATAAATAGAGAAGAAAAGGTCCAGCAAGAATTAGAAGCGGAATTACAAATTACATTATTAAAATTAAAAAATGCATCTGAAAAAAAAGATGCTATTTCAAATCTGATTTGTGAAAAAAATGATTTGAATAATAAATTAGAATACTTTAAAGAAATAGATAATTTACAAAAAGAGTACAAAACTATATATAATGAAAAAATAGATATAATTCAACAGTTGAATAGGTTGATGTTAGCAGAACAAAAAATAAAATTAAAAGCAGAGTTAAACATAAATAAAGAATTATATTGTAAATTTAAAGAACTAATAAACTCTATAGATGTATATTGCAATATATTTAATGAATATAGAGATTTGGAAAAAAAATATTTAATAGAATATGAAAAATTTTTAGCAGGGCAAGCTGGTTTTTTGGCCGAAAAATTAATAGATAATAAGCCTTGTCCGGTGTGTGGTTCTACAGTGCACCCTAATAAAGCAAAGGCATTAACAGGTACACCTTCTGAAGAATATGTAAAAAATTTAGCATTGCAAGCAAAAAAATTAAGAGAAAAACTAAATAATACAGATATTAAATTATTTGAAAGTTATAATTTTATTAAAGAGAAAATTGTGGAATTTGAAGAAATAGATTATAAAGATATATTAAATAATAAAAATAGATTAAGAGAAATATTAGAGTATTACAAGAGTTGTTGGGAAGTTAAAATTAATGAATATAAAAATATGGATATAAATATTGATGGTACAGCAATAGAAGCTATTAGTGATGATATAAAAAAACTTCAAAATCATATTATAGAAATAAATGTTAAAATAGAATCTATAAAAGGCAATGAAGAAAAACTAAAATTAAAAATTAAAGATTTAATATCTGTTAAAGATATATTGAAAAAAATTGATAAGATAGATGAAGAAATAAATTCAATTGAAAAAAATTATAAAATTGAAAATGCAAGGTATCAAGAAATAAGAACTTTGGTAGATAAAAATAATAAAGAAATACAGCTACTTAATGATGAAATAAAAAAAATAAAAATTCAATTACAAGAAAATGGTAAGAATGATATAACATTAAATAAAGAAGAATTAGATTTAGAGTTAAAAGAAATAGATAGGCAGTTGCACAATATTATTGAAGCACTAACAAAAATAACTGCACAGTTAAATGTAAATATAAAACAATATCAAAATATAAAAAATATAACTGGTGAATATGAAAAGTTATATGCTAAATATTCTGATTATGCATCGTTAGCAGATGTTGCTAGTGGGAAGAACCCTTTAAGAATTTCTTTTGAAAGATATATATTAGCCTCGTATTTTCAAGATGTGATTAATGCTGCTAATGTTAAATTTTCTGAAATGACTGGTTATAGATATCTTTTAAAAAGGAAGGAAGAGAAAGAAAAAAATAATAGAGCATCTGGGTTAGACTTAGAGATAATAGATAATTATACTGGTAAAACAAGGCATGTTAACACTCTTTCTGGTGGTGAATCTTTTAAGGCTTCACTTTGTTTAGCTTTAGGGTTAGCTGATGTTGTTCAAATGTATTCTGGTGGTGTAGAAATTGCCACATTGTTTATAGATGAAGGTTTTGGAACTCTTGATACAGAATCTTTAGATAGTGCTATAGAAGCATTAACATCACTTAAAAAAAATGGAAGGTTAGTTGGAATAATATCTCATGTAAATGAACTAAAGGAGCGTATACCTGTAAAACTTATTGTTAAAACGTCAAAAGTTGGTAGTAGTTTAGAATTAAGTTTTTAAACGTTTTTGTTATTTAAATGTAACTTTTTTTTATTAATAATAATTATTTGTATTATTATGGCAGTAAGATTGGAATAAAAAATCTCAATGTTTATTTAAAAATCTTTATAAAAATAATATTAATTAGGGCATAATAAAAT
>CAKTAG010000030.1 GCA_934527325.1 uncultured Candidatus Soleaferrea sp.
GTGTATGACAGTTATGAAAGTTTTTACCATGGGTTATTGATAGGAATATTAAGTAGAATGAAAGGGTATAAAATACACTCAAATGTAGAAAGTGGGTATGGTAGAAGCGACATAATGCTAGAGCCGGTGGATGAAAGAGAAGCAGCAATAATAATAGAGCTAAAAGTTGCGAAAGAGATAGAAGAATTAAAGCAGAAGAGCGAAGAAGCATTAAAACAAATAGAAGAGAGAAAATATCAAGCGTACCTAAAAAAAATAGGGTGTGAAAATATAATAAAATATGGAATAGCATTTTGTAATAAAAGATGTTTAATTAAGATGAAGAAATAATGTGTGGAATGTGAAAGGTGGTTTAGTGTAGTATGAAGGTAATTTTAAAACAAGATGTTAAAGGTTCTGGTAAAGCTGGAACAGTTATTAATGTAAGTGATGGTTATGCAAAAAATTTTTTACTAAAAAAAGGTTTAGCAGTTGAGGCAACGCAAGGTGAGCTTAAAGCTTTAACAATAAAAAAAGAAGCAGATGAATACCATTGCGAAATGAAAAAAAAGGAAGCACAAGCTGTAGCTTTAAAAATAGATGGTAAAACAATTCATATATATATTAAATCTGGCGAAAATGGCCGTTTATTTGGTTCTGTTACTTCAAAAGAGATTGCCGCAAAAATAAAAGAAGAGTATGGAGTAGATATTGATAAGAAAAAAATATCATTAATAGAACATATAAAAACTTGTGGAACTTACCATGTAGATGTGAAATTTATGCCAGGTGTGGTTGCTAAAATGGTAGTTATAGTTGGAGAATAATTTTAGTAAAATGGGTTTATTATGTTTTGATTTATAATTTTTTATTTTATAGGGAAGGAGTTGAGAAAAATAGATAAATTTAATTTTGAACCAGCATTTAATTTTGAAAAATTACCTTATAGTATGGAAGCTGAACAATGTGTTTTGGCATGTATACTAATAGATGGAAATTGCATAACAAGAGTTTTAGATAAGCTGAAATTAGATTATTTCTTTAATGAAGTAAATAGGCATATATATAGCATTATGGTAATGATGTTTACTTCGGCACAGCCAATTGATGTAATAACAGTTTTGGATATAGCAAAGCGAGAAAAGGTTTTTCCAACAGAAGAAGAAATAAAAAAATATTTAGGTGAAATAGCAGAGTTATTACCTACTACGGCTAATTTAGAATCTTATGCTAAAATTATTGAAGAAAAGTATTATATAAGAAGTTTAATAGCCGTTGCTGGTGATATTATAGAAAATGCAAATGTTGGATTTCAAAATGTAGAAAATTTAATAGATTCTGCAGAGCAACGGATATTTGAAATTAGGCAAGGTAAAAATAGCCCTGGTTTAGTTCCTATAAATGAAATAATTATTGAAGCTTACGATAAATTACAAAAACTTTCTGGCGAAGATAGAGAAAATTTTATAGGTATTCCAACAGGTTTTTCTCAACTTGATAGGGCAATTTTAGGTTTAAATAAATCTGATTTAATTTTACTTGCTGCTAGGCCAGCTATGGGTAAAACAGCTTTTGCTTTGAATATTGTTACTAATGTTGCTATTAAAGCTAGCAAATCTGTAGCTGTTTTTTCTTTAGAAATGAGTAGTGAACAATTGGTAACTAGGGTGCTTTCTTCTATAGCTAAAATAAAAGGTATAGCACTTAAAACAGGTAATTTAACTGTAGATGATTGGACAAGGCTAGCTATTAGTGCTCAAGAATTGGCAAAAGCTAAAATATATATTGATGATACGCCAAATATTACTGTTTCTGAGATGAAAGCAAAAGTTAGAAGGTTAAGAAATATAGACTTAGTAGTTGTAGATTATTTGCAACTTATGCAAAATGCTCGCCGTTCTGATAGCAGGGTACAAGAAATTTCGGATATAACAAGAGCGCTTAAAATTATGGCTAAAGAATTAAATGTACCTGTTATTGCATTGTCTCAATTATCAAGAGGTCCAGATACAAGAATGGAGCATCAACCTAAATTATCAGATTTAAGAGATTCAGGTTCAATAGAACAAGATGCAGATATAGTTATGTTTTTATATAGAGAAGCTTATTACGACAAAGCTTGTGAAAACCCTAACATAGCAGAATGTATAGTAGCTAAAAATAGACATGGTGAAACTGGTACCATAGAACTGGCTTGGGATGGCCAATATACTAAATTTGAAAATCTGGAGAAATTCAGAAATGATGAATAAAAGGTTTGTTAATAGCAAATATAGTGGTGGTATGTCTAAAATTTCAGAAGCAGTTTATAAAATTTTAAATGGCCAAAGAGTTGAAAAAATAACAGATATGATAGCTTATAATGATAAAATTATTGTAGGGCTTTCTGGTGGTGCAGATTCGGTAGCGTTAACTTATTTTTTGTATGAAATTTCTAAGTATTATAATTTAGAAGTAATGGGGTGCCATATAAACCATGGTATAAGAGGTAATGAAGCAGATGCAGACCAGGAATTTGTTAGAATATATTGTGATAAGTTAAACATAAAACTATTTGAAATGAAAGTTAATTTAACAGAAGTAGCAGCTAGCAGTAAAATGTCCTTAGAAGAGATTGGTAGAAATGTACGGTACAAATTTTTTAAAGAATGCAGTGAAAAATATAATGCCAAAATAGCTACTGCACACACAATGAGTGATAATGCAGAGACAGTGATTTTAAATTTAATAAGAGGTTCTGGTTTAAAAGGGCTTTGTGGAATACCAGCTACCAGAGAAAATATTATTAGACCTTTTATAAATTTTACAAGAGAAGAAATTGAAAAATATTGTGAAGAAAATTCATTAGCTTTTGTTGTAGATAGTACAAACCTTTTGGATGACTATAGTAGAAATTTAGTTAGGCATAAAATAATACCAATTATTTGTAATATAAATCCTAATTTTTTATCGACAATTAATAGAAATTGTGATATTATATTAGAAGACGAAATGTATTTAAATGGAATAGTGGAAGATGCAATAAAAAAAATATATACTGGTAATGGATATAACATCAATGAATTGAATAAATATTCTAGTAATATAAAAGGTAGAATTATAAAAAAAATATTAAAAGAAAATTTTTTACCATATGAATATAAAAAAATAAAATTGATTATAGATTTTATTAATGGAGAGTTTTTAAATAATGGTAAAATTGAATATAAATTGAGTTTAAGCAAAAATCAGTATATTGAAAAAAATGGTGATTATTTCAACATAAAAAAATTTGTAAAAACTTCTAAAGCAAAATTAAATGTTAAGTTGTATGATAGTTGTTGTAATAATTACATTAAATATGATATAATAGATTATAATGACATTAAAGACGATATTGAAAAAAATAAACGTATTTTAAAATGTTGTTTAGATTATAATAAAATTATAGGTCAACCAATTTTAAGGTATAAGAATAATGGTGATAAAATTAAACTGGCATACAGAAATGGTTCAAAATCATTAAAAAAACTTTTTAACGAAGAAAAAATACCTTTGGAACACAGAGATAAAATATTTGTTATAGCTGATGACAAAGGGGTTATATGGGTAAGTGGTTTTGGGGCAGATGAAAGAGTAAATGTTAACAGTTCTACTAAAAAAGTTTTATTTTTAAATTTTAGTAAAAACAAACGTTAGCTTATTTTAATTCTTTAAAATTTATAAAAATGTTTCACATGAAACATTTTAGAATTTAATGTATGTTAAGTAACTATAAAATTTTAGGAGGGTGTAAATGTGCATAAAGATGTAATAAAAGTACTTTTAACAGAAGAACAAATAAAGGCAAGAGTAAAGGAACTTGGTAAGCAGATCAACGATGACTATAAAGATAAAAATTTATTGATGGTTAGTGTTTTAAAGGGTTCAGTTATTTTTATATCAGATTTAATGCGAGCAGTTGATTGTTACATGAAAGTGGATTTTATGTCGGTATCTACCTATTGCGGTGGTATAAAAACAACAGGAGTAGTAAAAATATTAAAAGATTTAGATATGGATATTGATGGATATGATGTTTTGTTGGTTGAAGATATATTAGATAGTGGACTTACCTTGAATTATATACGAGAGTTGTTAACAAAAAGGAACCCACGCAGTATAAAAATAGCAACACTATTAAATAAATCTGAACAACGAAAAATAGATATTCAAGCTGACTATATAGGTTTTGATTTACCAGATGAGTTTGTTATAGGTTATGGTTTAGACTACGATGAAAAATATAGAAATTTACCATACATAGGGGTATTGGACCCAGTTGTTTATACTACTTAAAAAAGCATTATTGTGTTAAGCTGTAGGTAGCTATATTTTTAAATATAATTAAATTTTTGCTTCTAGAAATAAAAGGAGTGTGTTAAAAAATTGAAAAATAATAACAACTTAAAAAATAGTGGTGTTTTAACATATGTTACTATAGCAATTATAATAATGATGGGTGGAATGTTTTTTTTAACACGGAATGCTAAAACATTACAATATTATGAAGTTATACAATATTTCCAAAAAGGTGAAGTTAAAGAATTTGAGTTAAATATTGGTAGCGGGCAAGTAATTTTGGAACTTAAAGGTGAATCTAAACCAGTGGTATATAAAGTTCCATATCCGGCATTATTTATTGAAGATGTTAACGAACTTGTTAAGGAACATAATGAAAAAAATCCAGATGATATTATAAAGTATAATTATAAGCGGGGTAGCCAAGCACCGGAATGGATAATGGCGATATTCCCAACATTGTTGCTAATAGCATCTTGTATTGGATTTTATATTTTTATGTTTAAAAAATCTGATGCTGGTGGAATAGGTAAAATAGGAAGCTTTGGAAAAGCTAAAATAAAAAAAGCAGATGAAATAAAGGTTACATTTAATGATGTAGCAGGTGCAGATGAAGAAAAAGAAGAATTGCAAGAAATAATAGACTTTTTAAAAAATGCAGAAAAATTTAATGCATTAGGAGCTAAAATTCCAAAGGGTGTTTTGTTAATGGGTCCGCCGGGAACAGGTAAAACATTAATAGCTAAAGCTGTTGCAGGTGAATCTGGAGTTCCATTTTTTTCAATATCTGGTTCAGATTTTGTTGAGATGTTTGTTGGTGTAGGAGCTTCTAGAGTAAGGGATATATTTAGCCAAGCTAAAAAGCAGGCACCAAGTATTATTTTTATTGACGAAATAGATGCTGTTGGTAGAAGACGTGGAGCAGGTCTTGGTGGTGGACATGATGAAAGAGAACAAACACTTAACCAATTATTAGTTGAAATGGATGGGTTTGCAGAAAACTCTGGTGTAATAGTTATTGCAGCTACTAATAGAAAAGATGTTTTAGACCCGGCATTGTTAAGGCCTGGAAGGTTTGATAGGCAAGTTTATGTTGGGTACCCAGATATAAAAGGTAGAGAAGAAATTTTAAAAGTTCATACAAAAAATAAACTTCTTGCACCAGATGTTAATTTACACACAATAGCAAAAAAAACAGCTGGATTTGTTGGTGCAGATTTAGCTAACTTAGTTAATGAAGCAGCATTGTTAGCGGCTAAAAAGAATAAAAAATCTATTACTGCCGATGATATTGAAGAGGCTACTATTAAAGTTATAGCTGGTCCAGAAAAAAAATCTAGAGTAGTTACAGAAAAAGATAAGCGTTTAACAGCTTACCACGAAGCGGGGCATGCAGTTTGTACTTACTATTCGCCAACTCAAGACCCTGTACATGAAATATCAATTATACAAAGAGGTATGGCTGGTGGTTTTACACTATCTTTACCATCGCACGATAAAATGTACGTAACAAAAACGGAAATGTTTGAAGATATTGTAGTTTTGTTGGGTGGTAGAGTTGCCGAGCAAATAATTTTAGGCGATATTTCTTCTGGTGCTTCTAACGATATTTTAAGAGCTACAAGTACAGCTAGAAATATGGTAACTAAATATGGTTTTAGCCAAAAGTTAGGGCCAATTGTTTATGGCAACGACCATGATGAGGTATTTTTAGGTAGAGATTTTGCTCAAAACAGAAATTACTCAGAAGAAATTGCATCGCAAATAGATTTAGAAATTAGGCAGATTATTGATAAAGCTTATGAAAGCACTTTAACTATACTTAAAGACCATATAGATAAATTGCATAAAGTAGCAAAATATTTATTTAAAAATGAAAATGTAAATGAAGCTACTTTTAAAAAACTTATGGAAGATGATGAGTTTTTTCCAGTAGATATGGAAGTTATAGAGGTTAAAGATTATACTGAAGAAGATGAAAATAGCATTTAGTTAATTTTACAAACTTTAGGTATTAGAATTTATTTTAATAATTCTAATATCTAGAGTTTTTTAGATGTTAAGGAATAAAGTTAAAATATAATAAAAATTTTAAATATAAAAAAATGGTGGTTACAAAATATAGGAGGGAAAATAATTTGCAGCAATATGGAAATGATAGTATATCAGCTTTAAAAGGTGCTGATAGAGTAAGAAAAAGGCCAGGAGTTATATTTGGGTCAGATGGAATAGAAGGATGTCAACACTCAATATTTGAAATATTATCTAATGCTATAGATGAGGCTAGGGAAGGTTACGGAGAAAAAATAATTATAACTAAGTATTTAGATAATTCTATAACAATAGAAGATTTTGGACGAGGGATACCCGTTGATTATAATAAACGAGAAGAAAGGTACAATTGGGAGTTAGTTTTTTGTGAACTTTACGCTGGTGGAAAATATAAAAGTGATTTAGAAGGAAATTATAAATATTCATTGGGGTTAAATGGTTTAGGGCTTTGTGCTACACAGTACTCTTCTAGGTATATGGATGTTGAGATATACCGAGACGGGAAAAAATTTTCACTACATTTTGAAAAAGGTGAAAACATTGGTGGTTTGGTGCAACAGCCTATAGGGAAGAAAATTACAGGTACTAAAATACATTGGTTGCCAGACAGAGATGTATTTACAGACATTGATGTTTCTATAGAATATATTTGTGAGATGGTAAAAAGGCAAGCAGTTGTTAATGATGGTATTTTATTTATAGTTAAACATCAAACGGCAAATGGAATGAAAGAATATAAATTTAAATATGAAAATGGAATTAGTGATTATTTAAAAGAAATAGTTAAAGAAGACGGACTTAGCTCGATTGTTGATGTAAATAGTGGTGAACAAATTGGTAAAGATAGAGATGACAAAACAGAGTATAAAGTTAAAATTAGAGCTAGTTTTTGTTTTTCTAATAAAGTAAAATTAATAGAGTTTTACCACAATTCTAGCTACTTAGAACATGGTGGGTCACCAGAAAAAGCGGTTAAAAGTGCATTTGTTTCACAAGTAGATGCTTACCTTAAACAAAATAACAAGTATATTAAAAATGAATCTAAAATAACTTTTCAAGATATTGAAGATTGCTTAGTTTTTGTTTCATCATCTTTTTCTACCGAAACTTCTTACGAAAATCAAACTAAAAAGGCCATTACAAATAAGTTTATTTACGAAATGATGACAAATTTTTTGAAACATAATTTGGAAGTTTATTTTTTAGAAAATCCAGAACAAGCAAGTAAAATAGCAGAGCAAATTTTAGTTAACAAGCGAAGCAGAGAAAATGCTGAAAAAACCAGATTAAATTTAAAGAAAAAACTATCTGGTAATTTAGATATGAATAATAGAGTGCAAAAATTTGTTAATTGTAGAAGTAAAGATGTGAATAAACGTGAGATATATATAGTGGAAGGAGATTCTGCTTTAGGTGCTTGTAAACTAGGTAGAGATGCTGAGTTCCAAGCCATTATACCAGTTAGAGGCAAAATACTTAATTGTTTAAAATCTGATTATGTGAAAATTTTTAAAAATGATATTATAACAGATATTATAAAAGTATTGGGCTGTGGTGTTGAAGTAAATTTAAAAAAAGAAAAAGAATTAACTAACTTCAATTTAAACAATTTACGTTGGAATAAAGTGGTGATTTGTACTGATGCAGATGTTGATGGATTCCAGATTAGAACTTTAATTTTAACTATGTTTTATAGGTTAATGCCAACGTTGATTAATAAGGGGTTAGTTTATATTGCAGAATCACCGTTATATGAAATTAATGTAAAAGGTAAAACCTATTTTGCTTACTCTGATAGTGAAAAAAATAAAATAGTTGCTAGCTTAGGAAGTAAAAAATATATTGTTCAAAGGTCAAAAGGGCTTGGCGAAAATGACCCAGATATGATGTGGATTACAACTATGAACCCTAAGACTAGAAGGTTAATTAAAGTTACATCATCTACAGCAGAAGAAACTTTTAAAATGTTTGATATTTTGTTAGGAGATAATTTACAAGGGCGAAAAGATTTTATTACTCAAAATGGGCATTTATACCTTAATGAATTAGATATTGTTTAAGCTTTTGGTAAATATGTAAAAAGTAAATTGATATCAATATGGCTGTATATAGGCGCAAGTAAACAGGTATAATTTATAAAAAAAGGAGATTAAATAGTAAACCAATGCGGAATAAAATAGTAATAAAAGGTGCAAAAGAGCACAATTTAAAAAATGTTGATTTGGAAATACCTAGAGATAAATTAATAGTTTTTACAGGTGTTTCTGGCTCTGGTAAATCTTCGTTGGCATTTGATACAATTTATGCTGATGGTCAGCGTAGATACGTTGAAAGTCTTTCTTCTTACGCTAGGCAGTTTTTAGGGCAAATGAATAAACCTAATGTAGATTTTATAGAAGGACTTTCGCCTGCTATTTCTATTGACCAAAAAACTACTTCTAAAAATCCTAGGTCTACGGTAGGAACAGTTACTGAAATTTACGATTATTTAAGGTTGCTTTACGCTAACATTGGTATACCACATTGCCCTATATGTGGTAAAGAAATTAAACATCAATCTATAGACCAAATAATTAATAGTATTATGGAAATTGAAAATGGGACAAAATTCCAAGTTTTGGCTCCAATAGCAAGAGGTAAAAAAGGAGCATATAAAAATGAATTTGAAAAAATGCGAAAAGAAGGGTACGTTAGGGTAAGGGTTGATGGTAAAATATTTGATTTAAATGATGAAATTATTATTGATAAAAATAAAAAACATAATATAGAAGTCATAATTGATAGGTTAATAATGAAGGATGATGTTAAATCTAGGCTTACAGAATCAGTTGAAACGGCACTTTTGCTTGCTAATGGGTTGGTTATTATAAATATTATTGATGGTAATGATTTGTTGTTTTCTCAAAATTTTACTTGTGTAGATCATACTAATATAAGTATTCCAGAGATGACGCCTAGAATGTTTTCTTTTAATAGCCCATTTGGTGCATGCCCTACTTGTACAGGTTTGGGTACTTTTTTAAAAATTGATCCGGATTTAATTGTTCCAGATAAAAATCTTTCTATAAAACAAGGAGCTATAAAAGCTTCTGGGTGGAATTTTAATGAAGGTGGAATAGGCCGAATGTACATTGAAGGTTTGGCCAAACATTATAATTTTTCTTTAGATGTTCCGTTTAAAGAATTGCCAAAAAAAATAGTTGATATAATTTTTTATGGAACAGGTGAAGAGAAGGTAGAATTTAATTGGAACTTTAAATTTAGAGAAGGAACAACATATGCAAAATTTGAAGGAATAATAAATAATTTAGAACGTAAGTATAAAGATACTGAAAGTAGCGCTATTGTTGATGAAATAAGTGCATGCATGAGTAGTGTGGTGTGCCCAAATTGCAAGGGAGAGCGGTTGAAAAAAGAGGTTTTGGCAGTTACTATAGCTGGTAAAAATATAAGTGAGTTTTGTAAAATGTCTATTGAAGATTCGTTGCAATTTATTTTAAACTTAAAATTAACAAGTAAAGAACAGGTTATAGCCGAAAATATATTAAAAGAAATAAAAAGTAGGCTACAATTTCTTAAAGATGTGGGGTTACCTTATTTAACTCTTGCAAGGGCGGCAGGTACTTTAAGTGGTGGTGAAAGCCAGCGAATTAGGTTGGCTACACAAATAGGTTCTTCGTTAATGGGTGTTATATATATATTAGATGAACCAAGTATTGGTTTACACCAAAGAGATAACCATATGTTAATTGAAACTTTAAAGCATCTTAAAGATTTGGGTAATACAGTTATTGTTGTTGAACATGATGAAGATACAATGGAGGCAGCAGATTTTATTGTTGATGTTGGGCCAGGTGCAGGGGTAAACGGCGGAAAAATAGTTTTTGCTGGTACTGTTGATGAAATAAAAAAATGTGAAAAATCAATTACAGGTTTATATTTAAGTGGTAAAAATAAAATATTAGTTCCAACTAATAGGCGTAAAGGGAATGGCAAATTTATTAAAGTTATAAATGCAAGCGAAAATAATTTAAAAAATATTTCTGTAAAAATTCCGTTAGGTACATTTACAGTTGTTACAGGAGTTTCTGGTTCAGGTAAAAGTACATTGGTTAACGAGATATTGTATAAAGGTTTACAATGCAAATTGAATAATTTTAGGCTTAAAGCAGGTAAACATAAAGAAATTATTGGGTATGAAAATATTGATAAAATAATCGATATAGACCAATCTCCCATTGGGCGTACACCAAGGTCTAACCCGGCAACGTACACTGGCCTTTTTACAGATATAAGGGAACTTTTTGCAGCAACTAACCAGGCTAAATTAAAGGGTTTTAATAGTAGCAGATTTTCATTTAACGTTAAAGGTGGGCGTTGCGAAGCTTGTAAAGGTGACGGTATAATAAAAATTGAAATGCATTTTTTACCAGATGTTTATGTACCTTGTGAAGTTTGTAACGGTATGCGTTATAATGCAGAAACGTTAGCTGTAAAATACAAAGATAAAAATATTTATGATGTATTAGAGATGACAGTAGAAGAGGCGCTTAAGTTTTTTTATAATATTCCTAAAATAAAAAATAAATTACAAACACTTTTTGATGTTGGTTTGGGGTATATAAAAATTGGGCAACCAGGTACTACGTTAAGCGGTGGGGAAGCGCAAAGGTTGAAGTTAGCGTCGGAATTATATAAAAAATCAACTGGCAAAACATTGTATATTTTAGATGAACCTACTACCGGGTTGCACACTGCAGATGTTGAAAAATTATTATTTGTTTTACAAAAAATTGTTGATATAGGTAACACAGTGGTGGTTATTGAGCATAATTTAGATGTTATAAAAAATGCAGATTATATTATAGATTTAGGGCCAGAAGGTGGTAATGAAGGTGGTGATGTTGTTGCAGTTGGTACACCCGAAGAAATTGCACAGGTAGAAAAATCTTATACTGGTCAATTTATTAAATTTTAAAGTATTGCAATAAAGTAAAATATTTTATATTATTTATAATAGCAATTTATTTTATGTTTTTAATGCAAAAAATTTTTTAAAAATATTATTATAAAACAGAAAGGAGCTATTGAATTAAGTGTGCAAACATAAAATAGAATTACTTTCTCCGGCTGGGGATATGGAAAAACTTGAGTATGCAATTTTGTTTGGGGCAGATGCAGTGTATTTAGCTTTAAAAGAGTTTGGAATGAGAGCTGGTACAGGGAATTTTGAAAAAGATGAGCTTATAACTGCGGTAAAAAAAGCACATCTTAATGGAGTAAAGGTTTATGTAACATGTAATATATTACCTAAAAATAACCATATGGATAATATAAAAGAATATTTAGAGGTAATAAAAACAGCAAATGTAGATGCATTAATAGTAGCAGATATTGGTGTTTTAGCAGCGGTAAAAAAATATTTACCTAATATTGCTATACATGTATCTACGCAAGCGGGCATAGTTAATTACGCTGCTGCGCAAGAATTTTTTAATATGGGTGCAAAAAGGGTAGTTTTAGCTAGAGAGCTGCAGCTAAGTGATATACAGGTAATAAGGGAAAAAACAGATCCTAGTTTAGAGATAGAAGCATTTGTGCATGGAGCTATGTGTGTATCTTTTTCGGGTAGGTGTTTGCTTTCTAGTTACCTTACTGGCCGTGATGCAAATAGAGGTGAATGTGCTCAACCATGTAGATGGAATTACTATTTAATGGAAGAAAAGCGACCAGGGCAATACTTTAAAATATGTGAAGATGATGCTGGAACATATATTTTAAATGCTAAAGATTTATGCATGATAGAGTACATTGATAAATTAGCTGCAGCTGGAATAAACAGTTTTAAAATAGAGGGTAGAGCGAAATCTTTTTATTATGTTGCAATGGTTACTAATGCCTATAAAAAAGCTATAGAGCTGTATTATAAAAACCCAGATGGCTATAAAGTACCAAGTTATTTAATACAAGAAGTTGAAAAAGTTAGCCATAGGCAATATTCTACAGGTTTTTATTTTGGCAACCCTAATAATGGGCAGTTTTATGAAAATGGTGGTTATATAAGAACTTGTGAAGTAATGGCTACAGTAGAAAAATCTGATGAAAAGTTTATATACTGTATTCAACGCAATAAATTTAATGTAGGTGAAAATTTAGAAATTATTTCACCTAGCAAAAAAGCACGTGAAATATTAATAGAAAGTATTTGGGATGAAAATGATGTAAGTATTACTAGTGTACCACACCCTATGATGAAATTTAAAATACCTAATACATTTGGAACAAAGTATGAAAAAGGTGCTATAATAAGAAAGAACATAAATGCCTAAATTAAAAAAATTTAGTATTACATAGTTTTTATGTTTATAAAGCAAACATAAAAGGGGAATACAGGTAATGGTAAAAAATAAAAAAAATAATAGAGTGTATTTTATTACCGTAATTTCTATTTTATCGGCGTTAGCAATAATATTTGTTTTAATTGGTGGTGCACCTATTTTTGTAATGTTTCCCAATTTAAAAGTAGATTTATCAGATGTTCCGGCACTTATAGGTAGCATAATATTTTCTACAAATGCAGGGTTATTAATTGAGTTAATTAAAAATTTAATACATATTTTAAAAACCAATACGTTAGGTATAGGGGAGCTAATGGCTTTAATTGTAGGTAGTGCTATTGTTATTAGTTTTTCATTTCCGCTAAAATGGCTAAGAAAAAATTTTTCGCTTAATAGTTCATTTTTGTGTTCTTATGGATTTTGTATTATTTTTACATCAATAATTGCTATTTTAGCTAACAGTATTGTATATCCGTTGTTTTTGCTATCTGTTTCATCTGTGGTGGTTACTAAAAGTGTTATGTGGACTTATTTATTGGCTGTTTTAGTAGTTACTTTTGTTAGGGTTAGTATTACAGTATTAATATCTTATTTGGTAATTAAAAGTTTAAAACTTTTAATAAATCAGTAATTTTAAAATATTTGTGGAAGGTGAAACATTATTTGGTAAATGATGAATTATATATGCAAAAAGCTTTAGATGAGGCTAAAAAAGCATATAAGTTACAAGAGGTGCCGGTAGGTGCTGTTATAGTTTATAATAATGAGGTTATTTCTGCGGGTTTTAATATGCGTGAAGTTAACAATAATGCTACTCACCATGCAGAGATTTTGGCTATAGATAGAGCGTGTAAATACTTAAAGAGTTGGCGGTTAATTGATTGTTGCTTGTATGTTACTTTAGAACCTTGCCCAATGTGTGCCGGAGCTATAATTAATTCAAGAATAAAAAGGGTTGTGTATGCAGCTAAAGACTATAAAGCGGGAAGTTGTGGGTCGGTTTTTAATATGTTTGATTTACCGTTTAACCATAAACCAGAGTTAGTAGCTGGTGTTTTAGAGGCAGAGGCTGTAACTTTATTAAAGAGTTTTTTTAAAACTATAAGAGATAATAAGTAATTCAAATCAAAGGGCTGTAGTAAAGCGGTTTTTAAAATCGGTTGACTATAGCTTTATTTTTTGTTAAATAATGCCTTTGGTTGATATCTACATAATATTTGATAAATTGTGAATAACTATTGTTTAAAATGTAGAATCTATGCCTGTTGGGTAAGTTGTAAAATAAAGATACCAAAATAAAAGATCCATATTGAAACATGTGGTATAATGTTAAGTGACAAAACA
>CAKTAG010000031.1 GCA_934527325.1 uncultured Candidatus Soleaferrea sp.
TATATCTGCTGCTTCTTCATCATCCATACCTGCTTTTTCAAAATTTTCTAGTATTTCTTCGCATAGTTTATTTTTTTCTATATCTGCCTTTTTAAGTTCTTTATTTAACTCTTCGTGTTGTTCCTTTGCTTCTTTTTCTATTATTTTACATGATATAGTTGTTGCATTATAGCGCACTATGTTAATGATTTCAGTTATTCCATCTATTACTTTTTGCTTTGTTTCTAGTATTTCTTTTTCTAGTTGTTCAAGTTCATCCTCCCTTAATTTCCCCAAAACATCTTTTTTACTTGTGTTTGTTGCATTGTTTTGCGAAATTCCAAGCGAACTACCAAAACTACTCTTAGCAACTGGAGCTGTATTTACAGCCATTGCTGGCATACAACTACCTACACTTATTGCACCTGCTAAAGTTAAGCTTACAATTTTTTGTTTGTGCATCATTAATATTTACCTTTCTTACATTGAATTAATTGAATGTATAACTAATACATCATTTTTTAATTATATATTATATTTACAAAAAAATCAACAATATTTTTACATCAAATATAAATTCTATGTTTTCAACAACAATTATTCACTATTTGCTAAATATTATGTACATAATAACCAACAGCATTATTTACCAAAAATAAAAAAGGCTATAAGCAACCCTATTTTAAAAACCAGGTTTGCTATAGCCCTTTAATTCAGTTATTTATTATTCTATTTCTGCTGCTTGTGCTGCTCTAGCCGCTTCTACTGCTAATGCTTCATCTAATGCTTCTTGTGCCTCTTCTCTTGCTATCCATGCTGCATCTTCTGCCAATTTTTCTTTTGAACATTTTAATTCTGCTTTATCATGTGCTTTACTTCTCTCTATCCTAAACTTCTCTTCTTCTGTTTCTAATGTTATTTTTGCTTTTTCATAAATTTCTTTTGCTGATTTACATGCTATAATACATCTTTTCCATTCTCCGCGTTTTGCTTCTTCAAATACTTGTTTTCTTACCTCTACCTCTTTTTCTGCCTCTTCATATGCTCGCTCTAATTTCCGTTCCTCTTTTATTAAAACTCCTTCTAATACTTCATATTTTTTCATGCACTCTGCTTTTGCTTGTTCGCATTTTCTTTCTGCTTCTTCACGTGCACTACCTTTTGCTGTATCAAGTACATTTTGTGCTTCTTTGAATTCTTTTACTGCTCTTTCATGTGCTGCCTTTGCTGCTTTTGCTTCTACTACACGTCCCTCTGGATCTCCCCAATATCGATCATATTTCATTTCATCACGTTTTTTTCTTGCTTGTTCACATCTTCTTTCTGCTGCTTCTAATGCTTTTTCTTCTTGTTCGCATCTTGGATATAAACCATTATCGTAGTTCTTCTCTGCTTCTTCACATTCCGCTTCCATTTTTTCCCATGTTTTTTTTGCTTCTTCACATTTTATTTCTGCTGCGTTTAACGCTGCCCTTTTTATTTCACATTTTTCATCTGCTTCTTTATGTGCTCTATCTAGTGCTTCATTACATGCATCTGCTGCTTCACGATATGCTTTTTTTGCCTCTTCATATTTTGCTTTTAAAGCTGCAATGTTACCTTCTTCACTTGTTTGTGCACTACTTTGAGCAACTGGTGCACCATTTGCTTGCATAGCCATTGCTGGCATACAACTACCTACACTTATTGCACCCATTAAAGTTAAGCTTACAATTTTTTGTTTATTCATCATTAGTATTTACCTCTTTCATATTTGATTAATAAATAGCTATATGCTATGTTTTAATTATATATTATATTTACAAAAAAATCAACAATATTTTTACATCAAACATAAATTATATATTTCAAACAACAGTTATTCACTATTTGCTAAATATTATGATATATTAACCAACAGCATTATTTGCTAAAAACAAAAGGCTATAAGCAACCCGATTTTTTAACAAGGTTTGCTATAGCCCATTTAACTTAGTTATATATTAGTTCTCTTTCTGCAGTTGCTTCACTTAATGCTGCTTGTGCTTCCTTATATGTTTTTTCTGCTTCTTGATATGCCAATCTTTTTTCTTCACATTTTTTGTCAGCTTCATCATATGCTTTTTTTTCTGTTTTTCCTATTGCTCGCTCTGCTGCATCACGTGCTGCTTTTGCTGCTTCATATTTTTCAAATACTCTGTTTTTTGCTTCTTCAAATGCTCTTTCTGCGTCACTTAATGCTCCTTCTGCAAAATCATATTCTCGCTCTACTGCTTGGTATTCTTTTTCTAAAATTCCTTTAAATACTTCAAATGCTTCTCTGCACTCTGCTTCTGCTTGTTCACATTTTCTCTTTGCTTCTTCTTCACCTGCACTGCCCTTTGCTGCATTAAGTATTTTTTCTGCTTCTTCTAATGCTATTACTTTTTTTATATGTTCTGCTTTTGCTGTTTTCGCTTTTTCTACATGTCCATCTGGGTCTCCCCAAAATACGTCATATCTCATTTCATCAAGTTTTATCTTTATTTTTTCTAATGTTTCTTTTGCTGCTTCTAATGCTTCTTTTTCTTGTTCACATCCTTCGTATACACCTTTCTCATAATTATCTGTTGCTATTTCATATGCTTCTTTTGCATTTTTTAATTCTATTTCTGCTGCTGCTAATGCTGCTTTTTTTGCTAGTTCACATTTTCTTTCTGCTTCTTCACGTGCTTCAACAAACACGCTAGCAAACAAATTTGACGCTTGATGATATGCTTTTCTTGCCTCTTCATATCTTGCTTTTAAAGTTGCAATGTTACCTTCTTCACTTTTATTTTGTGAACTACTTCCACCAACTGGTGCATCACTTGCTTGCATAGCCATTGCCGGCATACAACTACCTAAACTTATTGCACCCATTAAAGTTAAACTTATAATTTTTTGTTTGTTCATCATTAGCTTTACCCCTTTTACATTTAATCATTTGAATGTATAATCAATACATCATTTTTCAATTATACATTACATCTACAAAAAAATCAACAATATTTTTACATTAAGTATAAATTTTGTGTTTTAAACAATATTTATTCACTATTTACTAAATATTATGATATATTAACTAAATATACTCATTCCATTAGTTACCTATTATTAAATAATGTTTTGTAAATTTTAAGTTTTAAGGACTTGAATTATTGGTTGAATTATGTTATTATAAAAACGTAGTTAAAGTATAAAACTTTTATTGCTTTATATTATTGCAATATCAATTAAGTTGAATTTAACAGTTTTATTTTTTCAAACAGTCCGCTGTAGTTCATATCTCTTATACATGAATGTTTGATTTTAGGGAGGAAATATAAAATGGATGCTTTATTACAAGTTACTCAAGATATTTTAAAAAAAGAGATTCCTGCTTTTAACATTGGTGATACAGTAAAAGTACATGTTAAAATTAAGGAAGGTGAAAGGGAACGAATTCAAACCTTTGAAGGTACAGTTATTGCAAAAAAACATGGTGGCATTTCCGAAACATTCACTGTAAGGCGTGTTTCTTACGGAGTTGGTGTTGAAAGAATTTTCCCTTTACATTCGCCAAAAGTAGATAAAATTGAAGTAATTAGGTTAGGTAAAGTTAGAAGAGCTAAACTATATTACCTACGCAATAGAATTGGTAAAGCTGCTAAAGTTAAAGAAAAAATAAAATAAACTTTAAAAATAAGGCCGGCCGTTTTGGCCGGCTTATTTTTAAATATTCTAAAAGTTAATATATTTTTTATAAATTTAAACTTAAAACAAGAGGTAGCAAATAATGGTAAATAATTTAAAACGAACACATTATTGTAATGAAATATCTAAAAAATTATTGGGCAAAGTTGTTACTATATGCGGATTTGTTCAAAAAGTTAGAAATTTAGGTAATTTAATATTTATAGATATTAGAGACAGAAGTGGCTTTGTTCAGCTAGCTTTTAATAATAACAGTGATAAAAAAATATTACAGTTAGCTCAACAAGTTAAAGCAGAATTTGTTGTAGCTGCTAAAGGTGAAGTCACAACACGTTCTTCTATAAATACCACAATCGAAAATGGCGACATTGAAATATATGTAACAGAGTTTGCAATACTTTCTAAAGCAAAAACACCTCCATTTGAAATTTCTAACAACACTAATGTTAACGAAGAACTTCGGCTTAAATACAGATATTTAGATCTAAGGCGGCCAGAATTTCAAAACACATTAAAAATTAGGCACAACATAGTTAAAGCAGCCAGAGATTATTATGACGAGCACGGATTTTTAGAGATAGAAACACCTGTACTAATAAAATCTACACCAGAAGGCGCAAGAGATTACCTTGTACCTTCTAGAGTACATAATGGATGTTTTTTTGCTTTACCACAATCTCCACAATTATATAAACAAATTTTAATGGTTGCTGGGTACGATAGATATATGCAAGTTGCACGTTGTTTTAGAGATGAAGATTTACGTGCTGATAGGCAACCTGAATTTACTCAAATAGATATGGAAATGTCTTTTGTAGATGAAGATGACGTTATGGCCATTAACGAAGGGTTTATTAAATTTTTATTTAAAAAAATAATGAATTTAGATATCCCTACGCCATTTAAACGGCTACCTTACAACGAGGCCATGGCTAGGTTTGGTAGCGACAAGCCTGATATGCGGTTTGGCATGGAATTAGTAGACATCTCTGATATTTTGCAACAATGTGAGTTTAAAGTGTTTTATTCTGCAATAAAAGCAGGCGGCAGTGTTAGAGCTATAAATGTAAAAAATAGCGCAGATATTTTAACTAGAAAAGAAATTGATAAATTAGTTGAAGTAGTTAAAAGGTACAAAGCTAAAGGGTTGGCATTTTCTAGGTTTATAGACGGCAATGTAACTTCTAGTTTTGAAAAATATTTAAACACAGATGAGGTTAAAAACATACATAAAAAAATGAACTTTGAAAACAATGACGTAATTTTAATTGTTGCAGATTTGGATAACGATATTGTTTTTAACAGTCTTGGTAACCTTAGATGCGATTTAGCTAAACGTTTAAATTTAATACCTAAAAATGAATTTAATTTTTTATGGGTTACCGATTTTCCATTATTTGAATATAACAAAGATGAAAATAGATATGAACCTAAACATCATCCATTTACTTCACCTAAATTGAACCAAATTAATAAACTAGATAGCGATTTAGGAAATGTAAAAGCATGTGCATACGACATGATTTTAAATGGTTGTGAAGTTGGTGGTGGTTCCATAAGAATACACGACCAACAATTACAACAAAAAATCTTTGATATAATAGGGCTTAGCAAAGAAGTAGCAAACGAAAGATTTGGATTTTTACTAGAAGCTTTTCAATATGGTGTACCTCCTCACGGAGGAATGGCTTACGGCCTAGATAGGCTTGTTATGTTAATGTTAAATAAAGACTCTATACGTGATGTTATTGCTTTTCCAAAAGTTCAAAATTCAAGTGAATTAATGACTAAATGCCCTTCTTATGTAGATAAAACTTGCTTAGAAGAACTAGGCTTAAGTATTTTAAAAGGTTAACATTATAATTTAATTGCTAAACAAATATGTTACTGTAACTTTATTATTAACCTCAAAAAATCAACAAGTTACAATATGTTAAGCAAATTAAATTTTAGGCTTTTTTATTTTAGCATTAAAAGAGGTAAAATTATGTATTACGCACTTTATAGAAAATGGCGCCCAAAAGTTTTTTCTGATGTTATTGGGCAACAACATATAGTTACCACTTTACAAAATCAAGTAAAAAACAACAAACTTTCGCATGCTTACCTTTTTACAGGTTTTAAAGGTACAGGTAAAACAAGTTGTGCCAAAATTTTAGCTAAAGCTGCTAATTGCCCAAACGTTAAAGATGGCAACCCTTGCAACCAATGTGAAATATGCAAAGGCATAGATAGTGGTGCCATTATGGACGTTCTTGAAATAGATGCAGCTAGTAACAACGGTGTAGAAAATATTCGCGATTTAAGGGAAGAAGCTAACTTTACACCGTCGGTAGGTAAATATAGAATTTACATTATAGATGAAGTGCATATGCTAAGTATTGGTGCTTTTAACGCTTTATTAAAAATTATGGAAGAACCACCATCTTACGTAATGTTTATTTTAGCCACAACCGAAGCACACAAAGTACCTGCTACTATTTTATCTCGCTGCCAACAATTTGGATTTAATAAAATCGATAAACAAGCTATTGTAGATAGGCTTTTGTTTATTGCAGATGCCGAAAATGTTAACTTAAGCAAAGAAGCTGCCGAAGTAATTGCTAAGTTTTCAGATGGTGGATTAAGAGATGCATTATCTATTTTAGATTCTTGCATTAGCTACGCTATTAATGGTGATGTAGATTTAAAAGTAGTTTCTAAAGTAATTTCCATCTCTGATTTTTCAGATATTTTACAATTAACAACATACATAATAGAAAAAGATGTTAAAAATTCATTATTGTTATTAGATGAATTAACTTCTAAAACAACAGATGCCGTTAATTTAACATGGCAAGTTATAGAAGCTTTTAGAAACATCTTACTTATAAAAACTGTAGATGATACCAACTGTTTAGATATCAATAGCCTATATTTAAAAAAATTACAAGAACTAGCTACTAAATTAGATGTTTCTAAAATTTTATTAATTATAGATGTGTTATCTAACACCTATAATAAAATGCCAAAAGTTACAGCTAAACAGCTAGAATTAGAATTAGCAATTATAAAAATTACATCTCAAAATAATATACAAAAAGTAGATAATTCTATTGAAAAAACAAATAGCAATGAACAAATTAATAGTTTAAAATGTAAGTTACATCAACTAGAATGCGAGGTTACTAACTTAAAAAATAACAATAACCACTTAGCAACAAGTTCACAAAATAAAAAAGCAGATTACAAATTACATAATATAGATTCCACAGATGGTGCATTATATAAAGAAGCTGTAAAAATAGAAAAATGGGCTGAAATTTTAAATATATTATCAACAATAAACCCAGGGTTAAATGCAGCTTTGGCAACATCTAAAGGGTATGTAAACAACCAAATGGAAATAGTACTTGTAGATACAGATAATTCATTTTTTTTGGATTTAATAAGAACAAGCCCACAGGCAAAACAAACTTTAAAAAAAGCAATTTCACAAGTGTTGGGCAAACAATACAGAATAGGTCCTTATAAAAAAACAGAATTAGAACAACCAAATGATTTATTGCACGATATAGAAATTTTGGCAAAACAAAACGGTGTAAATCTAGAAGTTGAAGAATAATTTTTAATGTTTAATAAAAGAGGTGCTGTTTTAGCAATGGCTTTATTGTGGGAAAAAATATATAGTACTTTAATGGTAGACCAAGGCTATAAATTAATATTAAACGGGTTAAGTAAAACACTTTTTATTGCTGTTCTAGCAACAATAATTGGAGTTTTACTTGGCTTTGTTATAGCTATAACAAAATTTTACGGTAAAAAAAATATAGTATTAAAAATACTAAACGGTGTATTCAACTGCTATTTAGCAGTAATAAGAGGCACACCTGTTTTAATTCAGCTTTTAATTATGTATAATATAATTTTTGTATCTGTTACCAGTAAACAAGCTGTTTTGTTTGTAGCTGTGTTGGCATTTGGAATTAATTCTAGTGCGTATGTAGCAGAAATTATTAGGTCCGGAATAACATCAATAGATGTAGGCCAACACGAAGCAGGAATTGCTTTAGGGTTGGGTGAATTAAAAACCATGGTTCTAATTATTATTCCTCAAGCAATAAGGAATATATTGCCAGCTCTGTTTAATGAATTTATTCAGTTGGTAAAAGAAACATCTGTGGCGGGTTACATTGGCGTTGAAGACCTTACTAGAGTAAGCGATATAATAAAAAGCCAAACTTACGAACCAGTTGGCCCACTAGTTATTATTGCTGTTATTTATTTTATTATTGTTGTTGGCCTTACTGGGTTGCTAAGGTACTTTGAAAGGAAGTTAAAAAAAGATGATAGTTGTTAAAGACTTACATAAAAGTTTTGGCCAACATGAAATATTAAAAGGTGTTAATGTAACTGTTAACAAAGGTGAAAATGTAGTTGTGTTAGGCCCTTCTGGATGTGGTAAAAGTACATTATTAAGGTGCATAAATTTATTAGAAAAACCTACAAGTGGTAAAATTATAATTGACGGTATAGACATTACAGAAAAAAAAGTAAACGCAAATAAAATAAAGCAAAAAATGGGTATGGTTTTTCAAAACTTTAACCTTTTTTCGCACTTAACTATATTAAAAAATATAATGTTGGCACCAACTACACTGCATATAAAAACACCTGATGTAGCTAAAAAAGATGCATTAAACCTATTAAAAAGAATAGGGCTAGAAGATAAAGCTAAAATATACCCATCTCAATTATCTGGTGGGCAAAAACAACGGGTAGCAATTGCCCGGGCATTAGCTATGGACCCAGAAATAATGTTATTTGACGAACCTACATCTGCACTAGACCCAGAGATGGTAGGTGAAATATTAGCTTTAATTAAAGATTTAGCTAAAAGCAATATAACAATGGTTATTGTAACGCACGAAATGAACTTTGCTAAAAAAATAGCTAACAATATATTGTTTATGGATAATGGTAAAATAATAGAGAAAACCCCTCCAGAACAATTTTTTGATATGCCACAAACTAAAAGAGCACAGGAGTTTTTAAAATTTAATAAGTGATTATTAATTTCTTATTAATTAAAACTAGAGGTAATAAAAAATGAGTTATAACTTTTTGAATAAAATCAATTCCCCAACAGATTTGAAATTACTGACCATTCAAGAATTAAACACTTTAGCTAAAGAAATAAGAAGTGAAATAATATCCACAATATCTAAAACAGGTGGGCATATTGCCTCTAGCTTGGGAGTAGTAGAACTTACTATAGCTATACATAAAATATTTAATACACCAAAAGATAAAATTATATGGGACGTTGGGCACCAAACTTATGCACACAAACTATTAACTGGACGTAGAAATAAATTTAAAACTATACGGCAAGAAAATGGGCTATCTGGGTTCCCAAAACAATTAGAAAGTGAATATGATGCATTTATTGCCGGCCATAGTAGCACATCTATTTCTGCAGCTTGTGGAATTTGCAAAGCTACTGAAATATTAGGCGAAAATTGTTACACAATAGCCGTTATAGGCGATGGTGCACTTACCGGTGGCTTAGCTTACGAAGGGCTTAATAACGTTAGCAAAACTGGCAAAGAAAAGCTAATTGTTATATTAAACGATAACGATATGTCGATATCTAAAAATGTGGGGGCAATAGCAAAATACCTTGCTAAAATAAGAACTGCTCAAGGGTACTTTAAAATTAAAGATAATATAAATAAAGGAATATCTAAATTACCATTCATAGGTAACAAAATAAAACAAACATTAGTAACATCTAAAATAATATTAAAAGAAACTGTTTACCATAGCAATGTATTTGAAAATTTAGGCTTTGAATACCTTGGGCCATTAAATGGGCACGACATAAATAGCTTATGTAACGTTTTAGAAAGAGCAAAACAACTTAAAAAACCAGTTTTAGTGCATGTTAACACAATAAAAGGTAAAGGGTACAGAATAGCAGAAAAAAACCCTAGTGAATACCATGGAATAGTTAAATGCAGCAACAATGTGCCAATAAAAGAAAACTCTAAAAGCTTTTCGGATGTTTTTGGAGAAGTTATAACCAACATTGCAGATAAAAATAAAAAAGTTGTTGCTATTACAGCTGCAATGAAAAAAGGAACAGGGTTAGAAAACTTTAGCCAAGAATACCCTGAGCGTTTTTTTGATGTTGGAATTGCTGAACAACACGCAGTAACTTTTGCTGCGGGTTTAGCTGCAAAAGGGTGCATACCTGTTTTTGCGGTATATTCAACTTTTTTACAAAGAGGTTTTGACCAAATTATTCACGATGCTGCTATAGAAAATCAACATATAATTTTAGCCATAGATAGAGCCGGTGTAGTTGGTGAAGATGGTGAAACACATCAAGGTATTTTTGATGTTTCTTTTTTAAGTATAATACCTAATGTCACCATATTTTCACCTGCAACTTATAGCGATTTAAAACAAAACATGGAAGAAGCAATCTATAACTGCAATGGCATTGTTGCAGTTAGGTACCCCAGAGGCAAAGAGGCTTACATAAGAAAAGAATACATTATAAACAACAATCAAAATTACAATATTTGGCATAACAATAAAAACGAAAGTTTAATAATTACATATGGTAGATTATTTTCTATGGTCTGTGATGTAAAAGATTCTATGGATGCTGTACAAAATAATGTATCTATATTAAAATTAAATAAAATTTGGCCTATCGAAGATGAAATAATTAAATTAGCATGTGGATTTAAAAAAATAATTTTTGTAGAAGAAGAAATTAAAATCCAGAATATTTAATAGGGACGAAAATATGAAAGCATTGATTATAGGTGGAGCAG
>CAKTAG010000032.1 GCA_934527325.1 uncultured Candidatus Soleaferrea sp.
CACTATTTTGTCCTCCTATTTAAATTATATTATTATACATTATTCGAACTTATTGTTACCATTTTATTATATCACTATATAGCTTTTTCTTGCATAAATAGCATATCTTTGTTCAATAAATCATTATTTTTATAAGTATTAACTACACTCGCCATAAAATTAAATATCGCATCAGAATCATTAGTAGCAGATAATATTTTTAATTTTTCTAAATTATTAATAAATTGTTTCATATCAAAATCAATTGGCTTCCCTATATATATCTTGCTGTTTTTAGTTTTTTGCAAACCTTCTTCAGCCATTAATAGTTCCTCATATAGTTTTTCTCCTGGTCTAAGTCCAACATATTCTATATTTATATCTTTACCTAAAGTTAACCCATAAAGTCTTATCATATTTTCAGCTAAGTCTTTAATTTTAACAGGTTCACCCATGTCTAAAACAAATATTTCTCCACCTTTTGCCATTTCTCCAGCTTGTAATATAAGCCCCACTGCTTCTGAAATAGTCATAAAATATCTAACAACGTTAGGGTGTGTAACTGTTACAGGGCCACCACTTTCAATTTGCTTTTTAAATAAAGGTATAACAGAACCATTAGAACCTAACACATTACCAAACCTAACTGCTACAAAATCTGTGCAACTAAAAACACTGTAATATTGAATAATCATTTCTGTAATTCTTTTTGTTGCACCCATTATATTAGTAGGGTTAACAGCCTTATCTGTAGATATCAATACAAATTTTTCAACATTGTACTTATCTGCCATTTTAACAACATTAAGAGTACCAAAAACATTATTTTTTATAGCTTCTTCAGGGTTATGTTCCATTAATGGCACATGTTTATGAGCAGCAGCATGAAAAACTAAATTAGGTTCATATATTTTAAATATTTTCTCTACTTTTTCACTATCTTGAACAGATGCAATTTCAACTTGAACATGTAGGTTGTTTCCATAAATTCTTATTAACTCTTGTTGAATAGCATATGCATTATTTTCGTAATTATCTAATATTATCAACTTTTTTGGTGAATAACCTACTATTTGTCTACACAACTCAGAACCAATAGAACCTCCGCCACCTGTAACTAATATTGTTTTATCTTTTATAAAGCTTAGGTCATTTATTTTTAAATTAACAACATCTCTACCCAAAAGGTCTTTTATATCAACTTCTTTTACTGCTATCGATGACCCGCTAATATTGTTTATATTTTCTACATTATTAAGTTTATAAATTTTAATATCAGTTTGTTTTAATATATCATTTAAAGTTTTTATTAAACATTTATCTGCCAAAAAATCACTGTTTAATAATATTTTTTTAATGTTATGTTGCTTACATAGTGTTTCAATATCTAAAACCAACCCTAATACTTTTATACCATTCACTGTTGTACCTTTTATAAAAGGACTATCTGAAACAATACCTTTAACATTAAAGTCATTTTTATCTAATCCTATTAATTGCAATGCTAGCTTGTCCAAATTTTTTTCTTTAGAAATTATTAACGTATTTTCTTCAACACTATTTGCATTATGTTTTATAAATTTATTACTTTCAATTACAAACCTTCTAATAAATTTATACATTATTCTATATGTACATAAAGAAAAAGCTGAAACCATTACATTTGATATACAATAGTTTAAATTCATATTATATGTAGTAACCAAATAAACATTATATATTACTCCAGCTAACAAAGATGTAAAAAAACACATAGATATATCTAAAATATTTGCACATCGCCAAAGTTTATTATATATATTTAACATAACAAAAATCGAAATATAAACTATTGATTGAATTATAGATGTTTTTAAAAATACATTTAAATAACCAGCAAATAAAAACATAGAAATAAATAATGTACTTAAAAATACTATTACCACATCAGCCAACATAATTAATAATTTTCTATATTTTAACATCCCATTTATTAACTTATTCATTTTTTTACCTCTTTTATTAAAAATTCAAATTATATATTAATTGACGTTATTTTATGCTACAAAAAGGCTACCCCTTTCACGCATTATGTTTTTCTTTAATCAATTATATCATGTTCTATTCTTTATTACAATACTGATTTTATAGGCATAATAAAAAGCAACATTTTACTAAATCATCATTTTTGTTATATTTTTACAAAAAAATGCAACAAAAAAATAATTATATTGCAAAACATCAACAAATGTTGTTTGATTAAAAAATAACAAAAAAATAAACAACCAATATTGGTTACAAAGCTGCATTTAAAAAATAATATTATTGGAAAAGAAAATATTATATAATAAATTGTTTATTTGCGCAAACTATATTTATGGTATAAAAATTTTATAGTTAAAAAATCAATTATTATTCCAAAAGGGGTTGCACAAGTAAATGAAAAAAAAATTCAAAATACTCGCATCAATTATAAACATAAATATACTTATAATCATGGTGCATTTAATATATTTAAACATAACTCTACCTAATAATTACAATTATATAAATGGAAGTAACATAAATATAAATGGTAAAAAATATATAACACTAGATATAAAAAATCAAAAAACTAATACTTCTGAAATTCAAACTAGTAATTTCAATTTTTGTAAAACAGATTTTATAAAAAATTATAATGGTATTTATAAAAACAAAGAATGTTGCAATAACAATATATATAGCAATCATAATAATAGTAATTTAAACAATAATTTCGAAACATTTATAAAAGCATACAATATATTCCCTATAAAACAAGTAGATATTCATTCTATAGAACCTATTGAAGTTTACCCTTGTGGAACTCCTTTTGGAATAAAAATGTTCACAAAAGGAGTAATGGTTGTAGGGCTAGGTGAAGTAGATAAAGGCATAACACCTTCTAAAGATGCCGGTTTAAGGTTAGGTGACATGATACTTTCAATAGATGATATACCTATTTATAACAACAATGATATTATCAATATTATAAACAAATCAAAAGGCAAAGATGTTTTTATTAAAGTTATAAGAAACGATATCGAACATACATTTAAATTAACTCCTCAAAAATCCTCTATGCAAAATGCTTACAAAGCTGGTATGTGGGTTAGAAACAGCACTGCCGGTATAGGAACACTTACTTTTTATACAGAAAACGGTTATTTTGCTGGGTTAGGGCATCCTGTTTGCGATATCGATACAGGGCAAATTATGCCATTATTAAGCGGAGAAATTATAAATGTAAAAATAAACGGCATAAATAAAGGTAAGTCTGGTTACCCAGGTGAATTAAAAGGAACGTTTAGCGAAGAAAAAAATATTGGGTTATTGATGCAAAATACTTCAACTGGTATATATGGTAGATTAACAGATTTTAATTATATAAAAACACATAAAAAAATGCCAATAGCTATGGCTCAAGATATTGAAGAAGGCCCTGCAAAAATATTATCTACTATAGATGGAGCTACACCAGAATATTTTGATATAACAATAGATAAAATTAATTACAGCAACATTAACCCATGTAAAAACATGATTATAAAAATAGTTGATAAAAAATTAATATCTAAAACTGGTGGCATAGTTCAAGGTATGAGTGGCAGCCCAATTATTCAAAACGGTAAAATTGTTGGTGCTATAACTCATGTTTTTGTTAACCAACCACTAAAAGGTTACGGGATATTTGTAGAAAATATGTTTGAAACTACTAATAATATTTAATGCTTTAAATTCAATATACTTATATTATATTTTTAATTAAATTCTTATTTTAAAATTTCTTCAAATAAAATCAAAATATAAACTTAAAACAAAGCTTTAGTTTATATAATTTAAATTCCTATTGCAACAATATAATATTAATTAAAAAAATAGCTACCAAAATCACTGCTACCCATTTTACACAGGGGGCAGTGATTTTTTATATAACCTTTTGAATTTGCTCACATAACAGGTATTTTTTAATGTTGAGTTTGCAAAAAATAAAAATATTTTTAACGTTTTCAATAGATTTAAATTTATAATAAATAAAAAACATATGTTAAATTTTAATATACATTATTAAAATTCAATATTAAGCAATAACAACGTTAATATTTTTACAAAAAATAACCAATTATATAAATTTTTATACATACTTAGTAAGAAATAAAAAAATTGTATGAAAATTTTTGACAAACACTTGCAAATACATCTAATATGTGGTAATATATTTGCAGTAAGTAATTTTATTTCAGGAGGATAAACAAAAATGGACACAAATAAAAAAATTTTAATTTCCGATGAAAGCAAAGAATTTAACGAAAATTGCAAAAACATTCTTACTAAACACAATATGGATGTTATCATTGCTCCAAAGGACGGTGTACAAGTTGTAGAAATGATAAAACGTTACCACCCTAATATTGTTCTTATGGATGTTTTTATGCCTTACCTTGATGCAATTGCAGTTATGAACCACATCAACAGTATTGAGATGGCAACAAAACCTAAATTTTTAATTATGTCTAGTTCAGATAGTCACCGCTTAGAAAAAGAAATTTTAAATTTAGGTGCTATTTATTACTTTTTAAAACCATTCGATATCAATGTATTGATTGAAAGAATTGTTAGTTTAGCTAATTCAAATATCTCTACAACATATTCTAAAAATTTTAATCCAAATATTTTATCTAATTCTAATGCAGAAACAACTGATTTAGAAACAATGGTAACCGAAATAATTCATCAAGTAGGCATTCCTGCACACATAAAAGGTTACCACTATTTAAGAGAATCTATTATTTTATCTGTTCAAAATAATGAACTTATGAATTCTGTTACTAAACAATTATACCCTACTGTAGCTAAAAATCATCTAACAACACCATCACGCGTTGAAAGAGCTATAAGGCACGCTATAGAAGTTGCTTGGGACCGTGGCGATATTGAAATACTAAATTCTTACTTTGGTTACACTGTACACAACGGTAGAGGTAAGCCAACAAACTCTGAATTTATTGCAATGATTGCAGATAAACTAAGACTAAAATTAAAAAAAGCTATATAACCCCATTAACCTGTATTTATGTTCTAGTACATAATACAGGAACTTACATATATTAATGAAAATATTTGGTATAATAGCAGAATATAACCCATTTCACAATGGACATAAATACCAACTAGATGTTGCTAGGAGTTTAGGAGCAACACATATTGTTGCGATTATGAGCCCAAATTTCACACAACGCGGTGAACCAAGCATAACAGATAAATTTTATAGATCTAAGGCTGCTATTAATTCAGGTGTAGATCTTGTAATAGAGTTGCCAACTTATTACGCATTATCTTCCGCAGAAAAATTTGCTTTTGGAGCAATTTATTTATTAAATAAAACCAACGTAATTGATAATTTAATTTTTGGCGTTGAAATGAATAATCTAGATTTATTAAACAAAATAGTTAATATAATCGAATCCGATGAATTTAATAAAAAATTATCTCAAGCATTAAAGTACGGACTTTCGTTTGCTAAAACTAGACAATGTGTTTTAGAAAAATTTTTAAACAATGATATTGTGCAAGAAATTACAAAACCTAATAATATACTGGCTATAGAATATATAAAGTCATTAAAGAGGTTGAATTCAAGTATAACACCATTACCTATTAAACGTATAGGTGTTAACCATAATGCAGAAAATACTTTTAATCAATTTACATCTGCTTTAAATTTAAGAAAACTGGCTGAAAATAGAAAATTCAAGTTGGAATGGGAAAAATTCACTCCTACTTCCGCTTATAAAATATATGAAGAAGCATTTAAAAATGGGCATTTGCCTGCTTTAGAAAAAATTGGCGAAAGAATAATACTCGCACATCTTAGAACTCTTTCAATTAACAACATCAAAATTTTGCCAGATATTTCAGAAGGGTTAGAACATCGTATTTTTAAAAGTATACAAAAAGCTTCTTCTTTAGAAGAAATTTATTACAACATAAAAACAAAACGCTATACAATGTCTAGAATAAAAAGAATAGTATATAATTCGTTATTAGGTATAAATTTAGAAAAATCTCAGCTATTACCTCAATATATACGAATATTAGCTAGCAATAAAAAAGGTATAGCAATAATCTCTAAAATAAAAAAGAGCTCCAACATTCCTATAAGTAGCAGTTTAAAAAAGCTTGCTAATTTAAATAACACAGCTCAAATATTGGCTAACATAGAAGTTAATGCAACTAACATCCACTCTTTATTTTGTAATAATATATCTATTTGCAACCGTGATTATAATAATTTTTTTAATATTACATAATGGGTTAGTAGAACAACAGTTCAATTTCAATTTAATATTTTCATATATATATATAATAGTAGAAGGTGGTTAATGATATTATATATAAACTAATATTGCTAATGCCTTATATAAATAAACTCTGTACACTACCTTATTTTTTCTATTTACATAAAACTGGGTGGGTAAATATGTTACCAAGTATTTCATTAATAGAAAATAGAAAAATGTGCTGTAGCAAAACGATTTTTAAAATCTTGTTGGCTACAGCACATTTTTTAATTATTTATTAAAACGCTCTTCTTTTTCACAATTATACAAGCTTTCATTATTATATGTTTCTTTATTATATGATGGTATAATTTCTACGTTTATAATTTTTTGTTTTATATTTTCAATTTCAGCAATAATATCTTTAGGAACAAGATGCCCTGTTGTTGAAGAAAGCCCAACGCCACCTTCTGCAAGACCAACCGACCGCGATTCTCCACCTAACTCTTTTCCATCTCTTATATCTTCACAAATATCATATACTGCTCCACCAACTAACTTCATAACAGATGTTAACACGTTATTTGGTGCTAAATGATGTTGATCTTGATCTACACCTATTACATACTTATTATTTTCTTTAGCTGCTTCTATAACACCTTTACCTAAATTTCCAGCTGCATGAAAAATAACATCTATACCCTTTGTATACATAGCATTTGCCATTGCTTTTCCTTTTGCATCATCTTGGAAATTATTTGCATATTGAACATCAACTTCAACATGCTTTCCAAGCTTTTTAGCCATGTATTTAACTCCACCTTCAAAACCGTACCTAAATCTATCAATAACTTCTCCTTCAGCCCCAAGTATTATTCCTAAATTATTCGTTTTAGTCATACAAACAGCACTACAAGCCGCTAAAAAAGAAGACTGTTCATCTTTAAAAGCTAATGATAGTGTATTAGGTAATTCATCTTCATATCTATAATCTAACATTACAAAAAATTTATTAGGATTTTTTTTTGCAACATTTTTTAAAGCTGAAGCCATTCTATAACCTACTGCAAAAACCACATCTGCGCTATCTGCCATTTTCTCTAAATTAGGTTCATAATCTGCTTCTTGTGCCGATTCAAGGTATTTAATAGCAAAACCCATATCTCTTTTTACTTTTGTCATTCCTTCCCAAGCAGAAGCATTAAACGATTCATCATTTATACCAGCAGTATCTGAAACTAAACCTATTGAAAATTTTTTTACTCCATTTTCTTCTGTACTTGATTTTTTATCACAACCTGCCAACTGCAAAATTACTATTAACGATAAAGCTAAAACCAAAGTTATACATAAAAATTTTTTCATCATTTAAACTCCTTTTAAACATCTATAAATATAAAAAATACTAAATTTGTTAGTATATGTATTATGGTATTAAAAATTAATTATACTGCACAAAGAAATTCAAACCTGTATTAACTATAACGCTATTTTTACCCTTTAACATACAATATCTGCTACAGCCTTCCCTGTAACAGATATATTGAAAATTATTTTTAATCTACATTATTCATATGGGAAATTAATGATAATACCTTGTTAGAATAACCCCATTCATTATCGTACCAAGCAACTAATTTAACAAAATTACCATTTAACATAATACCTGCTTTAGAATCAAAAATAGAAGTATGTGGATCTGTTATAAAATCTGAAGAAACTAAATCTTCATCAACATATTCTATAACACCTTTCATGCTACTTTCAGAAGCTTCTTTAACTTTTTTACAAATCTCTTCATAAGTAGTTGTTTTTTCAAGCCTAACAGTTAAATCAACAACAGAAACATCTAGAGTTGGAACTCTAAAAGCCATACCTGTGAGCTTACCTTTTAATTCAGGAATAACTAATGCACAAGCCTTAGCTGCCCCAGTTGAAGATGGAATAATATTTCCACAAGAAGCTCTACCACCACGCCAATCTTTTTTAGAAGGTCCATCAACTGTTTTTTGAGTAGCAGTTACGGCATGAACAGTAGTCATTAACCCCTCTATTATTCCAAAATTATCATTAATAACTTTAGCCAATGGTGCCAAACAGTTAGTTGTGCACGAAGCATTAGAAACTACTGTCATATCTTTTGTATATTTTTCTAAATTAACACCGCAAACAAAAGTTGGTGTATCATCTTTTGCTGGTGCTGAAATAACCACTTTTTTAGCTCCAGCCTTAATATGTGCAGAAGCCTTTTCTGTAGATGTAAACACACCTGTAGATTCAACAACATAAGTTGCTCCACAAGCACCCCAAGGAATTTGTTCTGGATTCATTTCAGAATAAACATTAACGCATTTACCATTAACAGCTAATTTTCCATCTTTAACAGCAACTTCTCCGCCAAATCTACCATGAACAGAATCATACTTTACCATGTAAGCCATATAATCTACATCTATAAATGGGTCATTAATCCCCACTACTTCATAAACATCTGGCTGTAACATTGCTGCTCTAAAAACCAACCTACCAATACGGCCAAAACCGTTAATACCTATTTTTATTGCCATAATAAAACCTCCCAAAAATTATATAATAAAAAGATATATAAATTCTAAATATATACCCTAATTATTTTTACATATATATTTTATACTAAAACCAATAAATATTCAAGACTAAAACCTAAAAATATATAAAAAATTTACTAAAACAAAAATTTTACATTGGCAATAATGTTATTACCCAATGTTACCAATTACCAGGTTTATTTTTGAAGAGGAGAAAATTGTATAGCAACTGTAGACATTTTATTATTAAAAATAATACCACTACTAATGTGTAAAACATCACTAGTATCGTTTTGACCATGATCTATAGGTATATCTACAGTAACAGTAGTTCCTACTTCTTCCTCAGAATCTATAGTTATTGTTCCCCCATGTTCTTTAATTATATATTTAGTTAATGTTAACCCTATTCCCAAACTTTTATTTATGAAATATTTATTTTCAAGACTGGTATATGGTCTAAAAATATCCACAAGTTTATCTTTTGGTATTCCAAATCCTTCATCTTTTACTACAATATTAAACGATTCTTTTGATTCGACTGCTGTCACCGTAATATTTTTATGTTTTTTTGAATATTGACAACTATTAAGTATTATATTTGAAATTGCCATTTCAAATTTTTCACGGTCCAATAATATCCAACGTGGCGCACCTGGTAAAGAAGAAAAATTATATGTAAAATTTAAATTAGCTAATTTAACATATTCTGAACAGTCTTTCATCAAATCATTAAAATAATCTGAAAGTTTAATAACTGATTTACTAAACTTGTTTGTATTAGTAGAAAATCTAATAAGTTCAGATAAATTTTTACATACTCTACACATTTTATAAGTATTTTTTTCCACTACCGAAAGTGAACCAGATATTTTTTCTTTTTCAGAATCTTGCATTTTTTCTATATTAAGATTTAAATTTCCTAAAGCATTAGTAATTAAATGCATAGGTAGCCTTAAATTATGTGATAGCATAGAAACTATATTATCAGTTTCAGTATATAACCTTTCGTTCTTTTCATGCTTATCACTTTCATCATCATCATCATTAATAGTAGGTTTAACAGATTCAAACATCAATAAAACACCATTAAAATCATTATTTTTTACTGGTGCAACATTAATTTTACAACCTACAAATGGCAAAAATTTTGCAGTTATACTTCCGTATTGATTATTGGAAAACAATTCTTTAATTTGTATCACATTATCAACAGATAGTATCAAATCTAAATCTATTCTTCCAAATGTCAAAAATGTTTTTTCATTTTTCCAAATAGAATTTACTTCATCATTACATAAAAAAACTGGTATAGGAGCCATAGAATATAAATTTTTTATTGAAGATACAGTACTATTATTATCTTCACTATTAACCATAATTTACATCCTTTCTATATGATTAATATTTATTTCCAATTCATAATTTTTTTGTAAAATCATTATATCACATTTTTTATCTACTTTCAATCTTCTGATTTTAAT
>CAKTAG010000033.1 GCA_934527325.1 uncultured Candidatus Soleaferrea sp.
GGGGAAAAAAATGTTGCAAGGTAATAAAAAAATGGTTCAGGCAATAACTGCTAGAGATCAAGATTTTGCAAAATGGTATACAGATATAGTTAAGCAAGCAGAACTAATAGATTATTCTAGTGTAAGAGGTTGCATGGTATTGCGACCTTATGGTTATGCTATATGGGAAAATATTCAAAAAGAATTAGATAGAGTTTTTAAGCAAACAGGGCACAAAAATGTTTATATGCCAATGTTTATACCAGAAAGTTTACTAGAAAAAGAAAAAGAACATGTAGAAGGTTTTGCGCCAGAAGTTGCTTGGGTAACTTATGGTGGTACAGAAAAATTAACAGAGCGTCTTTGTGTAAGGCCTACATCAGAGACCCTTTTTTGTGAACATTATAGCCATGTTGTGAATTCATATAGAGATTTACCTAAGCTGTATAACCAATGGTGTAGCGTTGTTAGGTGGGAAAAAACAACAAGGCCATTTTTGCGTTCGCTAGAGTTTTTATGGCAAGAGGGCCATACTATACACGAAACAGCAGAAGAAGCTATAAAAGAAACAGAGCAAATGTTAAATGTATATGCTAACTTTTATGAACAATACCTTGCTATACCAGTAATAAAAGGTAAAAAAACAGATAAGGAAAAATTTGCAGGTGCAGTAGCAACATATACAGTAGAAGCAATGATGCATGATGGAAAAGCTTTACAAGGTGGAACAAGCCATTATTTTGGTGATGGGTTTGCAAAGGCTTTTAATATTAAATTTACCAACAGAAACAATCAGTTACAATATCCACATCAAACTTCTTGGGGTGCTTCTACAAGAATAATTGGAGCTATTATAATGGCTCATGGAGATGATGATGGATTAGTTTTACCGCCTAAAATAGCACCAATTCAAATTGTGATTATACCAATTGCGCAGCACAAAGAAGGTGTTGTTGAAAAAGCAGAAGAGTTAAAATCAAAGCTTTTAAAAAAATATAGAGTTGAACTTGATATTAGCGATAATTCAGCAGGTTGGAAATTTGCACAATATGAGATGAAAGGTGTGCCACTTAGAATAGAATTAGGTCCGAAAGATATTGCAAATAACCAATGTGTGGTAGTTAGGCGAGATAATAGAGAAAAATATTTTGTTAGCCTAAATGATATTGAAAATAGATTGGATGAATTTTTAAATATAATTCAACAAGGTTTGTGGAACAAAGCCTTAGCTAATAGAGAAAAAAGAACATTTACGGCAACATCTATAAAAGAGATGAAAGATATTTTTGCTGTTAATATGGGCTTTGTAAAGGCAATGTGGTGCGGTAACGAAGAATGTGAAGTTAAGTTAAAAAATGAAATAGGTATAACATCTAGGTGCCAACCGTTTAAACAAGAAAATATAGATAATAAATGTGTGTGTTGTGGAAGGCCGGCAAAAACTATGGTAATATGGGGTAAGGCATATTAAAAATATAAATACACCAATATATAAAGCTATTAAAGAATATATTGCAAAAGATTTTTCTAGGTTACATATGCCAGGCCATAAAGGAATAGATTTATATAATATAGGTGACATTTTTAAATATGATGTTACAGAAATAGAAGGTATGGATAACCTTTTGAATAGTAATGGGGTAATAAAAGAAACAGAAGAGTTATATAGTAAAGTTTATGGCTCAGTTAAAAGTGCAATATCTACGCAAGGTTCTACATTAGGTGTGCAAATGATGTTGACTATGGTGGTTTTGGCTGCGAATGCAGATTCAAAAAAAATAATAACAGATAGAAATATTCACGTTTCAGCTATTAACACAATGGCATTATTAAATGTAGACCCTGTATGGATTTACCCTGATATACACTTAAATAAATTTATGCCAGGTATAATATCGGCACAGAATGTGGAACAAAAAATAATAGAAAATATTGATGCTATTGCGGTGTATATAACATCGCCTAATTATTTTGGTGTAATAGCGAATGTAAAAGCTATTGCAGAAGTTTGTAAAAAATATAATAAATTTTTATTAGTTGATAATGCTCATGGAGCACACCTTAATTTTATTGCAAGTAATTTGCATCCAATTAGTTGTGGTGCTAGTGCTTGTTGTGATTCGTTGCATAAAACTTTACCGGTATTAACTGGTGGTGGTTTAGTGCATGTTATGGATTCTAGATTGGTGCCGTATATAAATAAAGCTAGATGTTTATATTCATCAACTAGCCCAAGCTATTTAACAATGCTTTCTATTGATATTTTATTGAACTATATATATGGCAATCTAGTAAATGATTTAAAATTATTGTTACAAAAAGTGCAACAACTTAGCATTTTGGCACAAGATATAGGGTTAGCTGTACCAACAGGGGAACTTGACCCTGTTAAATTTGTTATTGGGCCAGGTAGGTTTAATTTTAGCTCTTTAAAGCTAGCAGAAATATTTAGAAAATTTAAAATAGAACCAGAATATGTAAGTGAATATTGGTTGGTGTTTATTTTTAGCACACAAAATAGTAATAAAGATTTTGATAGATGTAAAAGCGCTTTAAATTATATTAAAATAAATATGAGTGAAAATTTTTGTTGTAAAGTAAAAAATTATTTTGGTGATGTTGTAAAGTTAAATAAAGGCTTAACTATTAAAGAAGCTGTATTTGGCAAATCTGTAAAAATAAAAACAGAAGATAGTTTAGGCAGGGTAGCGGCTATGGCGGTTACAGTTTGTCCGCCAGCAATACCAATTATTATTCCTGGTGAAGTTATTTCACAGGAGGTAATTGATGTTTTGTTAAGTAAAAAAATAAATTTTTTAGAAGTGATAGTTTAAAGTGGCAGTGATATAATTTTTATATATAAGTATTTAATGTAAAAAAATTTGCTTGTTAAAAATCAAATTAGTTTGTAGTGAATTTAAAAGTTATTTTTATAAAATTTTGAAAGAAAAGGTAATGTGTAAATATATTATACGTAAAGTAATTATAGCGTTGGTTACACTATGGGTAATTGCTACGACAGTGTTTTTTTTAATGAAGTGTTTGCCTGGCAATCCGTTTGAAATAGAAGAAAGTGAATTGCCAATAGGTGTAGCTAAGCAATTAGAAAAAACATATGGTTTAGATATGCCATTATGGAAGCAGTATACAAATTATATAAAAAACATAGTTAAGTTAGATTTTGGTTATTCATTTAGAGATAGAGGTGTGAAAGTTAGCCAAATAATAGGTGATGCCGCAAAATATTCAATTATAATAGGTTTTGGGTCTATTTGTATTTCTTTAATTATGGGTGTATTGTTTGGTATTGTTTTAGTATGGTGTAAAAATATTATAGTGAATAAATTTATAAATTTTATGTTAATAATAGGAATAGCTGTACCTAATTTTGTATTTGCAGTGTTATATGTGTATTGGTTTGGGTGGAAGTTACGTATACTTTCTGTTGGGGATTTAAATTCGTGTGAGAATTATATTGGGCCAATATTTGTTCTTAGTTTGTACCAAACTGCATTTGTGGCCAGGCTTGTAAAAACTAATATGTTAAAAACATTGCAAGAAAATTATATAAATGTTTTAAGAACTTACGGGGTAAGTGAAAAAAAAATATTATTTAAATATGCGCTTAAAGATGTTTTAATCCCGGTTATAACTTATACAGCTTCAATGGTAGCATCGGTGGTTATGGGTTCTTTTGCGGTAGAAAAAATATTTTCTATTCCGGGGTTGGGCAAAATTTTTATTGATGGAGTTGGAAATAGAGATTACCCGATAGTTTTTGGAATAACATTAATTTACGCAAGCGTGTATATTGTTGTAGTTTTGTTAGCAGATATTTGTTATTCTATAGTGGACCATAGAGTAATAATAGATGTGAAAAAATAGATTATTATTTATATGTTTATAAATTTAAGTTTTTAATTAGGGAATTAAAAGTTAACTTTGAGGTTGAAAAACTAATGGTAACAGATAATTTAAATAAATTTGGCTTAAAAAATTATGTTAGTTTGATTTTTGTAATAATTTTGGTTGTAGTATCTTTTAACGTGCCCGTTTTTTCACCTTATAAATATTCTGACCAAAATTTGGAACTGGTTGATATACCACCTATTTTAAAGATTCAAAAAATTTCTAATAATTACGGTATTTATGTACATAAAGATTTGTACCCTTTGCTAGTAAGTAATAAAGGTAGGGTTTTAGCTAGGTTAAGTAAGTTAAAAACAATAGAAAAAACAGATATTTATATTTTTAATAACCAAGAGTTGGGTTTAGATTGTAACGAAATAGAAGATTTTACTAATATAGATTACAGCAAAATTAAATTAACATTAAACAATAAAGTTTTATCTAAGTTAGAACAAAAAATAGTATGGAATAAATCTAATATATTTGGTACAGATCAATTGGGGAGAGATGTTTTTACACGTGTTTTTCAGGGAATAAAAATATCGCTAATAATTGGTTTGGTAGCTTCTGTTGTTAATTTAGTAATAGGAGTTTTGTATGGTGGAATAGCTGGTTATAAAGGGGGAAAATTAGATGATTTAATGATGGGAATTCTTAATGTGGTTAATTCTATACCGCCAATACTAGTTGTTATATTGTTAGCTTTATTTGTTCCGCAGGGAATATATACGGTAGTTTTAACTATTGGTGCTGTATATTGGGTTGCAATGGCGCGGCATGTAAGAGCTCAGGTAATGGTGTTAAAAGAAAGAGATTTTGTATTAGCAGAAATTCTTATGGGAACACCTAGATATAAAATTATATTTAAGCATATAATGCCAAATGCTAGGGCAACTATTTTATCTGTGTTAATTGTGAATGTTCAAAATGCCATATTTACAGAATCTTTTTTAAGTTTTTTAGGTATAGGGTTGCCTGCTCCGGTAGCATCTTTAGGTACGTTAATAAACGATTCTATAAGTAGTTTTAGGTCTAGCTCATATCAGTTAATTATTCCATCTATAGCGTTAGTGTTAATTTTTATTTTGCTAGATTCTTTTTCTTTTAATAAGGTGAGCTATAATTAAATACTAAATAAAAATAAAATTTAATGTATAGGCAAATATTTAACTGTAATATTTTTTATTATTTGCCAAAGAACAAACAGGGTTTTTTATGGAACAAAATGTAGTGTTAGAAGTTAAAAATTTAAATGTAACAATTAATAAGCCTGCCGAAGAAGAAGTGCTATTATTAAAAGATGTAAGTTTTAAAATATTTAAGGGCCAGGTGGTAGGGTTGGTTGGCGAAACTGGTAGCGGGAAAACGTTGACTATGTTGGCTATTATGCGTATGCTAAACAAAAACATAAAAGTAAAATCTGGCAATATTATATTTATGGGCAAAGATATTACAAGTAACACAAATAGAAACATGAAAAAACGCTATGTTAATGGAATATCGATGATTTTTCAAAATCAAAAGTTAGCATTAAGCCCACTTTATAAAATATCAACTCAAATGTATGATGTTATAAAAGCGAATAAAAATTTACCGCGTAAAGCAACAAAAGAATATTGTTTATGGTTGTTAAAAAAAGTAGGTTTTAGTAACCCGGCAGATGTTTATAATAAGTACCCTTTTGAATTATCTGGGGGAATGTTACAGCGGGTTATTTTAGCTATTGCTGTTTCGATGGAACCTAGTTTATTAATAGCAGATGAACCTACAACTGCATTAGACCCAGATATTCAAAATTATAGTTTGTATTTAATAAAAAAATTTCAGCAAAAGTTGGGTAATAGTGTAATATTAATAACTCATGATTTTTCTGTTATAAAAAAAATTTGTACAAATGTAATGGTAATGAAAAATGGTAGAATAATTGAAAATGGGTTGGTTGAAGAGGTTTTGCAACATCCGCAACATGTATATACTAAACAGTTGATTGAATTTTCTGGCATAAATAGTTGTTGGTAGAAAAGTAAAATGTTGATGAAATAACAGTGTATAAGCTGATGGAGATGTAAAAATATATATTATAGTTGTAATAAAATTGGTAATTAATTGTATTAAAAAATTTAATATGAGTATATAGAAAGGAGCTATGTGTTTGATTTTTACTAGAAAATATAAAGATAAAAAAATATTACAAAAAGAAAGTGGCGAAGAAGTGAAAACCAATAAAAATATAATGTATAAAAATAACGAAGTAAAAGTAAAAAATAATTATAATAAAAATTATAATAATATTAAAAATACTAGTGGAGTAAAAAACAATTTTAATAAAAAATATGTAAATAAAAAAGCTAAAGTTTTGCAAAAAGAACCAATTAAAATTATACCTCTTGGTGGCTTAGAAGAAATAGGCAAGAACATGACGTTAATAGAATATGGAAATGATATTGTTATTATAGATTGTGGGTTAGCTTTTCCAGACCACGATATGTTGGGTATAGATATAGTTATTCCGGATTTTTCATATGTTTTAGAAAATAAAAGTAAAGTTAAAGGTATATTACTAACTCATGGGCACGAAGACCATATAGGAGGGTTAACTTATTTGCTTAAAGAGGTAGGCAATTTGCCTATTTATGGGGCAAAGCTCACTTTAGGGTTAGTAGAAGGTAAATTAAAAGAATTTAAATTATTTGGCGGAGCTAAGTTAAATTTAGTGCAAGCTGGTGATGTTGTAAAATTAGGGTCTATTACTGCTGAATTTATAGCAGTAAACCATTCTATTCCAGATGCATGTGGGTTGGCAATTACAACCCCTTCGGGAACTATTGTTCATACAGGTGATTTTAAAATAGATTATACGCCGATTAATGGAGATGTTATTAACCTTTCTAGATTTGCTGAACTTGGTGAAAGTGGAGTTTTAGCGTTGCTTTCAGATTCTACTAACGTTGAAAGAAATGGAATGACTATGAGTGAACGCACTATAGGGGAATCTTTTGACGTGTTGTTTAAAAGAGCTCATGATAGGAGGATGATTATAGCTACATTTTCATCTAACATTCATAGGGTGCAACAAATAATGGATTTAGCTGTTAGCTCTGGTAGAAAAGTAGCTGTTTCTGGTAGAAGTATGGAAACAGTAGTTACAAAGGCTATAGAGTTAGGGTACTTAAGTGTGCCAGAAAAAACTATTATCAGCATAGATGAAATAAAAAATTACCCAGATGAAAAATTAATAATAATAACTACAGGTAGTCAAGGCGAGCCTATGTCTGCTTTGCGTAGAATGTCTGCCGGGGACCATAGAAAAGTTTTTATAACAAAAAATGATTTTATTATTATTTCTGCAACACCAATACCGGGTAATGAAAAATTTGTTAATAGAGTTATTAATGACCTTATGAAGCTGGGTGCACAAGTTATTTATGAAGATATGTATGACGTTCATGTTTCTGGGCATGCATGCCAAAATGAACTTAAATTAATAATTAACTTAGTAAAACCTAGATATTTTATACCAGTCCATGGGGAATATAAACATTTAAAGAGACACGCTGAGATGGCTGTAAGTATGGGTCTAAATAGTAAAAATGTTCATATAGGTAAAATTGGTGAGGTAATAGAGGTAACTAATGAAAAAATGGTGGTTACTGGTGAAGTAACAGCAGGTAATGTAATGGTAGATGGCCTTGGAGTAGGTGATGTAGGTAGTGTAGTGTTAAAAGATAGGAAAAGGCTTTCTGAAGATGGGTTAATGATATTAGTAGTGGCTATAAATAGGCAAGATGGAAGTGTAGTTGCGGGGCCAGATATAGTTTCTAGAGGTTTTGTATATGTTAAAGAATCTGAAGATTTAGTTAATGAAACAAAGCGAATAGCGAATAATGTTTTAAGTAAATGTACAGAAAAAAACATAAAAGATTGGAATATTATTAAATTAAAATTAAAAGAAGAAATAGGGGAGCATTTGTATTCTAAAATAAAAAGAACACCAATGATATTAACAATTATTCAAGATGTAAATATTTAACTAATAATATATATTAATTACAATAATAAAAATGTTTCTTATAGAGGCATTTTTATTATTGTTTTTAGCTATAAAATTAATTTGGTTAATGCCGGTTTAGAAAGTGGTATGCTTATATGAAAAATAAAATGCAAATTACAAAAATAGTATATTATATATTTTTTATTTTCTGCCTTGTACTTACAGGCTTATTTATATGGAAAAAAAATTATTACATAGCTTTAACTCAAGCTAGTTTTGCGTTAATAGGTATGGTATATATCTTTTTAAAAATAACTTCTTTAAAAAAATATATTTACAACTCTTTAAATAAATTTTTAGAAAGTTTTAGTGGTGGTAAGCAAAGTATAATTAATAGTTTTAAATTGCCAATAATTATTGTTACAGAAACAGGTGAAATTATATGGTACAATACTGTTTTTAGAAGTGATGTACTTTTAAATAATGATGTGTTTGGAGATAACATAAATGTTGTTATTAAAGATTTAGAAGGTAAAATATTATTTGATGAAACAAAAGTAGTGGCAAGGTACAACAATAAAATATATGATGTTTACATTTCGATTTCTAAAAATAAAAGTAAAGTAGATAGAGATAAAAATACATACATAATGTTTTTTATTGATACTACAAAGTGTAGTATGTTAGAAACACAAATAGATGTTAATAGACCAGTAGTTGCATTAATTAATATTGATAATTATGAAGACATTGTAAGTAATAGTTCAACAAGTGAAAAAAATAGAATAATAAATAGTGTAGAAATGATTGTTAATAACTATTTTGGTGTTGGTAGCAATGGTGTGGTACGAAAGGTAGAAAAAGATTTATTTATAGTTGTACAAGAAAGTAAATATATTTCGCAGATGATAGATGATAAGTTTAGCATTTTAGATAAAGTTAGAGGGGTTTCAGATGATATAAAAGTTCAAGTTACATTATCTGTTGGTATAGGGTTTGATTCTAAAAGTATTAATGAATCTGAACAATTTGCAAAACAATCTTTAGATATGGCCTTGGGTAGAGGTGGTGACCAAGTTGTTTTAAAAAGAAACGATAGCTACGAATTTTTTGGCGGACTTTCTTCTGGTAAAGTTAAAAGCACAAAAGTAAAAACAAGAATAGTAGCAACATCTTTAGTTGAATTAATAGAAGAAAGTGAAAATGTGGTAATTATGGGCCATAGGTTTGCAGATCTGGATTGCCTTGGTGCTGCAATTGGAATGGTTGAAGGTGTTAAATTAGTAGATGACCAAAAAGAGGCTTACATTGTTATTGACAGAGAAAAAAATTTAGCAAATTCACTTATTAATAGAGTAAAAGCTAAATATAATGAAGAAGTATTTATTTCGCCAGATGATGCGGGAGATTATATAAATAAAAAAACATTGCTTATTATAGTAGATACACATATAAAGTCTTTTTTGGAATCAATAGAAGTTTACCAATCTTGTAAGCAAGTAGTAGTTATAGACCATCACAGAAAAATGGTAGACCATATAAGTGATGCAGTTATATTTTACCATGAACCGTCAGCGTCATCTACCTGCGAAATGGTTACAGAGTTGCTACAATATTTTAGTAATAAAAAAATGATATCTAGTGTAGAAGCAGATGCATTACTTTCTGGTATAATGTTAGATACTAGAAATTTTGTTTTAAAAACTGGTGTAAGAACGTTTGAAGCGGCTGCGTATCTAAAAAAACGTGGGGCAGATACAATTGCAGTGAAAAAATTATTTTCAAATAATATAGAATCTTACCAAAAAAAGACAAGGTTAGTATCATCAGCAGAAATTTATAAAAAATGTGCAATATCTGTAGCTGAAGATGCAGTTGAAGATTTAAAAATAATTGCAGCTCAAGCGGCAGATGAGATGCTTACAATAAGTGACGTAGATGCTTCTTTTGTTATTTATAATTATAGTGGTTGTATAAATATTTCTGCCAGATCTATGGGTTTAATAAATGTGCAGGTAATTATGGAATGGCTTGGAGGTGGTGGCCATTTAGTTATGGCTGGTGTGCAATTAAATGGAATTACCATAGAAGAAGCAAAAGCAAGGTTATTGCAAGCGATTGATAAATATGACGAAAATATAAAGTAGATGTATAGAATTTTTATATAACTTTTTTGCGATATTGATAAAATTGTATTTGTAGTGTATAATTGTGGATATAAAAATTAGTGATATAGACTTATGTGTGTAGTTGGCGATATTAAAAATCAGGTAGGCTATTTTACCTTTAATAGTTAATAAAAAAATAGAAAGAATGGAGGGGTTATATATATAGATGGGATTAGAAGTAGAAAAAGGGGAAAAAAAGAGCATACCAATAGGAATAAGTGATTTTAAAGAGTTTAACGAGAG
>CAKTAG010000034.1 GCA_934527325.1 uncultured Candidatus Soleaferrea sp.
ACCAATAAGTAATATCAATTTTTCCCTTTTGTGTCTACTTTTTAGAAATGCGTGTCTACTTTTTCTTGACTAGTGCACTGGGTTTTCTAAAAAACACAACAACTCCCCCCAGCTTAACATTAGTGCCCCCTGTCAAGTAGACAGACTAAAATCAAGTGTCTACTCTAAGGGGATTATATCAAATCACATTTGGGGGAGTTATTGTGTTAATTTTTTTACTACTTATCTACTTTTTTTTAATTCTTCTTTAAATGCCAACGGTGCATTAAGAGGTGTTATAGGGATTCTTATATCTACAGCGAATAATGTGTCTGTTACACTTACTTTCATTACCCCTCCGTACCTTAATACCTCTCTTCTCACACTTTGCAAACCTATTCCATGTAATTGATCTTCATTTTCTTTCGTTGTAACTATTTCTCCATTATTGTTCATTTTAGGTTTTTCATAATTTGTATTATCTATATGTATTACTACTTCTTTTTTAGGTTCTTGGTAAAAATTTACATTTATTGCTTTGTATTTTTCTGGCTCTATTTTCATACATGCTTCCATTGAATTTTTTAACAGATTTCCAAATATTATACTTACACTCATTGGATCTAATATTAACCCTTCTGTAAAGTCACCTATTACTTTAAACTTTATTCCATAGTTTTCAGCTTCCATGCATCGTTCTTGTAATAACACGTCTAATATTGTACTTCCTGTTTCATATGTAGTGTCTCCTAATTTCACTACCCCTTTTATCTTTTCTATGTATTCCTTTACTTCTTCTAGTGTTTCACAAGCCAACAATGCATTAAAGTGGTACATTAGGTCATGGTGTATCCTTCTTATCCGTTCTTCTGTATTTATTGATTTTTTATAGCTTTTATATTTTTCTATCTCTTTTTCTCTTATTAATTTATCTTGTTCTTCCAAAAAATGGTTTTTTTCTATCAGGTACTCTTTGGTTTCTTCTTCTTTCCTCATTAACTGTATGTAAGATAAAAACAATAACATTGCTACACATGCTACCGCACCTATTATCAAAAAGCTTCCACCCTGATAAAATATTAAGCTAAAAAAACTAATAAATCCAAAAAATATCAACCATAAAAATTCGTAATTAGTAAAATAGCAATTTCTATAACATAGCAATTTTACTACCACTCTTTCAATTACTATATATGCTACAACTACTGCCAAAACAATATGCAATAAAGACATTCCCAATGTTTCATGGATACTTTCGTTCTTTTCTAAACTATCTAAAACTAAGTTAACTACATTTATTATAAAATCTATAGTAGTATAATAACATAACGAAGCAACTAAATTTTCAACAAAATAACTTCTAAAAAATAAACTTAAATACAATTGGCTCAATAATAAAAACCATACATCGTTTATCCAAAAATACTTGTCAATAAAGCAAATATCACCCATACAAATTAATACTATAAATAAGCAAGCAATAATTACTTTTATCCATTTTTTATCTACTTTTGTTTCAAAAATCCTATTAGCAAAATGTATAAAAAAGCTTACTAAACTTATGTCCCAAATAAACCTACTTAAAAACATATTCAGATACAACATAAAATATCCACTCTCTTTTAAAATTATCATCTTCTACATCTACGTTTAATATTAACTGTCAGTAATATTGTATAATTTTCATTTTTCGCCACATCTGCACTTATAACAAACAACATCCTTATCACCGCCCTTTCATTTTCCAAATATCATATTAATATAATAACATATATTTCCTCAAATCAAAACAATTTCTCCAAAAAAAAATCAATTTTAGCCAAAAAACATGATTATCAACAATTAATTACAATTTCAATATATAATTTTCACATTTGTTAAATAGTATATGTGAATAAAAATATACAATTAATAACCAAATAATTATATATTCAAAAAATCACTTATATTTTTTATCTACTGTAATGTTACAATTGGTATAGCTACCTATTTACTATGTAAAAACGGTTGCTACTCCTTTATTTAAAATTTTAATAATTACACCACAAAATTCTAAATAAAAAAAAATCAACCGTTATGAATATTATAATTATTTTTAACTATATTCTGCCATATAAAACTTAAACAATCTGGTATTTAAAATTCCATACCAAACAATCTTTTTATTTTTTAAAAATCTTTTATACCCATTAAAATTAATGCTTCTTTAGCTGCCAATTGTTCTGCATTCTTTTTATTTCTAGCTGTACCCTCACCTACAACGTTATTATTCAACTTTAAATGTACAGTAAAATTCTTATCATGGTCTGGGCCAACTTCACCTACTAAACAATAAGTTAATTTTTCATCTGGGTTTTTTTGTATTATTTCTTGCAAAATTGTTTTATAATCAATAAAAATATTTTCTTTTTCCTTAATTAAATAACCTTTTATAAATTTCAAAATAAAATTCGATGCATTTTTTAAACCTGAATCTAAATATATAGCAGCTATCAAAGCTTCAAAAGCATCTGCTAATATAGATGGTTTTTTTCTACCTTCTGCAAAACTTTCACCTTTACCTAACAATAAAAAATCTCCCAATGAAATTTGTAGTGCAAATTGGCTTAAAGTTTTTTCACACACTAAAGCAGCTCTTAACTTAGTTAATTCACCTTCTGGCAATTTTGAATGATTTTTAAATAAATAGTCAGATACAACTAAAGACAAAACTGAATCCCCTAAAAATTCTTGACGTTCATTACTTTTTAACCTTAATTTTTTATGTTCATTAACGTATGAAGTATGTGATAATGCTATAGTTAAATATTTTATATTGTTAAATTTATAATTTATTTTCTCTTGTAATAAATCTACATTTTTACTTTCAACTATATTTTTTTTCATTGGCCAATAATACCTCCTATTTATTCTTCTAACATCTTACCTTTTAACAGTAACTCTATTTCACCAACCGTATTATTCTTTACCATTTTTATTGCTTGGTTTATAGCATTTTTTATTGCTTTAGCATTAGAACTACCATGAGCCTTTATAACTGGTTTTTTTACTCCCAATAAAATAGCTCCTCCAAATTCTGAATAATCTAACTTCTTTTTAAAATTTTTGAAATTTTTATAAACCATTGCCCCAGCTAATTTTGTAAATATATTTTCATTAAAAATTTTTTTAATTTCTAATGAAAAAAACTTAGCTAACCCTTCTGTATATTTTAAAACCATATTTCCAACAAATCCATCTGTAACAACTACATCTGCCACTCCAAAAGGTACGTCTCTAGCCTCTACATTACCTACAAAATTAAGCTTAGAATTTTTTAAAAGCTCAACTGTTTCCTTTTGCAATTCTGTTCCTTTACTTTCTTCTACACCAATATTTAGCACTCCAACTTTAGGGTTAACTATTTTTAAAATTTTTTCCATATATATAGCCCCCATTAAACCAAACTGAACTAACATCTCTGGCCTACAACTATGGTTAGCACCAGAATCTATTAACATATAGCAATTTTTATCTGTTGGTATAATTGTTGCAATAGCAGCACGTTTAATTCCTTTTATCCTTTTTACAATAAAAGATGCCCCCATTACTAAACCACCTGTGCTACCAGCACTAATAAACGCATCTGCCACCCCTTTTGATAATAAAGATAAACCTACTGCCATACTTGAATTAGAATACTTTTTCAAAATTTGTGTTGGATCTTCGCAAACAGGTAACACAGATTCACAATCTACTATTTCTATTTTATTTAAACTTATATTATTTTTTTTCGCTTCCTCTTCAATTATAGATCTATTACCTGTAACTATTAATTCTACGTCAAATTCTTTAACAGCCAACTCACAACCTTTTAAAACTGCTACCGGTGCATTGTCGCCACCAAATCCGTCAATAACTATTTTCAATTCAAAATCTACCTCCTCTTATTTCATTTTATTTCTATTGCATCTATATTTTTCAAAAAATTCTCCAAATCTTCTATTGCTCTTTTAGCGTACTCTGCATATTTTTTATTTTTATCTTTTAATATATTCCTACTTAATTCCATCGGTGGTAATATTCCCATATTTGCACCCATAGGTTGAAAATTTAATATGTTTTTATTTGTAACATACCTATACAATGAACCCATCATAGTTGTTTTTGGCAACTGAACAAGAGCTTTATTGTTAATAGTTCTAAATAAATTTATAGCTGTATATATTCCACTTGAAGCAGATTCCATATAACCCTCTACACCTGTTATTTGACCTGCAAAAAAAATATTTTTATTTTCTTGTAACCTAAAATATTCATCTAAATTTCTAGGGCTATCTAAAAACGTATTCAAATGCATAACCCCATATCTTACAAAATCTGCATTCTCTAACCCAGGAATTAAAGAAAAAACCCTTTTTTGTTCACCAAACTTTAAATTGGTTTGAAACCCTACCATATTATATAAAACCTGACCTATATTTTCACACCTTAACTGTACAACTGCAAATGGCCTTTTATTTGTATAAGGGTTAACCAAACCTACAGGCTTTAATGGCCCAAACCTCAATGTATCATAACCTCTTTTGGCCATAACTTCTATTGGCATACACCCTTCATATACCTTTTGTTTTTCAAACTCTTTTAAAACTACTGTTTCTGCATTCACTAACTCATTATAAAATCTTTCATATTCATCTTCATCCATCGGGCAATTAATATAATCTGCATCTCCTCTGTTATACCTAGATGCCATAAAAGATTTTTTCATATCTACCGATTCGGCCAAAATTATTGGAGCTACCGCATCTACAAAATTTAAATATTCACCATTTAACCTTTTAGAAATTTCTTCTGCAAGCCCTTTTGAAGTTAATGGCCCAGAAGAAATTATAACATACCCTTCTGGAATTTGCGTAACCTCTTGATTCACCACATTTATAAATGGATGCGATTTTATTTTTTCTGTAATATAATCTGAAAACTTAATTCTATCTACAGCTAAAGCACCACCAGCACTAACAGCTGTACATTTAGCAGCCTTCAACGTTAAAGAACCTAACATTTCCATTTCTTTTTTTAGCAACCCTGCCGCAGATTCTAACCTTGTTGCTTTTAATGAATTAGAGCAAATTAACTCTGCAAAACCACTATACTTATGCGCTGGTGAATATTTTTTTGGCTTCATTTCATATAAATTAACTTTAATTCCCCTGTTAGCCAAACCCCAAGCTGCTTCGCAACCCGCTAACCCTGCGCCAATAACCGATGCTTCTACTTTACTTATAATTTTCAACCACCTTTATAAACAAAATAATATTATTTTATATTTTAAAGTGAATAACCACATCCTTCTTTTAAACAATATATTTTACCTTTTTTACCATTCTTTTTAAACATAGTGTTACCACATTTTGGGCATATATCACTAACTGGTAAGTCCCATGTCATAAATTTGCATTCCGGAGCATTTTCACAACCATAGTAAGTTCTTTTATTTTTAGAAGTTTTTACTAATATTCTTCCTCCACACAATGGGCATTTGCCATTAGTTTCCTTTTCAATTTTTTTTGTATTTCTACATTCAGGGAAGTTAGTACATGCTAAAAACTTACCAAATCTTCCAACTTTCACAGCCATAGGACTTCCACAAAGTTCACATTTAATATCTGTTTGTTCACTTGGTATTAATATTTTTTCTCCATCATCATTATCAACAGCTTTTTTTAAAGTTTTAGAAAAGCTTTCATAAAATACTTTCAATGCATCTTTCCAATTTAAATCTCCACCAGCAATCATATCCAACTCATTTTCCATCTTCGCAGTAAAATCTATATTTATTATATTTTTAAAGTTACCATCAATAAGGTCACTTACAATTTCACCTAAATCCGTTGGAACAAGCTGCTTATTTTCCCTTATAATATATTCCCTTTGCATAATAGTAGATATTGTTGGTGCATACGTACTAGGACGCCCTATTCCATTTTCTTCTAAACTCTTTATTAAGCTTGCCTCTGTATACCTAGCAGGTGGCTGTGTAAAATGCTGCACCTTATCTATATTTTTAACTTTTAAAACTTCATTTTCTTCTAGCGCTGGTAACATATTTTTTTCTGCATCTTCTGTAGGTTTATATATTAATGTGTAACCTGCAAATTTTAAAGCTTTACCTGTAGATCTAAAAACATACCTTTTGTTAACTTTAATATCAACAGACATAGTATTATATAAAGCAGCTGACATTTGGCTAGCCATAAATCTTGTCCAAATAAGTTTGTAAACCTTATATTGGTCTGTTGTTAAACTTTCTTTTATATCATCTGGGGCAAGAGAAGGAACTGTAGGCCGTATAGCTTCGTGCGCATCTTGCGCGCTAGCTTTAGATTTATAAACATTATTTTTTTCAGGTACAAATTCTTCTCCAAATTTATTTTTAATATAATCTCTTGCTTGTGCTTGCGCATCAACAGAAATCCTTAAAGAATCTGTTCGCATATAAGTTATAAGCCCTATTGCCCCAACCCCTTTAACCTCTCTACCTTCATACAATTCTTGAGCGGCTTTCATTGTTTTAGCTGCTCTAAGGCCTAATTTGTTAGAGGCATCTTGCTGTAAAGTTGACGTTGTAAAAGGTGGTAACGGCAAACTTTTTCTAACACCAGATTTAACTTTTTCTACTACAAAATCATTATTTTCTATTTCTTTCAAAATTTTATTAGCATCTTCTAAGTTCTTAATATCAGCCTTTTTATTATCTATAAAATGTAAACTAGAAAAAAATGCTTTTTTAGACTTATTAGAAACAAGATTTGCTTCAATTGTCCAATATTCAACAGGCACAAATTTTCTAATTTCTCGTTCTCTATCAACAATCATTTTTACCGCTACAGATTGCACCCTACCTGCAGATAACCCTTTTCTTATTTTTTTCCACAAAAAAGGGCTTAATTTATAACCAACTATTCTATCTAAAATACGCCTAGTTTGCTGCGCATCAACCAAATTAATATCTATAATTCTTGGGTTATTAATGCCTACTTTAACACCATTTTTAGTTATCTCATTAAACGATACTCTAATTGGTTTAGATAAATCTAGCTTTAATATGTTTGCAATATGCCAAGATATCGCTTCCCCTTCCCTATCCGGGTCTGTAGCTAAATAAATTTTATCACTTTTTTTTTGTTTTTCTTTCAATTTTTTAACAATATCAGATTTTCCTCTAATAGTAATATACTTGGGCTCAAAGTTATTTTCTACATCTACGCCTAGCGAAGATTTTGGTAAATCTCTGATATGTCCATTGGAAGCAATAACTTGGTAACCTTTACCTAAATATTTTTTTATTGTTTTAGCTTTAACAGGCGACTCCACAATTATAAGTGTAGACATAAATTCTCTCCCCTTTAGTTCAATTTACAATTTTTTCAACTTAAATTAATTCCATATTTCATTCCTGGGTAATTTTTTATAAGTCCACTTAATTCAAGTTCTGTAATATTAACCAATACCTCATTAACAGGTAAATTTAACATCTCTGATATATAATCTACATTTCTAGGTTCACCATCATTATATAACAAGTAATATATTTCTTTCAATACTCCATCTAAATTATAATCTTCTTTAATGTTTATGTCTATAATAGAACTAGTATTATTATCTACACCACTAACAATACCTTTTAATTCACCATTACTTTTAGCTGTTATGCTATTTATATGGTTAAAACTATACTTCCATTTGTATTGTTGTATTATATCTTGCGGCTCCGTTACAATTGTTGCACCATCTTTTAACAAATTTATTACACCATAATTTTTTTCAAAAAATATATTATTGGGAACTCCATACACATCTTTACCTTGATCGATAGCCATTTTAGCAGTTATTAAAGAACCACTTCTTATACCCGCTTCAACAACCAAAACCCCAACACTAATACCAGACATAATTCTATTTCTAACGGGGAAGTGCCCTGCTAAAGGCCTTGTTTTTGGCGGATATTCACTTATTATACAACCATTTGGCGAAGCTTCGATGCGTTTTTTTAAGCTTAAATTTTTTAAAGGGTAATCTACATCTAACCCACAACCTATTACTGCAATTACCTTTCCATTACAATTTAAAGCTTCTTCTAAAGCTATTCCATCAACCCCCACAGCCATTCCACTAACAATTGTTATTCCATTTAATGATAGTTGCTGTGAAAAAATTTTTGTAACTTGCTTTGCATAATCCGAACACTTTCTTGCTCCAATTATAGATATTGCCAATTCATCATCAATATTACCTATATCACCATTCATGTACAATATTAATGGTGATGCATATATATTTTTTAACCTAAACGGATATTTTTCATCTTTAAACGTTATAATTTCATATCCAAGATTTTTACATTCTTCAACTATTAATTTTGCATCATCAACCGAGGTATTCTTCATTTTGCTTTTTATATAGTTCGAAAAAAATTTAGAATTGTCACAATCCTGAGTTTTACTAAATTCATACAAAGCTTTTGGGGAATCAAATTTAGATAAAATATATTCAACATCAGTATTGCCTGCCCCTAAAACCTGACTCAACCATACCCAATATATTATACCTTCATCTTTTATCATTTTCCATTTCCCTTACGTTATTAATAATATATGTAAAATTATATTATACAAGTTACCATCAAAAAATATTTATAAATATTTTTACAATTTAATTAATTTACCTAAACTTTAGCTCCCATAATAAAATACCAGTAGCAACTGCAACATTTAAAGAATTTGCTTTTTTCACCATTGGAATTTTTATTGTATAATCACAACAATTAATTACTTGGCTACTTAGTCCATTCCCTTCGTTGCCTACTACTACAACACTTTTTTTATCAAAAACAACATCTTTAATATTTTCACAATCATCAGTCACAGCAGATGCATACAATGAAAAACCGTTATTTTTAAACATCTCCATCGTTTTAACAACATCATCTACCACAACAACAGGTATGCTAAAAGCTGCACCCATTGCAGACCTCAAAACTTTACAACTATATATATCTGGGCAATCTTTACTTGTTAATATATAATCTACCCCTAATGCATTTGCCGTTCTAATTATTGTGCCAAAATTTCCAACATCTTGTAAACCTACAATCATTAATATATTTTTACCATTACCAATAACAGTTTTTAAAGAAGTTAAACTCGGAATTTTACAAATTGCAAATATCCCCTGAGGTGTAACATTATTAGAAATTTTTTTACAAATATCATATGTTATAATAACAATATTCATATTATTAGTCAATATTAAATTTAATTCATATTTATTTGCCTGCCAAAAATCTTCTGTAAGCAATATACTCTCTATTTCTATTTTGTTATTAATTGCTTCCTTTAATATTTTAAACCCCTCAATAACAAATAAATTTTTCTGTAATCTTTCTTTTTTATTATTAACTAAACTAACAATATTTTTTATTTTACTGTTTGTTCTGCTTGTAATTATTTCCATCACAAATTCACTCCATTAACAAAAAAACGCTTTAGCCAAAAAAGCTACAAGCGCATTAATTAAACATGCAAAGTTGCAGTAACCAATAACTAAAATTCATAAGTTACCTACACTTGAACATATATTATATTTTAAGTTTATATTCAGTAATTATAGCTATTTTTAACCACATCAATAATAATTCATTATAAAGCTGCTCTAGCTTTTTCTGTTAAAGTTTTAAACCCTTCTGGGTCATTTATAGCTATTTCTGAAAGCATTTTTCTGTTTAAATCTATATTAGCCTTTTTTAAACCGTTAATAAATGATGAATAGTTCATACCATTTAATTTGCAAGCTGCTGAAATACGAGTAATCCATAACGACCTAAAATTACGTTTTCTTTGCTTTCTACCAATATAAGCATATTGGCCAGATTTCATAACAGCCTCTTTAGCTGTTTTAAACAATTTACTTTTTGCACCAAAATAACCTTTAGCTAATTTTAAAACCTTTTTTCTTCTTTTGCGAGTCATCATCGCACCTTTAACTCGAGCCATATCTATATAACCTCCATTATTTACTAAATTACTATAAAAAATTCATGTTTATTTTGCATATGGTAACATTGTTTTTATAGCGCCTATATTATTTTTATATAAATAATCAGCTTTTATTAATCT
>CAKTAG010000035.1 GCA_934527325.1 uncultured Candidatus Soleaferrea sp.
GTATCCTTATCTTCTGATGTATTAGTATCTTTATCTTCTAATGTATTAGTATCTTTATCTTCTGATGTATTAGTATCTTTATCTTCTGATGTATTAGTATCTTTATCTTCTAATGTATTAGTATCCTTATCTTCTGATGTATTAGTATCTTTATCTTTTACTTTACTTAAATCTGTATAAAATGTACCACTTATCTTATTTTCCATTTCTTCTAATGTATCAACTTTTTCACACTTAATGTTCCTGCTTGCTAATGGGTACCAAATCATGCACTTTGAGATTTCTTTTGTCTCACTATCTTCACACTTTTCATATAATGCTCCATCTACCGAACAATATTGTTTGTTACCTTCAGCTACTTTTATATCTTTTAAAAACTCACAATCCTGTATATTACGTAAATTAATTAATGTTACACTATCAGGTATTTCTACTGTTTCTAAGTTTGGAAATCTGCTCCAATCAAAACAAACGCTTTTTATACCATCTTGTATTATTAATTTTTTTACATCTTCATAACAAACCCTATATATATCGAACACTTCATCTAAATTATCATCAGTTATTATGTCTTTGCTCCCAGCCCAAATCTTTAACGTGTAATCCTTACAATTTCTTTTACCCATCAAAGCATTTCTTGCATCAAACAGTGATATTTCTCCTCTAATCATCTTCCTTCGCAGTTCTTTCATTGATTCTGCTTTTTCTTCTTTTGAACCATCATCTTTTATAAATTCACAATATAACACCCTTTTATCTTCATCACTTTTATCATCTGGAAATCTTTCTTCTTCATCCAACATCTTTTCTTCATCTAGGTACCGTATTTTTACTCCTCTTAAAACTTCGTTACCTTCACCAATTTCCATTTCATCCCATTGTACTCCTTTTCCGTAAACAAGCACTTCTATATGGTTACTAAATTGCCAGAATGTATTAGCCCCTATTCTTCTTACATTTCTTAACTCTACTTTCTTCACTTCTCTTCTCATACCTTCTAATTTAATACCATCACCTGTGTTAGAACTTTGACCTAATCTATCACAATCCATACCAAGTGCAGCTTTAAATGCATTGTTTACATCATCTATTGTTACTGTTCCATCTTTACCACCAATAATCCTTAATATACCAGTCGCTATATCATACCTACACTCTGCACCAAAACTGGCAAAGCTAAACAAATTTAAAAATACAAATAATAATAACAGTTTTAAAAATTTGTTATTTAGCTTACCTCGTTCCTCCCCTAATTGGGTTACTTTCCCAAATCTTTCAATTACTTTTTCCTTACTCATTTTTATTTCCTTTCACTTTTTGTTTTTTATACATATTATATATATAATAGCACATTATTAACTATTCGTAAATATGTTTTAGTGCAGAAAAATTTATTATTTATTTATGAATATTCACCTATAGCTAACACAATTTATATGGTTATGCATTACGTTACCAAAAATAAAAAGCTGCTACAAAAAAGTTTACCTCATTTGTAACAGCTTTTTAATCAATATTAAATTATAAATAATTACTTACCAAAACAACATCTTAACATTTTTATATTTTAGATTTGTTAAAACATTTAAAACAAATAAATAAAATCGTTACACCTAAAAATATATAAATTAAACTAACTCCTAAACCTGTGTTAATTGGTACTTTATCTGCTTTAGGTTCTTCTACCAAACTGCTATTTGCTTCTACATCACTAACACCATCTTCTACACTTTCATTATCAAACTTATCAATATCAACTGGCCTACCGTTAACAAAACCTGTTAGTTCAATAACACCTGTACCATTCCTTTTAGAATCGTAGATACGTACATTTTCACCCATTTGAATTAATGTATATAATTGTTTGTAATTATCATTTAATAAAACCGGGTTACCACCCAAAAATATGTTTGTACTTAATTGCTCATCACCTTTATTTTTAAACCAATTTATTAAAGGTGTTATATCTGTAATATTATTATTACTCAAATCTATTGTAGATTCTATGTATATAAATTGCTCAATCCCAGAAATATCTGCAACCCCTAAACCACTTGCATTTAAACTTAAAACATATGGAATATCCGCTTCTAAAATTTCTTGTGCCTCATCACGGTTTGGAAAGTACTCTTTTATAGAATTATTAATAGCTTTTAACAACATTGGGTCCCCGATATAATTTACAGCAAAAATTGTTAAATAAGTTACACAAGTAACAACAATCAAACTTAAGGCACCCACAGATTTTTTTAAACACCTTTTCATATTTAAAACCTCACTTATAAATAAATTTTTATTTTCATCTATTTAGTATAACATTAATGTTTAAAAAAATAAAGAAAAAATATGAATTTTATTTAAAATTTTATAACAATGAATTATTTTTTATGTTTACTATTACTTGTAATTTTTATAATTCCATTAAACATAATACCTAAAACAAATGAAGCAAAAAAATTTATTACACCTAAGTTTACAAAATTAATTATGTTATTTACTTCTTTAACCAAACTTTCAGAATACCCCATAGTAATTTTACAAACAATTGCTACAACAAAATAACTTATAGATAGTATGATTCCACATTTAATTATTAATATACTCATTTCTTCCATATTATTAATTTTACAAAGCATATTCTTCACAATTACCATACCCCTTAACACAAATATTAAATTCTAAAACTTACTTTTATATTAACATTATTAAATTTTTATTTCAACTCTAAATTAATTGATATTTTTACAAAAATTGGATACAAAAGATAACATTTATCTTTACACAATATTATTTACTGTTACTACCAACGTAATACAGCATTTTCCTCAAGCAGCAATATATTTAGGCTATAAAATAAAACTGCCCACTGTTAATACCACGTAGACAGTTTTGTTCTAAATTTTATATAACTATAGTTTAAATCATTTAATGCTAAAACACACATTTCTTTTTTTGCTATAAACACTATTCTTCTTGATCTAAATATACCATTCCATTATCTCTACGCTTTAAAGTCCATCCCAAATATGAACTTTTAAATTTGGGTATATATTTACCTTCACCATCTCTGCAACGTATTTTAGCTTTTCCTAAATCTGCATCGTAACCCGGAATTGCAATATAATAGAATTGCTCTCTAGTTCCCATATATTCTACTTTTTCAATGTTACATCCTTCAAACGCACCATTACATATTAATTTTAAACTATCTGGCATAGTTATTTCTTTCAAATTAACTGCTCCTGAAAATGCATTCATACCTATTACACTTGTATTACCCAATATTTCAAAATTTGTATCTTTTTTGCCTGCAGGGTACCAAATTAAATTTCTCTCAATTTTACCTGCTTCAACAGTAATATCCCGCTTATATACTACTCCATTTCTTGATTCATACCATTTATTGCCTTCTGCTACTTCTACTTTTGTTAAATTTTTGCAACTACCTACACTAAATGAATTACAAATATTTTTTGTGCTAGCAGGCACACCTATTTCATTTAATTCAGGGAATTCTGTCCAATCAATATATACTATAGATTTTACCCCTTCTTCTATTTTTAATTTTGTTACCATTTCTTTACTACTAATACTTGCCTCTTTTAGTGCTCTTTCAAAATCTCCATAAGTCATTTCATCGCCTTTTTCGTCGGCATAAACTCTTAACGTACCACTTTCTTCGTTTAAAACACAACCTATACCAAAACTAGCAAAACTAAATAAATTTAAAAATACAACTAATAACAACAGTTTTAAAAATTTATTGCTTAACTTACTTCTCTCTCCCTCTAAATGCATCGTTTTTACAAATTTATTAACTATTGAGGTCATCACCATTTTTATTTTCCTTTCACTTTTTATTCCTATAAATGTTAACACCATGTAACCCTATTAATATTTATTTTATTCCCATATCCCAACTTTATATTTACCACTTATAACAATCAAAACAATTTTTAACATATTTCACTGTTGTTAAAAAAATTTTATATAACTATATTCAAAAGTTTATTCGGAACATAGATTTCTTTTTTTATATGTTTATTATTAATAGCTGCTAACACACTATCATCTTTCTTAGCTAATTCAATAATCTCATTTTTAGGTAAATCTTTACCTACAATTATTCTTGCCTTAATTTTTCCATTTACTTGTATAGCTACCTCTACTAAAGCATCTTGACATTTGCTTTCATCATATTTCGGCCATTTTTGATCTGTTATGTTTTTACCTAAATTTGTAATAAACCATAACTCTTCAGTGATGTGTGGTGCAAACGGGTTAAGCAATATTAAATATGTTGCTAATTCTGTTTTTGTTATTGATTTTATATTATATATTTCATTTAGCAACGCCATTAATGAAGCAATTGCTGTATTAAATTTTAAATTTTCAATATCGTTAGAAACCTTTTTTATTGCTTTATTAAAACTAGATTCTAATTCTTTTCTGTAAAAAACTTTTTCTCCATCTATCACCATATCTTGTAAGTTCCAAACTTTATCTAAAAACCTCTTACATCCTTTAATAGAATCACTATTCCATGGTGCAGATTTTTCAAAATCGCCTATAAACATCTCATATAACCTCATAGTATCTGCACCATATTCATTAATTATATCATCTGGGTTTACAACATTGCCTCTAGATTTACTCATTTTTTCACCATTGGCACCTAAAATCATACCATGGCTTGTTCTTTTATAATAAGGTTCCGAAGTTGGTACTACTCCAATGTCATTTAAAAATTTATACCAAAATCTAGAGTACAACAAATGAAGAGTAGTATGTTCCATACCTCCATTGTACCAATCTACAGGTAACCAATAATTCAAAGCTTCTTTACTTGCAAGTTCTTTATTATTATTAGGGTCACAATACCGTAAAAAATACCAAGATGACCCTGCCCACTGAGGCATAGTGTCTGTTTCTCGTTTAGCATTTGCTCCACAAACCGGACACTTTACATTAACCCAATCTTCTATATTCGCTAACGGAGACTGTCCATCATCAGTAGGCTGATAATTATCAACTTCTGGCAATGTTAACGGCAACTCTTCTTCTGGAACAGGTACATACCCACATTTTTCACAATAAATTATTGGTATTGGTTCACCCCAATATCTTTGACGTGAAAAAACCCAATCTCTTAATTTAAAATTGACTTCTGGGCACCCTTTGTTATTACTTACTAACCATTCTAACATCGCCTTTTTAGCTTCATCTACTGTAAGCCCATTTAAAAAATCTGAGTTTACAATTTGCCCAGGCTCTACATAAGCCTCTTTTAAAATATCGCCACCACTAACTACTTCTTTAATTGGTATGTTAAATTTTTTAGCAAAAGCCCAATCCCGCGTATCATGTGCCGGAACAGCCATAATAGCCCCTGTTCCATAACCAGTTATAACGTAATCTGATATATAAATTGGTATTTCATTTCCGTTAACAGGGTTTATTCCATTCACACCTTTTAGCTGAACACCTGTTTTTTCTTTGTTTAATTCCGACCTCTCAAAATCTGATTTTTTAGCAGATTCCTCACAATATTCAACTATTTCTTTTATATTAGTAATATTGTTATGCCATTTTTTTACTAATTCGTGCTCTGGAGCTAAAACTATGTAAGTTACACCAAATAAAGTATCTGGCCTTGTTGTATAAACCTCAATTTTATCACCTAAAGTAGAGCTAAAAAAAACCTTTGCACCTTCAGATTTTCCAATCCAGTTTTGCTGAGATATTTTTACTCTTTTTGCGTAATCCACATCTTTTAACCCATCAAGTAATTTTTGTGCATAATCTGTAATCTTTAACATCCACTGGCTTTTGACTTTTCTAACAACTTGCCCAGAACACCTTTCGCATAAACCGTTAACAACTTCTTCGTTAGCTAATACAACCTTACAAGATGTACACCAATTCACATTCATCTCTTTTTTATAAGCCAACCCATGTTTAAACATTTGTAAAAAAATCCATTGTGTCCATTTATAGTACTCTGGCGAAGTAGTATCTATTTCTCTATCCCAATCAAAAGACATTCCTAAAGATTTTAGTTGCGATTTAAAATTTGCAATATTATTTTTGGTAACAACTTTAGGGTGAATTTTATTTTTTATTGCAAAATTTTCTGTAGGTAGCCCAAAAGCATCCCAACCCATAGCATAAAGCACATTAAAACCTTCTAGCCTTCTTTTTCTTGCAACAATATCTAATGCTGTATAAGAGCGGGGGTGCCCAACATGAAGACCTTGGCCAGAAGGGTACGGAAACTCGACTAATGGGTAATATTTAGGTAAAGAATAATCATTTTTAGCAGCAAACACTTTTTTTTCTTCCCAAATTCGCTGCCATTTTTTTTCAATATTCTTAAAATCATATTTCATTATATTTTAAACACTTTCCTTTTCTATTTTATGTATTAAAATTTTATAGCAACTTATATTACATTCAGCTTCTACTTTTCACTCCACAATTCAGATAGCGCATATAATTTTCTAGCTTCTGGTAAAAATATATGAACTACAATATCACCATAGTCCAATAAAATCCAATTACCACTATCATACCCTTCTACTTTTTTAGGTTTTACACCTAATTTAGAAATTTCAAATTCTAAATTTTCAGCTAACGCTTTAACTTGCGTTGAGCTTGTTCCACTAGCTATAATAAAATAATCAGCAATTATAGTTTTTTCTGCAACATAAATTTCTTCCACATCTATAGCTTTTTTATTTTTTAATATGTTTATTATATTAGTTTTTAAACTATCTATACTCAAAATATCTCCCTCTTTTATTTAGTATTGTTCATACTCTCTAAATTCATCTTTTAATGATTCACCATCATTATCTATTGTTTTTTCTTCTACATCTTCCAAATCATCTACATCTTCTATATCTTCGGAATCAAAATATTCTTGGTAATCATCTTTATAATAACCATTGCTATATTCACTATACTCATCTTCTACATCTTCGTTCAAGTTTTGTTTTTCTTGTTCATCTACTTTATGGTCTGGCTCTAAAAATTTCACCAATTTAAGGTCACTACTTTTAACCACTACCCCTTTAGGCATAAAATATTGGTTCAATAACTTTGCAGTTTTATCAACATCCGCTACATAAACCGAATACCCATTATGTATAACAGGTTCACCTTCTATAACAAACGTTTTTATTTCATTTACATCAATATCCTTTAGCCCTTCTGTATATTGATTCACTTCTTTACGTCCTATATTAGTTTCTATTATGTTATAATATTTATTTAAAAAAAACACATTACTCCAATATTTATCTTCTATAAACTTTTTACCTAATGCCTTTACAAATTGTTCTTGAGCATGAATTCTACCTATATCTCCTGTAACGTAAGATTTTCTATGCCTAACAAAATCTGCACCCAGTTTACCATTTAAATGTACTTTACCAGCTTTTATTATATTTGAATTATCTATTCGCAAATCTTTTTTTAAAACAATGTCAACTCCACCAATATCATCTACCATATTTTCAAAAACATCAAGCGTCATAAATATGTATTTATCTATTTTTATTCTAAATATATTATTCAGTTCATAGGTAAGTGTATCTGCGCCACTTAAATTTAACTTTGGCTGTGAATATACAGCATTTATTTTACCTGTAGCATAATTTTCGCCAATATACACATCGCGCGGAATTCTTAAAATATTTATTTTATGTAACTTTTTATTTATAGATATTACCATAATAACGTCTGTGTTATTAAATTTATCTACTCCACAAAACAAAATATTATTATATTCCTTATCAAATTTATCTCCCAAATCCAAAAAATCATTTTCTATTTTAAAAGCATCTAGCTTAGTTGAAAGAGAGTTATTTTTTAATTGCCCATAACCTCTAACATACATATAACCCCCTAAAATAATTGCTAACAGTAATATTAATGTTAAAAAAATACCTCCTATTAGTAAAAATATATTTATCTTCTTTCCTTTAATAATCAATTTCAATCTCCACTTTTTTGTTATAATTTTAAAATTACTACTGTTTAACTATGTAGTAATTATAGGCTAAAAACGTATCTGGGTGAATAGGTGATGATATTTTTAAAAGATCTTTTATAGTGTAAGCAAGCCCTATTTTCATACCTTCATCTAAAGATCTTTCAACAACTTCCCTCATATAAGCTACATCTGAAAATTTACGATCTGCAGATGTAAAGTCAGCTAAATACACTATTTTTTCTAACAAAGATAAATTTGCCTTAGCTGTTGTGTGGTACCTTACTGCCGAAATAATTTCAGGGTCTTTAATGCCTAAATGTTTTACAATATAAACCGACCCAGATATAGAATGAAGCAACTTAACCGATGCTCTTTGAATATTATCTAACTTGATATCTGCTTTATTAATTATTTTTAAATGCTCATCTGGCGATAATGCCTTTGTAATATCATGCAACAAACCAGCTACCTCAGCTTTATGAACATCTGCACCATAAAGTTTAGCTAGCTTTTTTGCCTGCTCTGCAACACAATATGAATGATGCAACCTTGCAGGAGGCAACATTTTTTCTAAATGTTTTTTATACATATAACAACCTTGCAATATTTTACATTTACAAAATATTACAATTATCCCTTCTATTTACTTTTAATACAAAACAAAATGCATCTACATTTTATTTATTTCTTGAATTAATTCTTCAATTATATTTTCTTCTAACACTTTTTTTATTATTTTACCCTTTTTAAATAAAATAGCACAACCGTCTCCGCCAGCTATTCCTATATCTGCATCTTTAGCTTCCCCGGGGCCATTAACAACACAACCCATTATAGCTACTTTTATGTTTTTATTTACATTAACTAGCTTCTGTTCTACTATATTTGCCAATTCAATTATATTTATTCTTGTTCTTCCACAAGTTGGGCAAGCAACAATTTCAACCCCTCCTTTTGTGTAGCCTGCATATTTTAATATTTGTTTTGCAATGTAAACTTCTTCAACAGGGTTTGCTGTTAAAGATACTCTTATAGTATCACCTAAGCCCATCAATAACAAACTGCCTATACCTATGCTAGATTTTATTACCCCTGTTTTAATTGTGCCCGCTTCTGTTACGCCCAAATGAAGTGGATAATTAATTTTTTGTGATATCAATTTATATGATTCAACTGTATCCACAACATTAGAACATTTTAATGATACTACAATATTGTTAAAATTAAACTCTTCTAAAAGTTTTATATGGTTCATTGCACTTTCTACCATTGCCTGCGGAGAACATTTTTTATATTTTTTTAATATTGGTTCTTCTAGTGAGCCACTATTTACCCCTATTCTAATTGGCACATTATTCATTTTACAAGCATCTACAACTTGTTTAATACAGTTTTTAGAACCTATATTCCCTGGGTTAATTCTAATTTTATCTGCACCTGCTAAAACACTTTTTATAGCCAACCTGTAATCAAAATGAATATCTGCAACAAGCGGAATTGTTATTACATTTTTTATAGCAGAAATCAATTGCACTGCTGCCTCATCTGGAATGGCCACTCTTATTATATCACAGCCAGATTCTTCTAACAACTTAGCCTGTTTAATATTTTCTACTACATCATAACTTGGAACATTTAACATTGATTGAATAGCAATTTTTTGGCCACCACCAATGTAAGTATTACCTATTTTTATTTTTTTACTATTATTCGTCTTTACCATTTTAATTAGCAGCTCCTAAATTATGGTATAATTACATAATAAACTAATAAGTTACTACAGATCAAATTTATAACTAAAAACAACCCTTTTTATTAACCATTTAATATTATACACTAAAAAAATAAAAAAGAAAATATTTTAACCAAATATATTATTTTATCTGTACTGCTATTTTTACTATACTTACTAGTTTAAAAGCCTAAACAAATTTTATAAAATCAAAACCGCCGGCTAAGCCGGCGGTTTGCTCTGCCCCTACAAGGGGCTTTTACCAGCAGCGCCTGATGGCGCA
>CAKTAG010000036.1 GCA_934527325.1 uncultured Candidatus Soleaferrea sp.
CTACTAAAGCTGTTAAATCTAATAAAAATATTTCTTTATCAACTAACCTAGGTGGAACATCTCCAGCAACTATTTTTAAAGCCAAACCTTCTGCAATTGCAGTTTTTCCAACTCCAGGTTCACCTATAAGGCAAGGGTTATTTTTTGTTCTTCTATTCAATATTTGAATAACTCTGTTTATTTCCTTATCGCGTCCAATAACTCTATCTATTCTTCCATCAATGGCTTTACCAGTTAAATCTTCACCATACATTTTCAAATATTTTCTTTTTTTATCTTTCTTTTTCTTACCTTTATTTACTTTATCTTTTTCATTTTCATCCTTCTGTTCATCTTTAGCTTCATCATCTTCTTCAGTGTTTTGGTTTAAGTTTCCAAAATCAAATTTTATATCAAATTGCGGAATTTCACCATCTTCCGAACCAGTTTCCATACCCATTATAGATTTCATCATATTTCCCATCATAGATATAGATTCTGGATTTATCAATTTACCACCATTTTCACCCATAATTTCTTTAAATTGTTTATTCAATTCAGAAATATATTTTTCATTATCTTTATTTTTACTGTCTTTCATCTTATCTAACAAATCATTAATTTGTGCCATACCTAATTCTTTCGCACAAATCATGCAATAACCCTCATTTACCGTTTCACCATTTTCTACTTTAGAAACAAAAACTACTGCTTCTCTTTTTTTACACTTACAACAAAGCATAATTTTCTTTATCTCCTTTAGGTAAATAATAACTAAGTATACCCAACTTATACTTAGTATAATAATACCAATATAATAAAATCACTGTTAATAACTAATGTTAATTCATTTAATTACTATTATTTTTAATATAATTTTTATCAAAAATTATATTCTTTATTTCATCTGTGAGGTTTAAAAATTTTTTATTTTTTATAAGTACATCACATCTTTTTAAAATATATGTCTCGTTTTTCACTTCTTCATTTAAAAAACTAAGTTCGTTACCACTAATTAATATTAACCCATTTATAATTAAAGCTATAAATGCCATTATTACCATAGCTCTGCAAAATCCAAATACTCCACCTAAAATCATATTAAATTTCCCCAATACTGGTACATAAGAAAAACATTTAAATAACTTACTAACAAATTTAACCACTATTGAAAAAACAAAAGAAAAAACAGACATTATAATAATACTCATTATAATATTTATAAATGGGTAAATCAATTTATCCGAAATCATATTACTAATAATTTTACAATATTCTGTGCTATCTATATTTTGCAAATTACCTGTTAAATAATCTTCTGCGCCAACCATACTATTAAAAATACCAGATATACTATCTAAATTAAATATGCCTTTTTCTAACAATTTATTATTTATTACTTGCCGCACTTCTTGTTTAACATTTTCATTGTAAATATAATCACTAGCCATTTTACTTAAAGGCCATACTAAAACATAAGATAATATAAGCAATAAAAAACTAATTAAACTACCAATCAACCCTTGTTTTGCTGATTTTATAACATTGTATATAATAACAAAAAATAATAATAAATCTATTGTTAAAGCATTAACATTAAAAAAGTCTATTAAACTTTTCATCTTTTGAATTCTCCAATTTTAACCTAACCAACTAAATTCAACCTTAGGCTTAAAAACTTTTTACATTTTTGATATTTACACACTTTTAAAAGGTTTACCTGTTCCATCAAAACATCTACTAAACATTTCATAAAACTGTAACCTTAAACCTTGAATACCCACTATTAACCCTTCAAAAACCATAACAAAGATGTTACCAAATATTAAAACTACTATACCCCCACTTTTAGGCATTGTATTAACAAAACTCATAACTACCATCATCATTCCAGCGTGGCTTAACACAAAAGCTCCTACTCTAATAAAAGATATTGTGTTGGTCATAAGACTTAATAAAATATCATAAAGTTCAAAAAAATTCTCTATTATAAATCCACCTATTCCATCATGCATTTTTATTTTTCTTCCGTCAACTTTATCCCCTAATGGCTCTTTTAAAAATATTAAAATAATTGGTAAAATTATTAAAAATCCTATAAACCATGGTGTAAGTACATTAATTTTTAACATTGTAATTCCTACCCCGGCAATAATAACAGAAGAATAAAAAATTAATCCTACCAATCCATTTTGCCCAAATAAATAATCACTTGCTTTTTTACGCTTTATACCTAAAACTATATTAAATATCATAGAACAAATAATTGATATTACACCTATAAATATAGCTCCTATCAATAGTGTGTTTGTATCTTTATTCGATATTTTTAAAAGTACATCTCCATACGGTTGTGGAATTTTTAACATATATTTTTCAAATAAACCTTCTATACCAAAACAAGAACCATATACAACTCCAAAAAACGCTGATGAAAAACCTATTCTAATTAATATTCTACCAAAATTACTTTTTTTAACTTTACTTATTATATAGCCAATAAAAGCTATAGTTAACCCCTGACCTATATCACCAAACATTATGCCAAATAATAAAGTGTAAGATATTGACATAAACACTGTCGGATCAATATCTTTATAAGAAGGTAGCCCATACATTGCCACAAAATCTTCAAACGGTTGTGAAAATCTATTATTTTTAAGCTTCACTGGCGTTTCTAATCTGTTATCATTCATTGGGTCATTTATAGTAATATCAACATCATCTAAATTTTCAAACTGATTTAAAAACTTACGTTCATATTTTTTAGGTATAAAACCAATAATGTAAAATTGATCTTCGAATACCGCTGCATATTTTTTATTTTCAAAGCAATCATTAAAAAATTCTACTTTAGAGTATATGCTAATAAAATCTTTTTCTATTTTTTGTTTTAATTTTTTTATATCTCTTTGAGTGTTAACCAACATGCTAGAATATTTAATTATTTGGCCTCTAACATAATCCTGCGTATTATCTGGTGTTCCATGAGCATAAACTGGTATTTTTATTCTTTCAAAAAATAACGAAGAAAACATTTCATCTACTTTTTTATAACAATAACATGGGGTAATATACAAACACCAGCTATAGCTTTCATCTAATTTAAAAGGGAAAAAAACAAAATTATCATTGTCAAATATTTTTAATTTTTCATAACTTTCTTTGGGTAACCTTCCGAACCTTATTTTTAAATACTTGCAAGAGAATAACTCATCAAAATCTATATTAGCGTTATCTATGTTATTTAACTGTTCAGCAACAGATTTCAATTCTGATAAATTTTTTTCTGCCAAAATTTTTTCTTCATTCATAGATATAGCTTTTAATTTAACATCTTCTAAATATCTCTTCATTTGCGGTAATGTCATATTCAAATTTTTATCAACAGTTTTGTTTAATTGTATATCTAGCATTCCAGCAATATTTTCACATTCTACAAGCAATTCTTTATATGGGTTATTGTAAGCTTGCTTTATTATCTCATCATTTTTATGGTCTATTATTCTTTTCTCTTCATCTAGTACTTTATCATCTAATTTAAATTTTTCTAAAATTGGAAAATCTTCTTGAGAAACACCTAAACCCAATTTGGCAGCTAAATCAATTATCTTCCTTAAATAACCTGTGTTATTAGAATATTCTAAAAATACTTCTCCATTTTTTACATATTCCTGCAAAGACATTGCCCTCTCTTGGTGAAACATTCCACCTTCACAACATTTTACCATTGTTTCATCTATATTCTTAATATTGCCATTAATTTTAATTAAAGACATTTCTACTATTGCCATTCTACAAATTCGCCCCTCATAAATAACATTTCTACTATATAATTAATAATTTTTTTATTTCTTCTGGTGAAAATTTATAACTTATACACTCTATAATAGTTATAATATTATTTAGCTCAACATCCATCAAATAAACATAACAAGTCATTATATGCTCTGGAGAAGTTACAAATCTTATATCTTTTTTAATCATATTATATAAAAACTTACTTCTAAATAATTCTATATCAGAAATATCAATATTTTCAAAATACTTAGCATATTTAGTTTTTAAAATTATTTTTTGCAGTTCTTCAACACTACCAGAATTAACCATCTGGTCAATTATTTTTTCATCTAAATAATAAAAAAACGGCAACAAACAAGATTTTATATATTGGCCACTTTTAGAAAAAAATTTTATAAGCCTATAAATTACAGTTATATTAAACATTTCTATATTAATTAAAAAAAATTTTTTACTATACATATTTTCGTTACTTATTAAGCTAAATACTTTATTGTAAAAGGCTTTTCTAAGCTCCATTTCACATCTAACCACATCAATTTTTATTTTTGAATTGTTGTTCTTTGGCATAAACATTTTTAAAGGTTTATAGTATATAGTGTTTTTAGAAATTTTTAACAAATCATCAAATTGTTTTACATTTACTAAATTTTTCAAATTCATTTTTGTATGCTCTAACAAAAACACTGGCAAATTAAGGGCATATTTTTCCATTCTTCCTGTATTAAATAACCTTATAGCTGTTAACATTTCTTCTAATTCATTTTTTAAAATAACATATTTAAATAAGTCCATATCTTCGCTTACTTTATAACTTAAAAAATGTGTATATTTTTTAAAATTTGCAATTTTAACCAATAATTCAAGTTGCCCTCTGTGAATTGAATTTTCATTTATAGATTCCAATGTTGATTTATAATATGTTTCTGTTTTTAAATAATAAGCTATTTCAGAAATAGAATGTTTATTAATTAATTGCTCATAATCGCTAAAACTCAACCTTTTGCCATATAAAGCTCTTAATTTTGTAGCTATAACATTTGTAGCCAACTTTACATACATAAACTAAATATCCCCTTTATTGGATTTTGTAATTAATACATTAAAAATTAATCTACACTGTTAATTACCCTATTAAATATTTCACTTTCAATTTTTTCATGATTTTCGAAATAAGCTTTCTCTAATTTTCTATATAAAACTTCATATCTATCTTTTATTTCTAAGCAACTATTTTTTAATTTTTTTGCTTCTTCTTCCCTAACTTTTTTTAATCTACTTTCTGCTTTATCATCATATTTCACTTCAAATTCTTTTTTAGAAAGCCCTATAGAATCTATTATTTCCTTAGATTTAACTTCTGCTTCATTAATAATTTTTCTAGCTTTTTTATCAATTTCAATTAAATTATTTATAACATTTTCCAAGCAAAACACCTCTAACACTTTTTTATAACAAACAGAATATAATATAATTAAAACCAAATTTAATGCCACAATTAATTTATAGTCGTATTATACCACAAATTAAACTCTGTGGCAATAATTTTTTATTTTAAAGTTTTTCTACAAATAGTTTTATTTTTAATTTTAGCATATGCTATACAAACAAAATATTTACTCAATTCAATGTCATATAAACCCACAAAATACATAGCATATTAATTTTTTAATACAATATATGTCTAAATTTATGCATTTTGTGCTTATAATATTGAATTATTAACTTTTTATATTTATACTTAAAGTAAGATGTTTGTTAAATGGGGGCTTTTGTAAAATGCAAGAACTTATGGTGAATATTGACAATATTTTAAAAATTAAAACTTTTGTTAATATTTCTGTTAAATACAATTATGACATAACTTTATCATCTAAAAATTATTCAGTAAGTGCAAAGTCTATAATGGGAATTTTTACACTTGACATATCTAAGCCAATAAAATTAACAATTGCTTCTAATAATTGCGAAGATTATATAAATGAAATAAAAGGCTTTATTGTAAATACTGTGCATCAACATTGTTAATTTTATAAAACCAAAACATTTATTTGTAATACAAAATCCATTTATATAACTATACAACAATTTTATTTACATTTTTTTCTAAATAATAATTTTTATATGGTAAAATATCTAAATATAAATTAGGAGATGATAAATGAAAAATCATTTATCATCTCCTAATTTATATTCTTGATGAAGTGCATTCATAACTTCTACAGCAGATGTTTCATCTATTACAATAGAAACTGCTATTTCCCCTGTTAATATTAAATACGGAGCAATTTTAAACTCATTTAACACCTTAAATAGTTTGGCTAAAACTTTGTTATTAGATAGCAACCCTGAACCTACAATAGAAACTTTAGATACATTATCAATATACCTAAAATCAACAGCATTCTTATTTAACAAATCTATAATCTCTTGTTTTTGATCTTTATTTACAATTAACCCAAACTCATTTCTGCTCAACGATATTCCAGAAATAATTACATTACTTTCTTCTAACTGATACATTATATTAAATTTATCATCATATCGCTTAGCATCTATTACCAATATGTTGTTATCAACAGTAATACCTCTAACTGAATTTTTTTCCAAATTTATGTCCTCCTTAACTCTTGTACCAGGTTTTTGGTTAAAGCTAGAAATCACATCTATTTCTACATTATATTTTTTAGCTAACTCTACAGATCTATTGTGTAGTATCTGTGCTCCTAAAGAAGACATTTCTAACATTTCATCAAAAGTAATTTCATCAATTTTTTTTGCTGCACCAACAATTCTTGGGTCAGCAGTATACACTCCATCAACATCTGTGAAAATTTGGCATAATTTTGCATTTAAACTTACCGCTAATGCCACTGCACTTGTATCTGAACCACCTCTTCCTAAAGTAGATATATCATTATTAAAAGTTACACCTTGGAAACCTGCAATAATAACAATTTTATTTTTTTCCAATTCTTTTTTTATCCTTGAATTATCTATATACTCTATTCTGGCATTTTTATGCACACCATTCGTATAAATACCTGCTTGCCAACCTGTTAAAGAAATTGCCGGGTACCCCAACCCTTCTAAATAAGATGTTAATAAAGCTATTGAAATTTGCTCTCCAACTGCTAACAAAACATCCATTTCTCTTTTAGATGGATTACTGTTTACCTCTAACATTTTTTCTATAAGTTTATTAGTGGTATTCCCTTGTGCCGAAACTACAACTACAACATTAATTCCTTTATTGTAGACCTTTGTTATAATTTGTGATACATTTATAATTTTACTAATATTAGATACCGAACTTCCTCCAAATTTTTGAACAATAAGCTTCATGATGTAATACACACCTTACTAAATATTAATTACAAATATTAATTTTAAAATTCATATTATTTAAATAATCACAATATTATATGCAACTAAGTAGTAGACGGTGATTAACCACCAACATCTTACATCAGATATTTGCCTTTAGTACACCGTTATTTAAATAATTGATGTATATAAAAATGATAATTTACACCTAACCCATTGCAACCCAAATTCATTATTCTTCCTTTTTTGTTTAATACCTACTCAACCTAATTTATGTATTATATTCAACACTTTTATATCTGATAATATTTTATTACATCAATTTTGCTACAAAATTCTATTTTTTCCACAATACGGTGTAGCACCTTATTGTACTTACTTATAGACTTTTTTGTATAACCTCTACACATACCTACACAGAACAGTTATTCTTTATTTGACTTTCGGCTAAACTGCTTAAATGCACTACTAAACCAAAAAAATAAAAGAGGTTAAAAATAATTTTAATCCCTTTCATTTTTTATTACTTCCTATTTTTTATAAACTAAATATTATTTTATAAACCAAGTTAGCATATCAACAAATTTAAAAACTAAACTAGTTAAAAAATTTAACGGAACATTTAAAACACCAGTTATAATTAAAACAAATACAACTAATATTATTTTCTGCTCATTTATTAATAGTTTATTATATGTTTCATCTTTCAAAAACAGACTCCATATTCTTGACCCATCTAACGGTGGAATTGGTAAAAGGTTAAACACCATTAAAGATACATTGATAATAGCCAAATAATAAACTACCATGTAAAAAAAATTATACCCAAAATAAAGGTAAATTATTTTATAAACAATCGTTAATAAAATCGCCATAATAAAATTAGCTATTGGGCCTGCCATAGCACAAATTGCAAATCCAACTTTGGGGTCTTGTATTTTTTTTAAATTATACGGGTTTATAGGCACAGGTTTAGCCCAACCAAAACCACATAAAAACAAGCTAATAGAACCAATTAAAGTTAAATGCCTCATTGGGTTAATAGACATTCTGCCTTCCCACTTCGCTGTTTTATCTCCTAACAAATAAGCTGTATACGCATGCGCCCACTCATGAATAGGAAGTACCAAAAATACCGCTAATATAGTTGCAAAATATTCAACCGGGTCATTTAATCTTAACATTAAAACAAATTCACCTTTTCTATTTTTTTAATATTATTTATATATAACTATATATAAATCCCTTTTCTACTGCATCTTCTTTTAAAGTAAAATAAAGTTCTGCAAATGTAACTTTAAAATAAGGTACTACAAAAACAATACCCAAAACAATACTTACACCACCAAAAAAAATTATACCTAGCAAAAACCATCCAAAAAAAGATAAGCATAAAATAAATATCTTCATTTTATGCCCCATAGTTATTTCTCTACTCCATTTTATGGCATCATTTGGGTTAATATATGGATTTTCTGCTAAAATATATGGTACCATACTGTATTCACATAATTTTACTATACCAGGAACAATAAACAAGATAGACCACAAAAATATATATACATAACATAATAAATTTGTAACAACTATATTTACATAACGTAATAAATTTGTGATAACTACATTTACATAATTTTTATTATCAAACACCATTATAACATCTTTTATATTTTGTTTATTATAAATTGTATTCATAGTGTACTTAGTCACACCTACATATATTGGTGAAATCACACCATAACAACCACAAAAAATTTTTACCCCCAAATCATTAAAATTAAAAACCACAAACATATCAAAAAAGTTTGTTCTATCACAAATATATAAAAAACATAAAAATATAAAAATGAATAATAACCATACACCAAGTAATTTACAATAATTCTTTGCTAATACTTTTTTTGCTTTTAATTTAAGTTCTTCTCTCATCCACATAAAAAAATGCTCTCACCTCTTTTATTCAACTAGCGAAAAAAATAACGCTATTAAATAATAAAATGGGATGGTAAATAACACACTATCAAATCTGTCTAAAACCCCTCCATGGCCAGGCATAATACCGCCAAAATCTTTTATTAAACACTGCCTTTTTATAACAGAAGCTGATAAATCTCCTAAAACTCCTATTAAAGAAGCAATAGGTACAACAAGTAACAACCTAAAAAAATTAATATGTAGGCTTATACCAAAATTGTAAAATAAATTCGAAAAAACTAAACTCAAAACAATTCCAAATATTACCGAAGATATTAACCCACCAATTAAACCCTCTACTGTTTTTTTGGGGCTAATATTTGGAGCTAATTTAGTTTTACCAAAAAAAACACCAATAAAATAAGCTCCACTATCTGCAACCCAAGCACTACCTAAAGCAAGCAAAATATAAAACATTGCTACTTGCGGTGTATTTTCAAATTTATCTCTAATACATATTAACATAGAAAAAGCAGAAGGAATAACTACAGATATAAAAAACATTAACCCTATATGCTCTATTTTTACAGTTTTATAATCTATTAACATAACAATTAGCATAAGTATTAAACTTACACCAATCCAAACAGCTTGCTTTTTAAATTCTTCTAAATTTGTATCATATGATGCTGAATATAAAGCAATTAATCCAATTATGCATAAGATTATTGCAAACAGTGGTATAAGCCATTCTATTTTTCTTAATCTT
>CAKTAG010000037.1 GCA_934527325.1 uncultured Candidatus Soleaferrea sp.
AATCAAAACCGCCGGCTAAGCCGGCGGTTTGCTCTGCCCCTACAAGGGGCTTTTACCAGCAGCGCCTGATGGCGCATGAATGGGTCCGCCTTTTGCACCATCCTCCGCCGGTTTGCCGCTTAAGCGGCTTTTTTATTTACCTTTTTTCACTTGCTCACCCGTAAACGGGTCTTTATATTCTTTCAGACTGATCTGATCTGCCATCATATCTTCCTCCAGCTGTCGCCGTATATACTCTGCTATCTTCTTTTCATTTTTTCCCACTGTATCTACATTGTATCCTCGACACCAGAAATGGCGGTTCCCATATTTATATTTCAGATTTGCATGTCTATCGAATATGATCAGCGAACTTTTCCCTTTCAGATATCCCATTATTTCTGACACACTGTATTTCAGCGGTATTCTCACCAGCATATGTATGTGATCCGGACAGCATTCTGCTTCTATTATCTCTATCCCTTTTCTTTCACTCAGTTCTCTCAGTATTCTTCCAATATCTGCTTTAATTTTTCCGTATATCACCTGTCTACGATATTTCGGTGCAAATACCAAATGATATTTGCATTCCCACTTTGTATGTGCTAAACTCTTATTGTCCATTTGGACACCTCCTGTGATTGATTTTTTCGGATTTTGGCGAACCCGATTTTATTTTATCACAGGAGGTTTATTACTTAAAGCTAAAGCTCTCTCACTCCCCCGGCATAGCCGGGGGTTTATTGTTGCGCTTAAGCAACAATCAATTATGGCTCGCATGCCTTGTTTTACAACATACATACGAGCCATAATTTTTAACATAATAACAAATATTAGCTTACTTCAACCGGTGAAAAATTAACATAATCACAAGAAATCAATTTATAATAAACATCACCAACTATTCCATTTACAGATAATTTTGTTGATTCTCCGTGTAAATGGCCATAATAACATTTAGAAATTTTATAATATTTTAATACTTCTAGTATACTTTCTGATATTTGATTTCCATAAATAGGTGGATAATGTAAAAAAACAACTATAGGCAACCCTAATTTAACACCACTTTCAATAGATGTTATTAACCGCTGTTTTTCCCTATTAATTAACTTTAGATTACTTTCATTCCCACTTTCAAACAAACAGCCTTTTGAACCACAAACGCATGTTTTGCCAATTACATATGAATTATTATATAAAATATTTAATGTTGTTAAACCATTTTCTAAAAAAAACTTATCTATCTTTGTTTTCGTATTCCACCAATAATCGTGGTTACCTTTTAATATTATTTTTTTACCTGGCAAATCATTTACAAACTTAAAACTAGGCAATGCCTCATCAAGTGATGTACCCCAACACAAATCACCAGCTAAAACAACCGTATCATTAACAGATATTTTTTCTTTCCAATTATATGCCAATTTTTGAACATAATTTTCCCATCCATCAAAAATATCCATCGGTTTATTAATATTTATAGATAAATGAAGATCGGCTAAACCATATAAAGCCATTTGCCTTCTCCCTATTTCAACATTAATCTTTTAATATTGAAATCATATTACTTAATTCTTTTTTTACAGCTTCTTGCTGTTGTGGGTCTGGGTTAAACAAACTACCATACCTAAACAGAACAAACCCATCACATTTTTTTCCTCTGCATGCTAAAATTTGTCGCTTAAGTATATCGCTGTTTCTTATCCATTCATCTCTTCCATTATCTAATGAATAACTATCTTCTAACCCTGCTTTATAGGCAGCCAAACCAACATATAACTTAACTGTGTCTGCCTTTTTAAGGTCAAGCCATGTAGATAATGCCCAATCAAAAGGTAGCCTTGAATGTTCAAAACCCCAATAAATCTGCGGACATAAATAATCTACCATTCCCTCTTCCATCCATTTTGCTACATCCGCATACACTGATTCAAGATTATACTTAACATTTCCAGCAGGGCTAATTCCAAATAGCACATTTGGATTTATTGTTTTTATTTTTTCAGCTATTTCTTTAATTAGTACATTTACGCAGCCCCTACGCCAATCACCTAGTGGCAATTTGCCACCATTTTTACAATACTCTTCATATAACAGTTTATCTATTTGTTCATCTGTGGTAGGGTAAAAATAATCATCCACGTGAATACCATCTATATTATAATTGCGCACAATTTCTTCTACACCCTTAACCACTAAATCTACATTACTTTTTAACCCTGGCTGAAAATAAATTCCACCATTTTCTAATTTTATTATTTTTTTATTATCATCACTATCTATTGCTTTTTTTGCTGGGTGTGTTTCAGCTAATTTTATATTAGAACCTGGATTGTCGGTACCTGGATTCTGGATTCTGTAAGGGTTAATCCATGCATGAATTTTTAAACCTTTTTCATGCCCCTTTTCAACCATAATTTTTAACGGGTCATATCCACAATCTTTACCTTGTTCACCAGTTAATATATGTGACTGCGGAAAAACTGATGATTTATAAAATGCATCTGAAAAAGCTCTAACTTGAAAAAAAACATCTGTTAATTTTAAACTCTTTATATTATCTAACATCAATTCAACATTTTTTGTAAATTCTTCTTCTGTTTTATTTTGTGCCATATCTCCCATTTCTAAGTAAGATATCCATATACCACGCAATTCCTTTGTTACTGCTAACGTATTAACAACCAAACATTGGCTAAAAACCAACCATCCAGCCATTAAACACACTGCCATAGCAGCTAAACGTTTAAAAATATTTTTACACATAAACCATCACTCCTTGTATTTAGCATATATTCATTTTAACATAAACAACATTCATATGTCAATCTTATTAATATTAAAATTTCGGTCGTTCCTGTAGAGTTACAATTTAAATTAACTCTATTTTTAAATTTACTAAATTTTGATATCAAATATTACACCTTAAAAATTTTTAAAATATTATTGCAAAATTTTACAAAATTAAGCAGTATATAAAAATTTATACTGGCAATAATATAAACAAATTTCAATATATTCCAAAAGGTGCTTTAATATGAAAAAATCATTAAAACAATCAGTATATATTTTACTGTTACTACTAATTATAGTAACCCCTATTAAGTTTTTATTATTTAAAAAACAAAATTCTACCATAAACAATGCCACTGTAACAAAATCTTTACACATAGAAACTTCGCAACCTATAGAAGAATATCAATTTATTTTAAAAGAATACAATGGCAAATTAGCTGTTTTTAAAAAAGATAGTACTGAACCAGAAATAATTTTTGATGTGTTAATAGACAGTTTACCAGAAATAGACATTTTACAATTAAAACAAGGCTTAAAAATAAAAAATCATCAAGAATTAAACGAAAGAATAGAAGATTTTATAAGTTAAATTATTGAGGTAAAATTCAATGCAAAAAAGAATATTAGCTTCTTATTCACTATTAACAATTTTTACAATTGTTGTTTTTTTTAGGCTTTTCTACATATCTCAAAACTCAACTTTCGCAACAGTAAGTAACAATCAATCCAACTACTGTTTAGATGTTGACATTCAACGAGGCATGATATATGATTGCAATTTACAGCCTTTAGTAAACACTCAAGAAAAATTTATTGCTTCTATTATTCCCACCCCAGAAGCACTAACAGCAATTATTGGCCATATTGTAGATAATAAAAAAGATATGGTACTAGCTAAAATTAAAGAAAATAAACCTTTTTTAGTTCCTGTTAAAGATTACAACATATACAATGACAATATAGAGATAATTGGCACAAAACAAAGGTATTCTAATAACCAACTAGCTCCACACATTATAGGTTACTTAAACGGAACAAATGAGGGTGTGTGCGGAATAGAAAAAGCCTTTAACGACTTTTTACAAAAAAATACAACTAAAATTAAAATTAAATATCAAGTAAATGCTTTACAAAACAATTTTAACCAAACGTTACCTAGTGTAGATTTTGGCAACAAAGAAAACAAATACGGGGTTGTTCTTACAATAGATAAAAATATTCAAAAAATAACAGAAGAAGCCGCTTTACCTATTAACAAAGGCGCTATTGTTGTTATGGATGCTCAAAATGGAGATTTAAAAAGCTTAGTAAGTATACCTAAATATAACCCCAACAAAGTTGCTAGCTATTTAAATAACCCTAACAGCCCTTTACTAAACCGCACTTTTTGCGCTTATAACGTTGGGTCTACTTATAAATTATTAGTTGCTGCCGCAGCTTTAGAAGAAGATTATAACCAATTTATAAATTTTAAATCTAATTGTGTTGGCTGCAAACAATTAGCTAACAATATATTTAAATGCCATTTTTTACCCGGTCATGGTACAATCGATATGAAAAGAGCCTTAGAAATATCTTGCAACCCTTATTTTATAGATTTAGCTTTAAATGTAGGGCCAATTAACATTTTAAATCTATCTAAAAACTTAGGGTTTGGCTCCCCAGATATATTATTTAAAGATATAAAAACACATAGCGGATCGTTACCAGACCAATCTAATTTAACAACCAAATCAGATATTGCCAATTTAGGGTTTGGACAAGGTAAATTAACTGCTACTCCAATACAAATAGCTAAAATGATTTCTGCCATAGCTAACGATGGATATTTAGTAGTTCCTAAAATAGTCAAAGGCCTTTCTGACCAACACGGTAAACGCATAGAAAAAGAAGAAAAACATTTTACGCAAACTAAGATTATATCTACCAAAACAGCAAAAGCAATAAAAAATATTATGATATCTGTTGTAGAAAATGGTAGTGGTAAAAATGCTAAACCTTACACTGGTGGCGCTGGTGGAAAAACTGCATCTGCACAAACAGGGCATTACCACCCAAACGAACCAAATAAAGAAATTGTCCACGCTTGGTTTTCTGGCTTCTTCCCCGCTAAAAACCCCAAATATGTAATTGTAGTTTTAGTTGAAGACGGTAATTCAGGTAGCGATGTAGCTGCCCCTATTTTTAAAAAAATAGCAGATAAAATTATTACAACATCAAAGTTATAAATACCATTCTTTGATGTTGTAAAAACAAAATTTTTACTTTCCCTATTTAAACTCTCTTGCCCATTCTTTTAAGTAACAATTTGTTTTATGAAATGTAATCTTCTAAAACATCTTCCAACACTAATAAAGGAACATCATTGTTGTTACAAATTTTAACAAACTCTTTTACATCATCTAAAATTGTAGAAATATCCTTTATTATTACCTTGTTTATTCCATCATCTGCTTTTACGCCATAAGTTGTTATATCTCCATAGTCTTCAACATACACTGTAGATTCTGTTAAATAATATTTTGTCGTATTCCCTGCCATTTTAAAATCCTCCTAAAACCCCTTAATTAATCACAAAACAAATAATTCCTATTTTTTACCAACTTTTCCTTTTTCTGCAATAAATTACATATTACATTAAAAAAATTTAGTTGTGTTGGACAAGATTAGTTTATTATATATAAAAAATTAAAATTTTAAAAGGCAAATTTTTCGACATCAATCGACAACCGCAAAATCCAATTATGCAAACTACACATATATTTTCAACTAATCATTCAAAAGATAATCATCATGCATATATCAACTAAAATCATCTATCAAAATTCTATATATTTTGCAAATAAATATTTTCAAATCGTCCCCATAAAACTTCTTGCATCTGCATTCAAATTAAGCGGTGCTACGTTGCCATTTAAATATTCAAAGTAGCCTTGTGCACCAACCATAGCAGCATTATCCCCACACCAAGCCAATTTTGGAATATTTAAATTATAACTTTCTGCAGTTCTTTCTATTAATGTTTTTCTAAGTAGTTTATTAGCAGAAACTCCACCTGCTAATGCCAAGTTTTTATAATTATTCTCCCTAGCTGCTAACATAAATTTATCTACTAAAATATCTACTGCTGTTTTTTGAAAACTTGCAGCAATATCTTCAATATTCAAAACCTCTGATGATTGATTAATTTTATTTACTAAATTTATAACAGATGTTTTTAAACCCGAAAAACTAAAATCGTAGCCATTAATTTTAGGGTGAGGGAATTTATAAGCAAGTGAATTACCATTTAGCGCATATTTTTCAATCTCTACTCCTCCAGGGTACCCTAACCCTAAAACCCTAGCTACCTTATCAAATACTTCACCCACAGCATCATCCCTTGTTGTAGATACAATTTTAAACAACGTATAATCTAAAACATCAATAATTTGAGTATGCCCACCAGATACCACTAAACAAAGGAAAGGTGGTTTTAACTCGGGGTTTGATATATAGTTAGACGCAATATGGCTAGCTATATGGTTAACAGGAACTAATGGTTTTTTTAAATAATAAGCCAACCCTTTTGCAAAATTAACACCAACTAATAAAGCCCCAATAAGCCCTGGTGAATATGTAACTGCTATGGCATCTATGCTTTTTAAAGGTATTGATGCTTGCTTTACTGCTTCATTACAAATATTAGAAATTGTTTCTATATGTTTTCTAGATGCTATTTCTGGCACAACGCCACCAAAAATTTTATGATCTTTTATTTGCGAATAAACCACTGATGATAAAACTTTATTACCATCTTCCACCACAGCTACAGCTGTTTCATCGCAAGATGTTTCTATACTTAATATTTTCATTACTACATTACTTCTCTTCTTTTTTATTTTTTCTGTAATTTAAATAACTTTCTAAAATTATAGTTGCTGCAACAGCATCTATAATTTTCTTTCTTTTTTGCCCACGTGTGTTAGTTGTGTTTAAAAAAATTGTAGCAGACTTTGTTGTATTTCGTTCATCCCATAAAATAATTGGTATATCATTCACTTTTTCTTTTAACTTTGCCAGCAACAATTCAGATTTTTCTGCCCTTTCACCAACAGAGCCATTCATATTTTTAGGGTACCCCACAATCACTTTATCTACTTTTGCATTTGTAATTTCATTCACAATTTTTTCAACTACTTTTTCAAAATTGCTTTCTTTTATTACACCAACAGGAACTGCTAACCGTTCTAATTTATCACATACAGCCAAACCTGTTCTACTATCTCCAAAATCTATAGCCATAATTTTCATTATAAGCTACCTTTCTATTTGTTATTTTTAATTTAATTTTTTATGTAATTATTATGTTACATTACTTCACCCGAAACTAATAATTATTTAACTATTATTAATTCCGGGTGATTTTTTATTTTATATAACAATCAAAGATTGATACTCTTTAAATTTATTAATATAATTCTGCCCCAACTTACGTTGTATAACTTTAACAGCTTTACCATAAGTAGGTGGTCTACTCTTTATGTTATGAGCATCTGAGCCTAAAAAACTAACCTTACCACTTTCAATTAATTTTAATACTTTTTTTCTAGATTTACCAACTAAAAAAGATTCTGTGTTAACTTGTATTAAACAGCCCATAGAAATTAATATATCAACATTATTAAAAGTTTTATCGTGGTACAAAAATGGGTACCTTTCTATATGGGCAACAATAGGTACAATTTTATAATTATATATTAAATTATCTATCACTTCATATGTTTCATCTTTTATCACTGAATCGAAAGGTAATTCAATTAACATATATTTTGTTTTATCTATACATAATTCTGTTATATCTTCATACACAGTTAAATATTTAGTAACGTAAACTTCTGCCCCTAGATGCAACTTCACATTGCCACTATAACCTTTAATAAAATCACTGTAAGTATTATTTCTTTTTAATACAAAATCGTTTAAGCTAATTTCATCAGAATAGAAATGTGGTGTTAATACTACATCTGTTACCCCATCTTCAGCTAACATTTCTATCATCAATAAAGATGTTTCCCTATTAGGCGACCCATCGTCTATATTAGGCAATATATGTGAATGAACATCTAACATAAAAACTCACCTTAATTAAATTGTCGTCTTTTGAGTTACTTTTCATAGTAATTACCATAGTTTCCATAACTACTATAATTGCTATACTTACCATATTTACTTTTTTTAACCGGTTTTTCAAAGCAAAAAATACCAAACAAGTTAGCCTTTGCAAATTTAACAGCCTCTATAGCTTTTTCTAACTCGGTGTATGTTGTTTTACCCTGCCTAACAACTAAAACAACCCCATCAACTAATTCTAAAATAGGAATAACATCTGAAACAACATTTATAGGTGGACAATCAAATATAATATAGTCATATTGTTCTTCTAAATTTTTAATTAACACTTTCATTTCGTCACCAGAAAGCAATTCTGATGGGTTTGGAACACTTGTACCAGCAGAAATTATTGATAAATTTTTATAACTTGTTTCTTGTACACAATCTAAAGTAGGAGCCAACCTAGAAAGCACATCTGAAAGCCCCTTTTTATTGCTTAACATAAAAGTTTTATTTATTACTGGTTTTCTTAAATCACAATCTAAAATAATAACTTTTTTGCCAATGTTAGCAAAAGAAATTGCCAAATTACTTGCACAAGTACTTTTACCATCTCCAGATGCTGAACTTGTTATTACAATTTTATTATGGCTATCTTTTTTTAAGCATATTCTAACATTACTTCTTAAACCATTAAAACTTTCTAACCTTACAAAATCTTTATTTTTTTCTAACCTATCAATATCTTTATTTATATTATTTTTCTTTATTTGCGCCATCTCTTTTACCCTCCTCTAACAATGGGACAGAACCTATAACAGGTACATTATAGCGTTGAATTATATCTTCTTTATTTTTAATTTTGGTATCCATCATATCATATAATACAATTAACATACAAGAACCTACAAAGCCTATTAAAGCACCTACAACTGTGTTTAATAAAATATTAGGTGACGACGGTTTTTCAGCTATAACAGGCGTATCTATTACCTTTGTTGTACCTGTATGAACCATCTCTTTAAGTTTAACTGGCGCTAACTTAACTATAGTATTAGCAATTTTTAAAGCCAAACTCGGAGAATCTGCACTAACAACAATTTCAAAAAGTTCTGTATCGGTAATTGCCGACATTTTTAATTGTTCCCCTAATTCTTTTGTTTTCATATCTAAATTAGCATCTCTAATTACATCTGTAAGAAAAGTATTAGACTTTAAAAGCGCAATATAACTATTAACCAGCCTTTGAGCCATTAACAAATCGTTTGTTGTAGATTCTTTACTTTTTGTATCTTGGTTAAAAACGTAAATGGATAACCTGGATTGATAAACTGGTTGAATAAAATAATTACTTATTGTAAATGCTCCTATAGCAAATATTAAAACACTTAAAATTATATACCATATTTTAGATAAAAGAATTACAAAAATATCTCTTAAACTTAACTCCAAAATAAACACCTTCCTAATAAAATAAATTCAAAAAAACTTTATCAAAATGAGTCAAAAGTATTGACAAAGAAAAGATAAAGTGATATAATATTCTAGCGCGTTTAAGAACGCGTAAGAAAAAAATTGATCTTTGAAAACTGAACATAACAGGTGGAGCAGGAAAATAAACTTTTTTGAGAGTTTGATCCTGGCTCAGGATTAACGCTGGCGGCATGCCTAATACATGCAAGTCGAACGAGAGTAGCAATACTCTAGTGG
>CAKTAG010000038.1 GCA_934527325.1 uncultured Candidatus Soleaferrea sp.
TCTTTACTATAGTATAAAAATCCCATGTTCTTATAATGTCGTGTGCATTTGGTCTTAAACTCATAGGCATTAACTTATTTACCAATTCACCATTTTCACATTCAGCCCAATTTAAATTTATTAATGGCGTTACCGAAGATGTTGCCCAAGTATCCATTACATCTTTTTCTGGAATAAACTCGTTGCAACCACATTCACAAGGCGATGTTGGTGCAGATTTTAAAGGGTTAACAGGTAAGTCTTTTTCATCTGCAATTTTAACTTTGCCACATTTAGCACAATACCAAACAGGGAAAGGAACTCCAAAAAATCTTTGCCTTGATATTCCCCAATCCCATTGCAAATTTTGAACCCAATCATCATATCTAGATTTAATGTTTTTAGGGAACCAATTAATTTTATTACCTATTTCAATAAAATCATTTTTATGGTTTAAAATGTCAATATACCATTGTTTTTGTACACTAAACTCTATTGGTGTTCCACATCTTTCGTGCACTCCAACTTGATGTTTAATTACTTCTTGCCTTATTAAGCAACCTTCTTTTTGCAAATCTTCTATAATTAACTTGCGTGCATCAATAGATTTTAACCCACCATATTTATCGACATTTTTAGATATAAAACCATCTTTATCTATTATATTTTTTATTGGCAGTTGATACTTTCTCCACCATTCTACATCTGTAGCATCACCAAATGTACAACACATTACTGCCCCTGTTCCTTTTTCAATATCAACTTTGTCATCAGCTAAAATTTTAACTTTAAATTTAAACAAAGGCACTTCAACATCTTCACCTATAAATTTTGCCTTAGACTCATCTTTTGGATTAACAAAAACAGCTACACAGCCTGGTAACAACTCTGGACGAGTTGTTGCAATTTCTAAAGTTTGGTTAGTTTTTGTAAGAACAAATTTCAAATAATTAAAAGTAGTTTCTACTTCTTTTGTTTCAAGCTCTGCTTGAGCTATTGAAGTTTTACATTCTGTACACCAAAGTGTAGGTGATTCCGCATTATAAACCAGATTCTTTTTATAAAGATCTAAAAAGGATTTTTGAGATGTTTTTTGTGATTTTTCACTAATAGTTGAATACATCAAATCCCAATCTGCGCTAAAACCTAATGCTTCAAACAAATTTCTAAATTGTTCTTCATACTCTTGTGTAGTTTTTAAACAAAGGTCATTAAACTCTTCTCTTGATAATTGATGTGCTTTTTTCTTTATTTTTTTTTCAACTAACCGTTCTGTAGGTAATCCATTATCGTCGAACCCAAAAGGGTAAAAAATGTTATACCCTTTCATTCGCATATACCTAGCAATTATTTCAATTTGAGTATATGAAAAAACATGACCTATATGAATTTTTCCACTAACTGTAGGCGGTGGATTATCAATAGAGTATATTTTATTATCTTTAATATTGAATTTGTATATATTATTTTCTAACCAATATTTTTGCCATTTTTTTTCACTTTCTTTGGCATTATATTTTCCTTCTAGCATAAAAATATCTTCCCTTCTATACTATAAACAAGTTTATTCACTTTACATATTTCATCAATAACAAAGCACATACATAAAAACATATTATATAATATTTTATAATCATAGTCAACAATTTTGCTTTTTCAAAACACGGCAATTGTTGTATATTAGTCAATGATGTGAGAGCAAAAATCAAAAAAATATTGTAGCGTTACAATTGATGTTAGACTACAAATATAATGTAAAAAAATTAAAAAAAATTATTGTTAGTTTAAATTAAATATGTTATAATATTAATAAAAAAATGTAATGAATAAAAATAGTATTGAATTAAAATAATGCAATGATTTTATGTTTGTTTTATATTTTGCTTTTTAGCTGCTTTTAACCAATTATAAACATTTGCTTTACTCATATTAAGTGCTCTACCAACTCCGCGCCCACTTATACCAGAGTAATACATTTCTATAGCAAATTTTTTTGTTTCCTCTGGGTATTCATGTTTTTTAGGGTTAAGTGTATATTTAGTTCCGCAACTTTTACATTTGCAACGTTGTGTTCCAGAACGGTTATACCCCACTTTTATTTGATTTTCTTTTTCCCCACATTTAGGGCATTTTTTATTTTCATCAATGGTTATTTTTCTCATTAAAATCAGCTCCTAATGTATCTTATATTATATCATAACATTCGCTATTCGTCTACTTTTTAACTAACATTTATTCAATATGTTTTATTTAAAAGTTTGTAATAATTGTTAAATAAAGGAGGAATACTAAACTGGATAATATATCCTTAAAAGCTCCTGCAAAAGTTAACATTTTTTTAGATATTAATGGAACTAACAATAATGGCTACCATTTATTAAGCATGGTAGTTCAAACTATCGATCTTTTTGACGATATTACAATATCTAAAAGTAATTCTAAACAAATAGGTATATACAACAATGGAATAAGTATTCCTACTAACAGAAAAAATATTATGTATAAAGCCATATCAAAATTCTTTACTTATACTAATATTCCTTTTTATGGCATAAATATAAATATACATAAAAAAATTCCAATTAAAGCTGGGTTAGGTGGCGGAAGTTCAGATGCTGCTGCTACATTAATAGGTTTAAATGAACTTTTTAACACTAATTTAACAATGCAGCAATTGCATACTATTGGTGTAACTTTAGGCGCTGATGTACCATTATTTTTTGATGGTGGAACTTGTTTAGCAGAAGGAATTGGTGAAATTTTAACTCCGTTACCAAATTTTCCTGAATCATTTTTTGTAATTGTAAAACCTTTTGTAGGTTTTTCAACTGCTGTAGTTTATAATAATTTTGATAAAATTACTATTAACCGGCATTCGGATATAAAAAAAATAATTGCCAATATAGGCGCTGCTAATATAAAAGAAATAAGCAATAATATGTACAATGTACTTGAAAAAGTTGTTGCCAACCAAGAAATTATAAACATAAAAGAGCTTTTAATAAAACATGGTGCATTAAATTCTATAATGACCGGCAGTGGTTCTGCTGTATTTGGAATTTTTACCGATAAAAATAAAGCTAAAAAATCTGCTGGCTTTTTTAAAGGTTTATATAGCCATGTTTTTATATGCAAACCAATTACGCATGGTGTATGTTTAAATAACAAAATTTAAGCATTTTTGCTTTTTAATAAATTCACTTTTAGTAAGAAGGTAATATTTATGTTATGTGATAGATGTAAAAAAAATATAGCATCAAATTTTTACAAACAAAATATAAATGGAAAGATTTATGAATACCACCTTTGCGATGAATGTGCAAAAAAATTAACTAACATAAATTTTTTTTTAGATGACCTTTTAGGAAGTTTAATAAGCTCAGAAAATCATATTGCTTCTTCTAATGCTTCGATTCATGAAGAAAGATGTTCTAAATGTGGCTCAACGTTAAATGACATAATAAACAATGGAAAAGTTGGTTGCGACAATTGTTATATTGAATTTAGAGAAAATTTAATACCAATTATTAAAAAATTACATGCTAATACTAAGCATATTGGCTCCTTCCCTACTTCAATTTCTTCTAATAGTTCATCAAAAATTTTAGCGTTAAAATCTCAATTAGAAATAGCTATAAAAAACCAAGAATTTGAGTTAGCAGCCAAATTAAGAGATGAAATAAATGCCATAAAAAAAGCAGGTGAATTAGATAATGGTTAATAAAAATTATTGGTTTGATGTTATTACAGATTATTCAGATGTAGTTATGAGCAGCCGCATAAGGTTAGCAAGAAATATTAAAAATTTTAAATTCTTAAATAAATTAACTATTGCAGAAAAACAACAAATTATTACTCAAATAAAAAATGTACTCGAAAATATTAATTTTGGTGATGATAAAAACTTAGATTTTATAGATATGAGCAAAATAACTAGCACAGAGGCTTTATCTATGGCTGAACAACATTTAATATCTTATGATATGGCCACCAATAGAAATGACCGTGCTGTTTTTCTTTCTAAAGATAAAAGTGTAAGCATTATGGTAAATGAAGAAGACCATATTAGGCTACAAGTTTTTAGTGGTGGTTTTAATATTTACGATATCTATAGTCAAGCTCAAAAAATAGATTCTCTTTTAGATGAACGTTTAAAATATGCATTTGATGAACAATTAGGCTACTTAACTGAATGCTTAACTAATATAGGAACCGGCATGAGGGTTTCTGTGTTATTACATCTTTTAGCTTTAGATCGTTGTGGTGCTATTAATAAAATATCTAGTACATTATCTAAAATGGGTTTTACTATTAGGGGTAGTTTTGGTGAAGGTAGTCAAGTTAAAGGTTCTTTTTACCAAGTATCTAACCAAGTTACATTAGGGCTTAACGAAGCAACTGTAATTGAAAATTTAAAATCTATAGTTAACCAAATTATATCTCAAGAACGAGCAACTAGAAAAATGTTAATAAAAAGTGACCTAAAATTTCAAGATACTGTAATGAGAGCATATGGAATAATAAAATATGCTAAAATAATAAACTACGAAGAATTTATTGAACTTGCCTCTTTGGTACGAGTAGGTATTTGCGAAAATTTAATAACAGAAATAGATTTAAAAACAGTAAATTATTTAATAAATAACCTTGGACCTACTACAATATCGTACAATAACCACTCTGAATTAACTGCTTACCAACGAGATGTTACAAGAGCAACTATTATAAATAAAAAATTATTAAAAAAGGAATGATGCCAAATGTTTAGTTTTAGTGGATTTACAGAAAAAGCAAATCAAGTTTTGAACTATGCAATTTCAATAGCCTCAGATATGGGGCATTCTTATATAGGTAGTGAACATATATTATTAGGTTTTTTTCTTGAAGGAACAGGAATTGCTTATACTGTATTGGCAGAAAATGGTGTGAAAAGCTCAGAAATTCAGAAAAAAATTTTAGAAATATCACCTTTAGCTCAAAAAACACATCTATCTGTAGATAATTTTACACCTAGAACAAAATTGATTTTAGAAAACGCTATACTACAAGCTAAAGCTATGGGTAACCAATATGTAGGTACAGAACATCTATTGATTGCAATTTTAAATGAGTACGATTGCTATGCTGTTAGGTTTCTTCAAGAAACAGGTGCAAATATCAACCTTATTATAAAAAGCCTTAAAAAAGTTGTTACTGGTGCCGACTTAAAAAATGAAGCTAATTTTAACAACGACAAAAATTCAGCAACACCAAATTTAGATAAATTTAGCAAAGATTTAACTTATGAAGCTACTAAAGGCAGGTTGGACCCTGTAATAGGTAGACAAAAAGAAATAGAACGAGTTATTCAAATTTTAACCAGAAGAACAAAAAATAATCCTTGTTTAATAGGTGAACCTGGTGTAGGTAAAACAGCTATTGCTGAAGGGTTGGCTCAAAAAATTATTTCTGGTGAAGTCCCAGAAATTTTAAAAAATAAAAGAGTAGTTTGTATAGATTTAGCTTCTATGTTAGCGGGTACAAAGTACAGAGGTGACTTTGAAGAACGAATAAAAAATGTATTAACCGAAGTTGAAAATGCTGGAAATGTTATTTTATTTATTGATGAAATACACACTATTATTGGTGCTGGTGGTGCCGAAGGTGCAATTGATGCTTCTAACATAATTAAACCTCAACTTGCTCGTGGAAAAATTCAATTAATTGGTGCTACTACTTTAGATGAATATAGAAGATACATAGAAAAAGATTCTGCTTTAGAAAGAAGATTTCAAAGCATATTAGTAGATGAGCCAAATGAAGAAGATACTATTAAAATTCTTATGGGGTTAAAAGATAAATATGAAGCTCACCATAAAGTTAAAATAACAACAGATGCTATAAAGGCTGCCGTTAACTTATCTGTAAGGTATATAGCAGATAGATTTTTACCAGATAAAGCTATTGATTTAATAGATGAAGCTGCTTCTAGAGTTAAATTAAGAGTTTTTACAGCTCCCTCTAATTTAAAAGATTTAGAGAGTAAAATAAAAAAACTATCTCAAGAAAAAGAGGAAGCTATAAATTCGCAAAATTTTGAATTTGCCGCTAAAATAAGAGACGATGAAAAAGATTTAAAACAACAATTAAACAGCTTAAAACAAAATTGGGAAAAAGAAAACGCTCATAACCAAAATGAAGTTACCGCAGAAGATATTGCTCAAATAGTATCTATTTCAACCGGTATAGAAGTAACGCAAATTACAAAAAAACAAAGTGAACGTTTGTTAAACCTAGAAAAAGAACTTCATAATGTAATAGTTGGGCAAGAAGAAGCCGTTAGCGCTATAGCAAAAGCAGTAAGGCGCGGTAGAGCTGGGCTTAAAGACCCAAACAGACCCATTGGTTCTTTTATATTTTTAGGCCCTACAGGTGTTGGTAAAACTCAACTTTGTAAAGCATTATCTGTTTGCTTATTTGGTGATGAAAATGCAATGATACGTCTTGATATGTCTGAATATATGGAAAAACATACTGTATCTAAATTAATAGGGTCCCCTCCAGGGTATGTTGGCTACGATGATGCTGGACAACTTACTGAAAAAGTAAGAAAAAAACCCTACTCTGTGATTTTATTTGATGAAATAGAAAAAGCACATCCAGATATTTTTAATATGTTATTACAAATTTTAGATGATGGTATTTTAACCGATTCTCAAGGAAGAAAAATTAATTTTAAAAACACTGTAATAATTATGACTTCAAATATAGGTGCTAAACTTATAACTGAAAAAAAAGAGTTCGGATTTACTGTTAATAGTAATTTGGAACAAACAAAAAGTAATGAAGCTATAAAATCTGATGTTATTAATGAACTAAAAAAAGTTTTTAAACCAGAGTTTTTAAACAGAGTAGATGAAATTATTGTTTTTCAAAAACTTACTAAAGAAGAAATATACCAAATTACAGATAAAATGCTTTCTGCTTTAATTTTAAAAATTAATAATATAGGAATCAACATAGAATTTTCTAAAGAAGCAAAAGAAAAAATAGCAGAAATTGGTTACGACCCTATATATGGTGCCAGACCTTTAAAAAGGGCTATACAATCAAACATCGAAGATAAATTAGCCGAATTTATATTGGATAAGACATTTGTTGCTGGAGACAATATTTTATGTACAATTAAAGATGATAATTTTTATTTTAAAAAAAATTAACTCAAACATCTAATATTTATATAAGGAAGAAACCAAATTGAATTTTTTTAATATTTTATTTCATTCAAAATACAAATTCAAAATAAAACATATGTTGATATTGCTTGTTTTTTTCATTTTAAGTTTTATTTTTACTTACAATATTGTAATAAAAAAAATTTATAATTGTTTTGCAAACAGTACCACCAATGATGTTTTAAGTACAACTAACAATTATAAAACAAAAACTGTAAAAAATAATAAAATTTTATTAAATAAAATTTTCAATCATGCTGTTCCAGAATCTAACATTACTGTTGAAGATACCTATTTTAATGATGTTATTTTTATTGGAGATTCTATAACAAACGGTATACAATTATATAAAACTGCAAAATGCGCTGATATAGTTTCTAAAACTGGTCTTAATATTGAATCAATTATAAAAGAACCTATTGAAATAAATAACCAAACACTATCTGTTTTACAAGCTATTAAACAATCTAATAAAAACAAAATTTACATTATGATTGGTTCTAATGGCATAGGTTGGTTAAAAATAGATTACATGGTAAACCTTTATAAAGATTGGCTTACGCAACTTAGAGCTGAAATACCAAATAGCATAATATATGTTCAGTCTGTTCTTCCTATTACCAAAGAACTTTCAGATTATAACCAAAAAAAAAATGATTGCTTAACTAACAGTAAAATAGATGAATACAACAACGCTGTATTTAATATGTGTAAAGAAAATCACTTTTTTTATTTAAATGTGGCCGAAGCTTTTAAAGGTAATGATGGATTTTTACCTAAAGATGCTAGCCCTGTTGATGGTATGCATATTAACTCTAATTATTATAATATATGGTTGGATTATATAAAAACTCACATTATCAGCGATTCTGTTGCTAAAAATGTAAGAAATTTATTATAAAAAGAAAGGTGGTTATAAAAATAAAACACTATAAGTTACAAACTTTTATTATAACTTTATTTGCATTAATTGCAATAACAATGTGTAGTGGATGTAAAAAATCAAATACCGTTGATTTAACTACAAAAAGTATTGCCGCTACTATAAAACAAGATATTGTTTTTAAAGATGAGCTACAAAATATTGATGACAAAAATATATTGCAAAAAATATATCCAGATATGAACTTTGATTATATAACTGATTTTACTGTTTTTACAAGTTCTTCTGGTGCTACTGCTGAAGAAATTGCTGTGTTTAAATTAAAAAACAATGCGTATATACCTAGTGTAAAACAATCTATAGAAAACCATATAAATGACCAAATAACTAATTTTGAAAATTACGTACCTGAAGAAATCTATAAAATAAAAAACAGTGTAATGAATATAAACAACAATATTATTCTTTATGTAGCTTGCGATACTCCAATAGATGTTGAAACTTTGTTGGTAAAATTATATAATAAATAAATACACTATTATAATATATTACTTTAGGAGGATTTTATTATGAATTTACATGGTTCAAAAACAGAACAAAATTTAATTGCTGCTTTTTCAGGTGAATCACAAGCAAGAAATAAATACACTTTTTATGCATCTCAAGCTAAAAAAGAAGGTTTTAACCAAATTGCTTCTATATTTCAAGAAACAGCAGATAACGAAAAGGCGCATGCTAAAATATGGTTTAAAGCTCTTAATGATGGTAACACACCCTTAACTGCAAAAAATTTAGAAGATGCTGCCAACGGAGAACATTATGAGTGGTCTGAAATGTATAAAAAATTTGCAGATGATGCTCGCCAAGAAGGATTTTACCAACTAGCAGTATTATTTGAAAAAGTTGCAGAAATAGAAAAAACACATCAAGAAAGGTACCTTAAACTTTTAGAAAATATAAAAAATGATTCTGTTTTTAATAAACAATTTGCAACAACTTGGAAGTGTAGTAATTGTGGTTATACCCTTTCATCTAAGTCTGCTCCAGAAAAATGCCCTGCTTGTTCTCATCCAAC
>CAKTAG010000039.1 GCA_934527325.1 uncultured Candidatus Soleaferrea sp.
CTATTTTGTCCTCCTATTTAAATTATATTATTATACATTATTCGAACTTATTGTTACCATTTTATTATATCACTACAGAGAATTAAGTTGATAGAACATTGGATAAATAATTATCCCAGAAAACTATTTGATGGCAAGTCTTCTAACATGCTTGTTCAACAAATTTCAGCCACTTAACTTTGTGGTATCTTTATATTGCAATTTAGACAACAAAAACCAGGGTAACTTAACACTTGCCTTTTATTTGCCCGTTATGTTATAATATTTACTATAAGTTCCGGCTTAGATTTAGTTATTATTACAGCCAAATAATAGCATGCATCTTTTTTATTACATTATTTTTACTGTAAATAAATTTTATAAAAATGGTAAATTTATTATTGAGAAATTACAAAAATAAAGTTATAATAGTAATGTTAAAAATATTTTAACTTCTATTTTTTTACTAAATTTATTTTTTATTACGAAACGAGGTTTTTATAAATATGTTTTCATTTTCATTTTCTAAAGATATAGGAATAGATTTAGGCACTGCCAACACATTAGTTTTTATGAAAGGAAAGGGAATAATCATTCGCGAACCATCTGTTGTAGCAGTAGATTCTAGAACAAATTCTGTTCGTTATGTTGGTATAGAGGCTAAAAATATTATTGGCAGAACCCCAGGTTCAATAGTTGCTATAAAACCGCTAAAAGATGGTGTTATTGCTGATTTTGATATAACTTCCAACATGTTACAGATATTTATTAAAAAAGCTATGAACAATTCAATATTAGCTCATCCAAGAGTTGTAATATGCATACCTTCTGGCGTTACTGCTGTTGAAAGAAGGGCTGTAAAAGAAGCTTCTTTTAAAGCTGGCGCTAAACAAGTTGCAATTATTGAAGAACCCATGGCTGCTGCTATTGGTGCTAATTTACCTGTTTCTGAAGCAACAGGCAGTATGGTAGTAGATATTGGTGGTGGAACAAGTGAAGTAGCTGTAATTTCTTTAGGTGGCATTGTAGCTGCAAAATCTGTGCGCATTGGCGGGGATGAATTTGATTCTGCTATTATGCAATATATAAAAAGAAAATACAACTTATTAATTGGGGATAGAACCGCAGAAAATATTAAAATAAATATAGGTTCTGCTTACCCTTACGAAAATGAAGAAAAAGATACAATGGTTATAAAAGGCAGAAACCTTATGGATGGTTTACCAAAAAATATTTCTATTTGCGCAAAAGAAATTCGCGAATCTTTAATTGACCCATTATTTTCAATTATAGAAGCAATAAAGGTAACTTTAGAAAAAACCCCGCCAGAACTTTCTGCAGATATTATAGACAATGGAATAACTTTAACTGGTGGAGGTGCTTTATTAAAAGGTTTTGATACTTTAATTTCATCTGAAACGGGAATGCCAGTAAACATTGCCGAAAACCCTTTAGATTGCGTAGCTAATGGTACTGGTAAAGTTTTAGAAGAGATAGATAAATTAAAAGACGTTTTAGTTGATACTGACAATAAATAATTAATCAATATATATTTGAATATAATTAATATTAGTTATATATCAATTTTAATTTACGTATTTAGCAAAATAAAGGAGCTTTGTTTATATTGAAAAATTTTTTTAATTTTATTAAAAATAAATATTTTATTATTTTTTTTGTTTTTATTATTATGTCTGTATTTTTAATTTCTTCTGCAAATAAAAAGAATAATAACTCTATTACTAATATTATTGTTTATATCACTGCTCCTTTACAAAAAGGTTTTTCTCAAACCTCAAACAAAATTAGTTTTTGGTTTAAAACTACTTTTCAGGGCAAAAAATTAATAGTTCAAAACCAGGAACTTCAAAGTGAAATAAACGAATTAAGAAAACAATTAGTTGATTTAAATAGATATAAAATACAAAATCAAGATCTTCTTAAAATACTTAACATAAATGAATATATACCAAATGTAAAAATTCAACCTGCCCTTGTAATAGGCAAAACTACAAACGACCCTTTTAAATCTTTTACAATTGATAAGGGTAGCTCAAATAACATTAAAATACACGATTGTGTAATAACTCCAGATGGCCTTGTTGGGTACATTAGCAAAATTCAACATTCAACTTCTATTGTTAAAACAATTTTAGATGTAGATGCCGCCATTGGTACATATAATTCTAATAACGGTGAATCTGGAATATTAACTGGTAGCATAGAGCTTGCTTATAAAAATTTATCAAAAATGAAGTACCTTTCTAGGCAAAGTAATGCCAAGCCTAAAGATATTTTAATTACATCTGGTGTTGGGAACAACTTCCCTAAAGGAATTTTAATTGGTGAAATTGTCTCTTTAAAACAAGAACCTTACAATACTTCGTATTTTGCCATTGTTAAACCATTTTGCAATTTTAAAAACATTAAAAATGTATTTGTAATCACATCTTTTTCTAGTCAAAGTACTACATATTCTTCTTGGCCTACAATTGGTCAATCTAGCCTTAACTTAGGGAGCTCGAATTAATGCTGCTAGCACATTTTTTTATTTAGAAGGAGAGGAGTAAATTTTGAACAATTTAATTCGTTTTACTACCTTTTGTAAAAACAACACTAAAACTTTATTAGGTCTAGATAAAGTATCTAGTAAGTTTATTACATTTTCGAACATACATTTAGGCTTTTTAATGTTTTACACTCTTCAACTTGTTTTTATGAACACACTGTTAAGAAGATTTTCTAACGGAAACGATACTATTTTTTTGTACAATATGGTTTTTTTCACATTTATTCCAGTTGGAATGACCTTAGCTGTATTTTCTGTTAAAAAGAAGTCTTGTGTATTTACTATGCGTTCTAGTTTGTTTTTATGGATAGGTATATTAATTGTAACACTATCATTGATTATAACAAAACAATTATACCATTTTTGGTTGTTGCTTTCATTAGTTTCATCACTAGCAAATGGTTGTTACTGGATAGCGTATTACATGGCTTTAACCGATTATACTGATATTAAAGATAGAGATATAGGTTTGGCAATTATAGGCATATATACTGGAATTGCAAATGTTGTTGTACCATTAGCTGGGGGTTACGTTATAAAATTATTTAAAAATTATACTGGTTACATAATAATGTTTGTAACAGCATTTTTTATTGCAATTTTTTCTATATTACAAACAAAAAAGTTAATATCTACCAGCAAGGTGAAAAATTTAGATTCTCAAGTTCATATGTTAATAGCCATTAAGTCGATAATATTTGATAAAATATGGTTGTATAGTTCATTAAGTGAATTTTTTAGAGGAATTAGAGATGGAGTTTTTATTTTTTTGTTAAATGTTCTAATATTTTCTGTTAGTGGCAACGAGGCTCTTGTTGGTATTAATGCATTTATAGCGGGTTCTATAAATATTATAGCAAATTGGGTACTGGGAAAAATACTCTATACTGGATCGGAAAAAGATAATAAAGTTAAATTGTTAATTATTTCTGTATCTATATTATTTTCCTCTAGTTTTTTACTTTTAATAAACCTAAGTATTACAACACTTATAATAATGACTTGTATAAATGCGTTTTTTACTATCTTTATACAAAATATAACTCAAAGTATTTTTTGCATGTCTGTTCAAATAAATGAAGAAGCTAGTAAATTAAGAGCAGAATCATTTGTATTAAAAAGCTACTTTTTAGCTGGTGGTAGATTATTAGGTATATTATTTATGTTGCTTTTACCAGAAACAAATTTATTTATGGTTTTAGGAATTGTAGTTTTAACTGTTTTGCAAATAGGTACTGTGTTAACATCTAAAAAAACAATTGAATTAATAAAAAAGTACATATAGAAAAACTATATGTACTTTTTTTTAATGGCGCGCCTAAGAGGATTCGAACCCCTGGCCTTTTGATCCGTAGTCAAACGCTCTATCCAGCTGAGCTACAGGCGCAATTAATAACTATTAATAGTATATACCAAATAAATTATTTTGTCAACCTACAAATTAGAGTTATTTAAACTATTTGTGTAGAGTTGCAATTGATGTGAGACATGAATAATAAAAAAGAAAAGTGATTGAAATCCTAAAAAAATCTGTTAGAATAAAGTTGCTATAACAAATTCACAAAGAAGAGAGAAGAGAAAGGAATCAATCACTTTATAAATTAAATACAAGAAATAAGATGCAATAAAGTGTGATTATTCAACTTGTTTTTCAATTATCTTTTTACAAATCTATTTAAAAAAATGCACTGCATCTGCTGCTATGGTCTTACCTTTTATTTTTAAATATTCCAACATTTGCTTAAATACTGGTATCTTGTAGTAATATAATAAAAATTTATTTTTTTAGATTAAAAAATTTACCGTCAATAATTTCTAATTTTTCGTCACCGTAATCAAAAACTTTTTTGTCGTGGGTGACAATAACAATAGTAATATTTTGAGTACGATTAATTTTGCTAACGGCTTCCATAAATTTTATGGTGTTTGAAGAATCAAGGCTAGCAGTTGGTTCATCGCACAAAATTATTTTAGGAAAAGCAATTACCGAACGGATAATAGCTACCCTTTGTTTTTCTCCTCCAGATAGGTTGTTAATTGATTTTGTTTCAATGTTTGGTAAGTCTAGTAGCTCTAGATAATATTTCATTTTTTTTAGAATATCACTGCCGATATTTTTTTTTTGTAAAAATAGCGGCAGCAATATATTGTCTTCAACCGACATAAACGGTATTAAATTTAAATTTTGATAAACAAGACCAATGTTTTCTAACCTGAATTTATCGCGTTCACTTGAAGGTAAGCTATATAAAAGAGTGTTGTTTATTTCAACTTCGCCGGAGTCGATATTTAAAATCCCGGCCAGCGAATATAAAAAAGTGGTTTTCCCTGAGCCAGATGGACCGGAAATAGTTGTGATTTTATTTTCTTTGAATTCATAGCTTAAATTGTCTAATACAGTTCGGGTTGAATCGCCTTCTTTTACTGAAAACGTTAAATTCGAAACTTTTATACCCATTTTTACTAAGTCCTTTCAAAATAACTTTCAACGTTTAAAATTAAGCGAATGCTATTCTTCTCTTAAGATATTAATAAAGTCCTTAGATATAACATTTTTGACTGTCAAAATAAATGTAGTGATAGAAATAACAGATATTGAAAACAACAAGAGAAAAATAATATTATAAGGACAAATCGTTTTAGCTAACATATATTCTTTCCCAATAGCAGCTTCTAAAAATGCACGGCTAAATTTAAATGCAAATATCAAACCGAATAAAAATCCTTTGAATATTACGTCTAATATCATAAAAATATAAATATTCATAATTTGATTTGATTTTGCGCCTATGCCTTTTAGCTTTGTGATATCCAGTATATTTTGTTTTTTATTGATTACAAATATACTTGACATCATAACAATAGAGCAAATAAAAACAACAACAATCGGAATAAATATTATTATTAGTGACTGCACGGCTTTATTTTTGCTGTTGGCTGCGATATCGAGAGCCGAGAGATGTTTTTTTATAGATACACCATCTATATTTTTCAGTTCGCCAAGCATCTGGTTATTTAATTTTGAAAGATATATAATATTAATTTTTTGCTCTTTTTTCAGTATACTTTGTAAATACGATTTATTAACAAGACCGGTATACCAAGTTGATGCGTCGTTATAATAGCAACCGCCTGATATTACAAAGTTAAACTTATAATTTCCCCAGTTTATGTTAAATTCTTTGCCTATATCTTTTTTTGTTATATAAGACTGTGGTAATATAATTTTATTATTATTACCAGATATAATATCTGAAAGACTGATATCGCTGATATTGTGGTCTATTTTAATTGTTTCTAATAATGTAGTTTTATTGTCTATTGTTTTTAAATAAAATTGTTCGTTGTTACTTTCTTGCCCCAAAAGATAGATGCCAGTAGAATATTTGATATTATATTTATCTAAGATTTTTTTTACAGAACTTTCGTCGATAAAATCGCAATATTCTAAACTGTCTGAGTAATGTATATTTTTTAAGCTATATTGGAACATATCTTCTTTTGTTGTATCGCTCCAAGATTTCAAGCCAACACAGAGCATTACACCTAAAAAAACAACAGTAATTACCCGTTTAAATTTTTTATAATTATATAAAAAATTCATCTGGCTTATGGTGAACCAGTAAATATTAAAAAGCTTGCCGATATAAATATAAAACTGGCTCAGCAGCAGCAATAAACAGTCTATTGCCAAAACAAAACCAATAGAATCAAAAATAAAAATTGTAAAAGCATTACTATTTTTAAAAAAAGAACGGGCAACAAAAATTACAGCCAAACCTGATATAAACTTAATAATAAACTTAACTGGTATTTTTTTTGTTTCAATATGTTTTTCGCTTAGGTCATTTTGGCCGTTTAAGTTAAACCCGCAAAGTTTTTTTATTGTATGTGAAGTTGTTATAAAAACTACAGTCAGATGAACCAAAATACCAAGTAAAATCTGCCACACTGATATATATGAATTAGAAATATTTGGCTTTAAATTGATAAAATACCAGCATATTTGAGCTAAAATAATGCCGGTTATAATTATTAAAGGTTGTATGCTTAGTAATTCTTTTAGATATATAGTTTTTAGTAATTTTGTACTGCCACCTATTAGTCTTATTGTAATATTAAATTTTTGTCTAGCTTCAAAAAGAGAATGAATAATAATAGCGATTATCCACTGCATAACTGATACACAAACTATACTGATGCCTACGACAGAGAATAAAATAACTAATATTTGGCTACTGTCGCTGGAATCTAGTTTGGCATTGTAGATATTTTTAACCCCTGTTGATAGTTTGATAAAAATCAATGTTGAAGTGATACTGACAATAGAGGTTAAAATCAACGCTATTCGTTGAGATTTTTCTGAATATTTTAGAGATTTTATAATTTGGGTCACACAACCACCTCACTGTCTTGTAGTTAATTACAACATGCAATCATTCCAAACGTGCCAGATTTAACGATATTTTCTATATTATCTAGATTTTCAAAAACTTCGATAACTGAGAATTTTTCACTTTTATATAATATATTTTCCATGGTAAAGTTCCTTTCTTAAAGTTATGCTCTGCAGCAGGCAATCATTCCTAATGTACCTGGATAAACGATATCCTCTATATTGTCTAAATTATCAAAAACTTCAACTGCTTCAAAAATCTTGTATTCAAATATATTTTCCATGTTTTTTCACCACCTTTCATTTTTGGGTCTTGAAACTGGTGTGAGTAAGCACTAATTCGCTATACTCCACGATTTACATGAGATATTTTAGCATATATGAATATATTTTGTCAATAAATTTCAGCCACTTAACTTTGTGGTATCTTTATATTGCAATTTAGAGTTTTGGAATGTCAAAATATAAATATCGAATAAAGAAGAACTGGAGAACTACCGTTTTCTGTTATCGATTTTATTTAACATCGCTTTTAGCCGCTCCTGATAAAATTGAAAAATTGACAAAAAATAGAAAAAGATTATAATTGTTATTATAACTTGTTTAAGTTATAATGCATCCATTATTCTTGTATAAATTTTTACATAAAATTATAGTGACTATAAGAAGGTGATGGACAATGAAAAAATGTTTATCTGTATTTTCAGTATTATTGTTAATTCCTTGTTTAACATTATCAGTTTTTGCTTCTTATTACTTAACAAACGAAGCTGGTGGTATTTGGGAGCGAGGTAGAAATGACGATAAAAAGACAGCATTTTCAAGCTACAACCACCCACGAAAAGATCATGGTGCTACATCACAAACAGATTTAGCACCGGGAACAGAATCGAGAGTTTGTGCACCTCCAGGAGAAGTAGCAGAGTCTATAAGTGACTTTCTAAAAGCTAGTAGTTGGCATCCATATTGGCATTTTTGTAATGGCAAACATTAACTACCAAAAATAATTTTTTATGATATAATATATATATAATGTTTGAATTGTAAAATTATTTATACAGAATAAGGTTGCATTTTATTTTGATTATAAGAAGAGTATTATATGAAAAAATTACAGATATTTATCATTATATTTATTTTTTTATTACCATCAATTAGTTTTGCTAAATTATATAGTTTGCAGCAGCTTTCTGATATGGTAATTGATATGTCTAATGCTACAACGTTGGATTTTACTGGGGGAATTTCTAAAAAAGCTAAAAAAAGGTTAAATAACAATAAGGATCTGATTAATGCAATTATTGATATTTCAACAAGGCATAATGTTGATATATCTTATCCAGGGTATGAAGTAAGCTTGTCTTCTTTTGAAAAATCTAAAATGACAAATTATAAAAGAACAGTATTTACTACTTTTACAAATCTAAAATTTTTCAAATTAAAATCAGGACGAAGCTTAAATAGTAGTGATGGTGCAGAAAAATTTTTGTCGTCTGAAGATACGGGTAACAAAAATCAAGTAGGCATTTTAGACTGGATGACTTTAGGAGATATAGCTGAAATCCGACCTTGGTATGCTTTTGAAAATACATGCTTTTGGCTACATAATATTATTGTACATACAAAAGATAGCAATGCTATAAATGAAGTTGTTTCAGATTTTAAAAATACATATGGTATTAGTTTTGTAAAATTAGCAAGTAATGAAAAAAGTTTATATGGTGGCAATGTATACACTCAAGAATATGCTAAATTGTGTTATGAAATAATTGCTATTATAGCTACATTATATTTTTTAATATTAGTTTATGATACATTTTTTAGATATAAAGAATTTGCTGTAATGAAGCTTAATGGATTCTCTAATTTTAAAATATTTAAGCTTATATTGTTTAGAGCAGTAAAAATAATTGTAACTGGAATTTTAATAACGGGTATATTATTATTTTCTTATTTGATTTGTATTCAAGAAAATGATATTT
>CAKTAG010000040.1 GCA_934527325.1 uncultured Candidatus Soleaferrea sp.
TGTTTTGTCACTTAACATTATACCACATGTTTCAATATGGATCTTTTATTTTGGTATCTTTATTTTACAACTTACCATTTTATTTGTAGACACGGCCGTTTCATAAAAATTTTTTCAAAACAAACATCAAAAAAATATTGTATATTTTTTGATATAAAATTAATTTTTGGTTGTTAAGAACCTAATCAAACACAATTATTAGAAAATATACTTAGTATTTTTGACCAAATAAATTATTGATTTTTAGACTTATTTTTTTATTTTAAAATTTATGAAACAGCCGTGTATTTGTAGAAAATATCTCTTGTTATTTTTTGTATTTTGTGCTATACTCTTCATAAAGTGGTTAATTCCTTTCCCTTCTGTGAATTTTATATGGCAACTTTATTTTAACAGTTTTTTTAGGATTTCAATCACTTTTCTTTTTTTTATTATTCATGTCTCACATCAATTGTAACACTACATAAACACTATAAAAAATAATTATACAACTGATTGATTTTTATTAATAAATATGGTAATATAATAATTGCTGGTTACAAAATAAATAGTTGACCACTTTTTTATAGATTAAGTACCGTATTACTTAGTTTATAGTTTGTAAAATATAGTTTATACATAATAATTTATTGGAGGTGTTTTGAGATTGCCAAATATTAAATCTGCAAAAAAAAGAGAAAAACTAATAAAAAAACAAACACTTAGAAATAAAGCTGTTAAATCTAATTTAAAAACAATTTTAAAAAAAGCAGATAGCGCTATTTTAGAATCTGCAGAAAATAAAGAAGAAATGTTTAGATTAGCTATTAAAAAAATCGATCAAGCAGCTTCTAAAGGTATTTTGCATAAAAATTGTGCAAGTAGAAAAAAATCTAAATTAGCTTTAAAATATAATGCTGCTAAATAAGATTTACTTAAAATAATAATTGTTTATATTTTTTTAAGCCTTCTGTTGTTACTGGGCCTTGAGCTAAACCCAGACAGATGGCTTTTTTTATATTATATTTGTTGTTTTGTTATTTTGCTTTTTATTCAATTATAAAAGTAAAAACCTCCATGATATTAAAAAAAACAGTTTATTAACCAATTTAATTTAATCTATCACAGAAGTTTTTATTTTATTGAAAAATTATTTTTTATATTTTAATCTGCAAAATAAATTTTTATTGTTATCGATTCTACATTTTTATCAATAAATACAGTATCATCAATAGTATAGGAATTTACATCAAATCCTTGCTGGTAAAATCTAGTAGCATCGATATTAATACCGTTAAAGCCTTTAGCTACTATTTCATTAAATTTAATCCAAGATTCAGGTTTAATCAATAATGGATTTTTTATACAATATGGGCGTCTTACTACATTTATAGGCAATTTATAATCTACGGGCACTACATAAACTAAAATCTTGTCAGGCATTGGCGTATCAATAGTAAAATTTACTGTTATTGATTTTACATATTCATTAGCAGATATTTCATCACCAAGCTTATAAGAACAGGTTTTTACAGAATTAATAAATTTACGTGTGATTGTTATATTCGTTATATCATCATCTGCAGTGAGCTTTAAAATTTTATCAACATCTAACTTAAACCCGCTTCTATTTTCAATACTATTAATATTATTTAACGCACCCAATACATTACAAGTGTAATTCACTAAAATTTTATCATCATCAATATTTAAATCATCTAGAGTAAAATGTATCGTTATAGATTCATCATCTTCTAAAGCTCTTATGAATTTACCATTATCACAATAAAAGTAAAATTCTACTTCTTGGTTATTTTTAAAAAATGATACTTTAGTAGATGCTAAACGTTTAATTGTATTACTATCAAAAACTTTATAATAGTCAAGTAAAAAATTGCTTCTACTTTCTATACTACTGGTTATTTTCAATTTTTCTGGCTCATTACAAGTGTAATTAACTATAATTTTATTATCATCTAATAAAGGTCTAACACCAGAATTTGTAGCTATAGAATGTTCTATTCCTCCATCTTCTAAAAAGTTAGGGAATGGACTTGTACTTGTAGAAAATTCTCTTTTTTCACCTTTAAAAAAATTAGATGGACTTGCACCTATGCAATTTTCACTATCCTCATCTTCAAAACTAGGGAATGGACTTGTACTTGTAGAAAATTCTCTTTTTTCACCTTCTAAAAAATTAGTAAATGAACTTGTACCTATGCAGTTTTCATTCTTCTCATCTTCTAAAAAATTAGGGAATAGACTTGTAAAGGGTTCACCTTCATGTAAATTAGATTCTTTAACATTACCACATTCAGTAGATGCAATAACAGGTGTTGCATAAAAAATTGCTATAAACAAAGCTATAAAAATATTTAAAAATTTTTTTGTAATTACATTAGCCATTAACTTCGTACTCCTTTAAGCATATTATGAATTATATTATAAATTAAATAAAATTTAATGTCAATTAATTTATATTTATAAAATTCAATTGTAAACAATTCGGAAATTACATAAGAAATAATATGTAAATATTTTACAAATATTTACATATTATTTCTTATTATTTTCAATATAAGAATTATGCACAAAACAGATAGGGTTATATTAAAATTCCCGTGTAGAATAAAGAAAAAATCTATGACAGAAAATGTACATATAAATATTACAGATATAAAAAATGAAATGTTATAAGCTACATTGAATGGCAAACATGAAAATAATATTATATTAATAATTTTTCCACCATCTAATGATTCTATTGGTAACAAATTAAATACCCCTATAATTAAATTAGTAGTTATTAATATAAAATATTCAGTTGAATTTATAAAATATAATAATATGCTAATAATAAAATTAGCAAATGAACCGCTTAATAAAATTAACAGTTCATTATAATAAGAAATGCATTCCGGTTTAGCTATTGAAATATTAATACCATATACTTTAAAATGTATAGCAGAAATTTTAATATTAAAAAAATATATAAAAAGTAAATGTCCACACTCATGAATTACAATAGCGTATAAAAAATACATGCTAATATTAGATTTATCAGTAGAAATTATTAAAGATATTAATATTAAAAAATAATAAGAAACTATAATGTTAATATTTTTTATTTTAAAATTCATTATTAATTCTACCTTTTACCTAGAAAAATTTTTTTGCTTTATAAGTAATAATGGGTCAATAGCAACGTTGTTTATTTTTATCTCTAGGTGAAGGTGATCTCCTGTAACAAGCCCTGTGTGGCCAACTGTAGAAATAACTTGCCCTTGATTAACGTTATTACCTTTTTCCTTTAAAATTTCTTGGCAATGGCAATACTTAGATTCTATATTGTTAGAATGAGAAATTATAATATATTTTCCATAAATTTCAGAAAAACCTGTTTCCTTTACTACACCTGGTAATATAGAATGAATTTTAGATTTATTACTAGAACCAATATCTATTGCTGGGTGAAAATCTAAATTATAATATATTGGGTGAATTCTATAACCAAAACTAGATGTTATATTGCCATTTAACGGAAACACAGCATTAATAAATGGTTTAGTTGGATTTATTTTATTTTTTTCTACATCAGCAACATTACGTATAATGTGTGTACTTGAACTTTTAAAAAAAATAATCATTAGCAAACACGCAATGGCGATAGTTGAAATTCTATTAAAAATATGAACAATTTTCATCTTTAATATTCTCCTAAAAAATACTGCTAAAAATTTTTATTACATCAGTTTATAAATTATATGATGTAAACTTCAAATTAAGTACAAGTTCTACTTTGCAAATTTCTATTAAATTTACCCTTTATTTTTTTAATTGAAAATTATGTGGATTTACCAAATTTTGCATATTGAGTAATTATAAAATTTAATATGTTATAAAACCCGCTATTAGTCCATTTTTATTGCTATTTACAATTGACTTATAACAAACTTTATTGTATAATTTAAGTATATTTGATTTTGCACCACTAGCTCAGTTGGTAGAGCAACTGACTCTTAATCAGTGGGTCCAGGGTTCGAGTCCCTGGTGGTGTACCATTTGGCCCGTTGGTCAAGCGGTCAAGACGCTGGCCTCTCACGCCGGAAACAGGGGTTCGATTCCCCTACGGGTCACCAAGAACGTGCTTTATAAATAATATTTACAAAGCACAGACTTATTTATTCTGCGTTAATTTATCTCTTTATTTTAATTAATAAATTATCACCCACGATTAGTCGTGGGTGATAATTTGTAAATAAAAAAATTCATCATTGCAATTAATTTATAAAAATTTGAAATCTACATTTCTTAACTTTATTTAGCAATATATTTTTTTAATTTATTAGGTAAAGGAGATTTACATTATGAACAATCAAGATTCAATTTTAACAGAAAACAAAAATGGATATTTAAAATTACCTCATAAAGAAATTTCAAATGCAAATGATTTTTGCGAAGGTTACAAAGATTTTTTAAACAAATGTAAAACAGAAAGAGAAAGTGTAAAATATATAACAGATAAAATAAAATCTCATGGTTTTGAAGTTTTTAACCCAAAGAAAAAATATAACCCTGGGGATAAAATCTATTATATAAATAGAAATAAATCTATAATTATTGCAACAATCGGTTCTGCCCCTTTAAGCTCAGGTACAACTATGGTAATTTCTCATATAGATTCACCTAGAATAGACCTAACACCTAGACCTCTTTATGAAGAAAATGAGCTAGCTTTTTTTAAAACACAATATTACGGTGGTATAAAAAAATATCAATGGACTTCGTTACCACTAGCTATACATGGAGTAATAATAAAAAAAGATGGTACATCTATTGAAATTACATTAGGCGAAACCGAAAATGAACCTGTTTTTTGCATAACAGATTTATTACCTCATTTAGCTGAAAACCAATTCAAAAGGCCATCTCCTCAAATAGTTAAAGGTGATGAACTTAATATATTAATTGGTAGTTACCCAAACAATGATGATGATAATGCTAAAACATCACCAGTAAAATTTAATATTATGAAGCTACTCAACAAAAAATATGGAATTATAGAACAAGATTTTGTATCTGCTGATTTAAGTTTTGTTCCTGCCTTTAAAGCTCGTGATATTGGATTTGATTCAAGTATGATTGGTGCATATGGGCAGGATGATAGAGTTTGTGCTTATACTTCTTTAGAGGCTCATTTAAAATCACACACACCAAAGCAAACTACTATTACAGTTTTTACAGATAAAGAAGAAACAGGTAGCAATGGTAACACTGGTCTGAAATCTAGATTTTTAGAATATTTTGTATCTCACTTATCTTCAACATTTGGCGAAGATGTTAAAGAGGTTTTAAGTAATTCTATATGTTTATCTGCCGATGTTACATCTGGTTTTGACCCTACTTGGAAAGAACCATACGAAATACACAATTCTGCATATTTAAATTATGGTGTAGCATTAACTAAATACAACGGCGGCAGAGGAAAATCTGGCACATCTGAAGCTTCACCTGAATTATTAGCACAAGTTATAAATGTTTTAGACGAAAACAACATTATATGGCAAACAGGCGGCTTAGGTAAAGTAGATGTTGGTGGCGGAGGTACTATAGCTAACTATGTAGCTAACCTAGATGTTGAAGTATTAGATATTGGTGTTCCGGTATTATCTATGCATGCACCATATGAAGTTGTATCTAAAATAGATGTATATATGACCCACAAGGCATTTTACCATTTTATAAACAGATAAATATTAAACCTTTAAATAAAATGATATGCACCTCAAAAGTTAAACCTGTACTTTTAGAAGTGCATATCATTATCTATTTTTAGCCATTTTAATAACACAGTAACTATAAATAAATGTAACCAAAAATCAACTATATAAAAACAGATTAATTTAGTATATATTTTTTTATAAATATCAAAAAATTGTTAAAAATTTTTTAACAGTTAGTATACATATTAGTGAGTTATAAATGTACCTTACCAAAAATATTCATAACATTTTAGTGTTACATGTTTATTTAACAATTATTTTATTAAAATAATAAAGTTAGAAGTTGATTAATTTATATGAAAACAATAATAATTAAGCCAAACGATTCAAACCAAAGGTTAGATAAATTTCTTTCAAAAACATTCCCTAACCTTCCACCATCAATGATTTATAAATATATAAGAAAAAAGCGAATAAAATTAAATGGCAAACGCTGTATTGCCTCGAATAAACTTACCGTTGGTGATGTTTTATATCTGTATATCAATGATGAATTTTTAACTAGCAGTAACTCTAACCTTGCGTTTGCATCTGTTTCTGCCAACCTAAACATTATATACGAAGATAACAACATTTTACTAGTAGATAAAGAACCCGGATTAATTGTTCATGAAGATGATACTGAAAAAGTTGATACATTAATAAACAGAGTAAAAAAATATTTATATGTAAAAGGTGAATATAACCCAAAAGATGAACAAAGTTTTGTTCCAGCTCTAGTAAACCGAATAGACCGCAACACTAGAGGTATTGTTATTGCTGCCAAAAATTCTGAATCATTAAGAGTATTAAACCAAAAACTTAAAAACCGTGAAATAAAAAAAATATACTTATGCTTAGTTCACGGTATTCCAAAAAATAAAAACAATTTTTTAAAACATTACCTTGTAAAAAATGAAAAAGAAAACCGGGTTTTTATTTTTAATTCTCCAAAACCAAATTCTAAAACAATATTAACAAAATACAAAGTTTTAGAAACATTTAACAATGCAGCTTTATTGGAAGTTGAATTATTAACTGGGCGTACCCATCAAATAAGAGCACATATGGCATATATTGGCCACCCTTTATTAGGTGATACTAAGTACGGCACAATAAAAAACAATAAAATTTACAATTTAACACACCAAGCCTTAATATCTTATAAAATTACATTTAACTTCACATCTAATGCAGAAAGTTTGAACTACCTTAACAATAAATCATTTAAAATTGATAACGCACAAAAATATTTAAAATCTCTGTTAAACAAATAAGTTGTAAAATAATATTCTAAAATTATAAACCTCCGAATTTGCATAGAATAACACTATCAATTCGGAGGTTACAATTATTTTTAAGCAAAATATAATACAACAAACTAAAAACTATATTTAACAAAAAACATTATCACCAATAACTTAATTCAATTTAAATATGCATATTTTCTATATTTAGAAGTTCTATATCTTTTAAATTTATTTCTTTTACCTCTGATGTTTGCATATTTTTTAAATTAGCTTTACCTGTAGAAATTTCATTATTGCCAATAACAAGTGTAAATTTTGCACCTATTTTATTGGCATATTTCATCTGCGCTTTTAAACTTTTGTTCATTAAATCTGTTTCTACAATATAACCATTTTTTCTTAACCTATTTAAAATAGATGTTACATACAATTTAGCTTCATCATCTAAAGTAATTACATATATATCACATTTTTTATCTTCTATATTGTTTTTTCCACATTCATCAATAAGCATAACTAACCTTTCAAGCCCCATACCAAACCCAAATGCTGGCGTTTCAGGCCCACCTAAATCACTTACTAAATCATCGTACCTACCACCACCACAAACAGTTAAAGCCGTTCCTTTTATATTAACTATCAACTCAAAAACTGTTTTTGTATAATAATCTAAGCCTCTAACTATTTTATGGTTTATTTTATACTCTACATTTGCTTGCTGTAAATATTTTTGCAATGTCTCAAAATGAGTTCTACATTCATCACATAAAAAATCTAAAATAACTGGTGCATTTTTTACTATATTTTTACAAGTACTGTCTTTACAATCCAATATTCGCAATGGATTTTTTTCTAACCTTTCTTTACATGTATCACATAAACTTTCCTTTTTCAACATCATATAATTAATTAAAGCTTGTTGATATTTTTCCCTACAAGCTTTACATCCAATAGAATTTATTTCTAAAGAAAAATCATCTATACCAAGATTCTTTAACATATTCACTGCCATTTCAATAACTTCAAAATCAGCTTGTGGCAATTTAGAACCTAACAATTCTACACCAAATTGGTGAAACTCCCTTAACCTACCTGTTTCTGGTTTTTCGTACCTAAAGCATGATAATATGTATGCTAATTTTAAAGGCAAACCCTGATTTAATAAACCATTTTCTAAAGTAGCTCTAATAACCCCCGCTGTTCCCTCTGGCCTTAACGTTATTAACCTAGCGCTTTTATCTTCAAATGTATACATTTCTTTTTCAACAATGTCAGAAGCATCCCCTACAGAACGACAAAATAAATCTGTATGTTCAAAAGTAGGTACCCTAACTTCTTTAAAACCATACTTCTTTGCTACATTAATCAATGTTTGTTCTATAAATTGCCATTTAAAACTATCTTTAGGTAAAACATCTTGTGTACCTCTTGGACCTTTTAAAAATAACTGCATTATTGTATTACTTGTATGATATAATCAAAAAAACTACATCATACCCTTTCTTTAAAAAATTATTTACGCTCACCTTAAAAATAAGCATATAAAAAACAGAGGGAGCGTAGCGACTGAAGCTTTTTATATGCTATGTACCATACTGCTGAATGGTCTAATTTGTTATATACTTTTTATATCACATTATATCACGCAAGTTTAACGAATAATTTTCGGTGGCTTAGTTTAGTTTATTTTATTTTTCTTGATTTTCATAACTGGGTTTACTTAGCTA
>CAKTAG010000041.1 GCA_934527325.1 uncultured Candidatus Soleaferrea sp.
GATGACGAGAGCCGAGGCGAGGGAGAAATCGTCGAGGTCTTTGAAAAGGGCTATAAGAAGGGCAATCGCGTCATCCGTTATGCCATGGTAAAAGTGGCAAACTGAAATTTATAAATTTTGTAAAAAAAGCTTTTATAATGATTTTTTGAATTTTGTTGGAGTTAAAACTGTAAAAAGTGATTTCAGAAAAAATGCAGGCTTAGCTGTAACTATGGTGGATGTTGGGCATGGAGACAGTATTTTAATTACTTCAAAAGATGATAAAGGACAAAATTGTTCTGCATTAATAGATACTGGTAGTGCAAAATATTCACAAAATGTAATAAATGTTTTACATAATAAAAATGTAAAAACATTAGATTTTATAATGATTTCTCATCTTCATAGTGACCATATGGGTGGATTGTTTGATATTTTAAAAGATGTAAAAGTTAAAGAAATTATTTTGCCAAATTATTTTAAAGTAAAAAGCAGTTTGTTACGGTATAGTAAATTAAGGAATTTTATAAAATCTAAGAATATAAATATTGTAAACGTTAAACCCAACCAAAAAATTCCTATAGGTAAATCAGTGTTTAAAGTATTGTATCCAATTATAGAACAGAAGTCTAAGTTACCTAAGGATTTAAATGATTCATCTATAGTTGGCATTTTGCAATATAACAAATTTAAAATGATGTTTACTGGTGACGCAACATTTAAAGTAGAGCAAAAAATATTGAACAATTATAGTGCAGATGAACTAAAGTGTGATGTTTTAAAATTAGGGCACCATGGAAGTAAAACTTCATCATCATTAAATTTTCTTAAAGCAGTAGCTCCTACATATGCGCTTATTTCTTCTGGCAAAGATAGAGATTGTATTTACCCACACAAAGAAGTAAAGCAAAGGTTACATGATTTAAATATTATATCTCATAATACCGTTACAGATGGTAATATTTATATATCTGTAAATAAAGATGAATATGAAATTTCAAATAAGAGGTAAATAAAAATAATTTTTTTTAGTAGTTAATTAAAGTGAATTAGATAAGTTTTGGTACATAATATTTGGTTATAAATTTATAGTTAAAGCTAGTGGATGGTTTTAATAATGTATTCTTATTTTTTTTGTTTATGTTATTTATTTTTGTTAAAATGTATTTTAAGCTAGGGAGTTAATTATTTTATTACGCAATATTTATTAATGCAAAATGAATAAATTATAGCTTTATTAGATGGTTTGTAAAATATTTTAGATAGTGCTTGTTGGTAAATTAAAAGTTGAGATTTGTATTTTTCTGCCAATTCATTTATATTATTTATTTTGTCCGTTTTATAATCTATAATTATAATTTCTTTTTCGTTTTCTATAACACAGTCGGCTACACCTTGAACAATTATGTTATTTTTGTTATTGTTAACAGAATAGCTTAATTGTTTTATTGCAATAGGGTAAACAAATCTTACTTCTCTATGAATTTTTTTAGATGATTCGATTAAATGGTATAATTTTGAATTAAAAAAATCGGACAATTTTTTTCTATCTAAGTTATCATATTCTTCTTTAGAAATAAATTCTAATTTTAAAAGTCTTTCACATTCTAAATTTATGTTATTTTTAGCATTGTTGTAATCCGAAAATTGCATAAATTTATGTATTATATTACCTTTTTCAGCGCTAGTTAATCCATTTTTGTAAAATATTTTTGGACGTTTTTCAAATGCATATTTACTGTTTAACTCTTTTTTTACAATATCTGAAACACCAAGCTTAGATGGTATTTTGGTTAAATCGGTGTAAGGGTAAGCATAATCTATATTTTTTTTTATTAAATTTATTATGTTATTATTGGTTTTACTGGTATTATTTGCTTTATTAAAATTATTTTGTAATTCACAATTATTGGTAAGGTTATCGTTTGTATGAATTTTAATATCAATAGATGGGAAATTAACTAAATTATGGCATGTGATACTATTTTCTATAACTTTTAATTGAGGATGTCGCAATAATGAAAGAATAAAAAAATCTTCGTAGCATTTAACTTGCTTTACTAAATAAGGTGGTATTTTTTTTTCAAATGTGGAATTAATGCTTAGTAATTCATTCCAATGTATTACACGTTTGTTAAAGTTATTATTATTTATTATAATAATTAATTTTTCTTTAGCACGAGTTAAAGCTACATATAATATTCTTAGTTCTTCAGATAGCATATTTTTTTCAATTTCTAGTTTTAGTGCATTTTTAGGTAAAGTTGAGTATTTTACATTTTTACTTTTATCAAATTTGTTTATACCAAATCCTATATCTGGATGTAATAATATAGGAGATTTTACATCAATTTGATTAATTTGGCTATTTGTATCTGCTAGTATGCAAATTGGAAATTCTAAGCCTTTAGACTTATGTATACTCATTATTTTTACATAATTATTATTGTTAGTGAATTTAACATTATTTATTTGAAAGTATATTTTTTGTTCAATTAAGTTGTTAATGTAAGATATAAACTCTGTTAAACTATTTTCTTCATTTTCTGTTATATCTTTTACTAAGTTTTTAAAAATATCTAAATTTGTTTGCCGTTCTTTACCATTGTTGTAAATTCTTACAATATTATAAAAATCTGTTTCATCGTAAATTTTTTGCAATAGTTTGCTTAAAGGTAATATGTTAACAAGATTTTTGTAATAGGTAATAGTGTTATATGCTTGTTTAGATTTTGTGTTATTGTTTGCAGCATCTTCTCTTAGAGCTTGAAATACATAGGTTGTATTATATTTTTGTTTTAATTTTAAAATATCGTCTATAGAAAAATTAAATATTTCTGAAAGCATAACTGATATTGTGGATATATCATCTAAGGGGTTGTTAATAGTTTTTAAAAAAGATATTATTGTTGAGATTTCTTTTGTTTCAAAAAAATTAGTATTTGTTTCGGTTAACAAAGGAATATTTAAATTGTTAAATGCTTTGATAAAAAATTTAATTTTTTCATTTGGAGATCTCATTAATATACAAAAATCTCCATAGGTTACATCTGTTAAAATACCATTTTTTGTTATTTTGTGTTTGTTATTCACCATTTGTTTTATTTTTTTAGCAATATATTCTGCTTCGTTGTAAATGGCTTCCTCTTTTATTAGGTTATCTTCAGTTTTAAGAATGTGAATTTCTGTTATGTCATTTTCATTTGGTGGGTAGTTAACAGATGAAATTAATTTTTGAGTTTCATCGTAATTTATTTCACCAATTTCTGTAGACATTAGTTGTTCAAAAATAAAATTAACAAAAGAGGTCACGCTTTTTCTACTGCGAAAATTTTGACTTAAAATAATTTTAGCTGGAAAGTTAGAATTGTTATATAAATTATATTTTTTACTTTTTTCTATAAAAAGTTCAGGTTTAGCTTGCCTAAACCTGTAAATGCTTTGTTTAGAATCGCCAACCATAAATAAATTTGTTTCGTTTTTAGAAATTGCTTTAAAAATATATTCTTGTGTTAAATTGGTATCTTGGTATTCATCAATAAAAATTTCTTTAAAATTGTTAGAGATTATAGTAGCTTTGTTTGTTTTTTTACATAATTCACCATCGTAGGTTAACAGAAGTTTTATAGTTAATTGTTCCAAATCAGAAAAATCTAGTAAATTTTTGGCTTTTTTTAATTCGTTAAATTTTTTTACAAAGTTATTAATTATAGTAGTTATAAGTTTTAAAATGTTGTAAGTATATTCCATATCTAATGCAAAATCTTTTTTGTTTACTGGAAAGTAGTTTGTTTTTAAATTTTTTATTATATCTTTAAATTTATCATGCAAATTTTTTATTTGTTGTTTTAATTCTGTATCCATGCTTTTTTTTGCTCTTGGTAAAGAATCTACATTATAATCTTTTAAAATTTCAAAAACTTTATCCCAACTAGTTATATTAACACAGCTTATAATTGAATTAATTACAGTAAGTTTTTGGTCAAAATTATTTATATAATCTATGTTATTTTCTTCATATTCTATTAATTGTTTGCATTTAAGTAAAATATTTTTAGCTTGCTGCAAAAGTTCTAAAGAGTATTTAAAGATGACTTGTGCAGCGTAGCAATCAGAAATATCACTTTTGGAGTAAGTTTTATACATTAATAAATTTTTATTTAACCAATCAAACGGGAAAGGAAGAGATTGTAAAAAATTGTAAAAATTATTTATAATTATAAATAATTTATCTATGTTATATGTTGTATCGGTTATTTTCAAAAGTTCATTAAATAATGGGTTTTTGTAAAATTCATCTATAATTTCGTAAAAAGCTTGATGTTTAAAAATATTGATTTGTATTTCTTGGCCAATTTTAAAATCTGGTGCAATAGAAAGGTTTTCAAAATTTTCTCTAATTAAATTTTGGCAAAAAGAATGTATAGTGCTAATATGTGAAGAATCTAATAGGATTTGTTGATTTTGCAAATGTTTGTTGTAAGGTTGAAGCAGTAGTAAACTATCTAATTTTTTTGCTATACGTTCTTTTATTTCTGCTGCTGCTGCGTTAGAAAATGTAACAACTAATAATTCATCGATGTTTGTGTTGTTTTTTACATTTGTTATTTTATTAATTATTCGCTCTACTAAAACTGCTGTTTTACCGCTACCTGCTGCTGCCGAAACTAAAATAGTGCCGCCTGTTGCATTAATAGCATCTAATTGATTTTTACTCCAATCCATAGTTTAAATCCTTTTTTAAATTTTGTTTTAATTGAAAAGCATAATAAAATGTATTATAATATACTTAGATATTTTTATATTTGGGGGTAACTAATATGGAAAAATTTTATTCTAATAATAGTAAAAAAAATTTATTTATAAATTTATTTATAGTTTTAATATTAATTATATCTACATTAATTTATATAATTTTTGTAGCTGGTTATAATGGTGAAGAAGGTACACAAGATATACCGACATATGATGAAATAGGTAATAACGTTAAAGAAGGGCCGTTAAATGATGGTGATGCTATAAATAATAATAAAAGTGGTAAAGGTGAATTTTCTTTTACTTTTAATAAAAAAATTAATTTTAAAAATTCAAAATCTTTAGGGAATATAAAAATTGAAAATCCAGCATCTAATAAATATAATTTTTATGTTGAAATAAAATTAAAAGATAAAGATGATATTATATATAAATCTCCAATTTTAGAACCTAACCAGCATATAGAAAATGATTATTTAATTGCAAAATTAGGTAAAGGTGTATATAATGCAGTAGCTACTATTTTTGTTGTTAACCCAGAAACAGAAGAAGTTGTAGCTAAAAGCAATGTAGATGTTGAAATTAAGGTTAATAAAAATTAATGTTGTTTTGTTGGTGCGTGCAATTTATTGCATTTAATAATAACTTTATTTAAATGCAATAAAGAATTGTTAATATCTAGTTCATAACAAATAGTTAAATTACAGCTATTTTTATAAAGGTTTATATTAAATGCTTTGCCGGTAACGCCTAATAAAAAATCACCATAAGAAGTTTTATAATTACAAATATTTCTTTTGTTATTTTCTATAGTCATAATTGATTTAAATTTTCCGTACCTTTTAATTTCAAGTTTTTTGTTGCTATGTATTGTTATAATGGTATTGCAATTTTCAAAACCTGTGGTATCGGGTTCATTGTAAGTTATAACTGCATTTTTACCATTAAAAAAATAATTACCTTTAGTAGTTGTTTTAATGAATTCAGTGTTATTTGAGTTAGGGGCGGAAATTCCTTCAACTTTAATAATGTAATTTTCGTTTTTCAAATTTAATACTTCCTTTAATGTTTAAAATATTTATATGTTTATTTTAAAAGTTTGCTATACACAATTTTTATTTATCTATCTCTTCTAAATTTACGATGTTTATATTTTTTATAGGGTACCCTAAAAATTGGTTAGCTATATATTCAAATTTATATAATCCGTCACTAACAAAAAATTCTCTATTTCCACCGTTGTTGTTTAGCAAGTTGTTTTTAGTTAGATATGTTTTTATAAATTTAGCTGTTTCTTTGCCAGGGTCTACTAGATTTATTGTATTATTAAAGTAACTAGATATTGCATCTGCTAATAGTGGGTAATGTGTACAGCCAAGTATTAATGTATCTATTTTAGACTTTTTTAAATCACTAAGGTAAAAGTCTATAACAGACATAACAATATTATTGTTTTTACTGAACAGACCTTCTTCTACTAATGAAACGAATAAAGGGCAAGGTTTAGATAAAATTTCTATATTAGAATCTAATTGGTTAAGGTAAAATTCATATGCTTTACTTTTTATTGTTGCCTTTGTTCCAATTATGCCTATTCGTTTATTTTTAGTTATGCTAAAGGCTTTTTGTACGGTTGGCTCTATTACACCAGTGTAAAAGATGTTTTTAAAATATAGATTATTTATGTTGTTTTTAAAAAATACACTGCTAACAGTACCGCAAGCAGCAATTATAAGTTTAACATTTTTAGATTTCAAAAATTTTATATCTTGAAGGCCATATTTTAAAATGGTTTCATCACTTCTAGAACCGTAAGGAACTCGTGCTGTATCACCAAAATAAACTATGTTTTCGTTAGGCAGTATATTTATTAAATGTTTAGCAACTGTTAAACCACCAATACCAGAGTCAAAAATACCTATGCTATAATTTTTCAAAAAAATCATCCACCTAAATATTAATTTAAAAATGTATTATTAAGAAATATTATTATAGATTGAATTTTCGTTATAATATTCAAATCCCAATTCTAAAAGGTTGTTTATTATTTCTTTCTTTTCTAATCCGCTGTTCATTAATAGTTTAGGGTACATACTTATTGCAGTAAACCCAGGTATAGTGTTGGGTTCATTTAATATTATATCGTTGTTGGCAGTTAAAAAAAAGTCTATTCTAGCCATGCCAGAACATCCTAATACTTTAAAAGCTTTTTTTGCTATTTCTCTAATTTTATCTGAATTTTCTTCAGATATTTTTGCAGGGATATATAGTAAACTGTTTTGGTTATTGTATTTTGCATTATAGTCGTAAAAATCATTGCTTGGTGAAATTTCACCTAAAATTGATGCAAATGGTTTGTTGTTGCCAATAACAGCACATTCAATTTCTTTGCCAGATACAAACCCTTCTATAATTATTTTTTTATCAATTTTATAGGCATTATTTATAGCTTGTAGTAATTCTAGTTTATTTTTAGCTTTGTTTACACCAACTGATGAACCAGCATTAGCGGGTTTAATAAACATAGGGTAGCCTAATTTTAGTTTATATTCTTCCTCTAAAATGTCAAAATTGCTATTTTCAAATTCATATTTATTTAAAGCAATCCATGGGGCAGTTTTTATATTATTACTTTCTAAAATTGTGTGAGTTAATTCTTTATCCATGCATATTGCGCTAGATACATAATCACAACCTACAAAAGGGATACCAGCTATTTTCAATAATCCTTGAATAGAACCATCTTCACCGTTTCGCCCATGTAAAACAGGGAAAATGATATCAATAGGTTTAAAGGTTATTTTATTGTTGTGCTCTAAAATATAAATCCCTTTTTTATTTGGGTTTAAAGATATTGTTATTGGTTTAATATATTTTTCAGTTAACCATTGATTTGTTTTTATATATTTAATATCACCTTCATATAAAAACCAGTCACCTTTTTTTGATATACCAATCATGGTTAATTCATATTTATCTAGATCAATGTTTTCTAGTATAAATGTTGCAGATGCTAGAGAAACTTCATATTCTGTTGATAACCCGCCGAAAATTACACCTAAATGTTTTTTTAGCATATAAATAATACTCCTCTCTATACATTAAAATTAAGTAATCTTGTTATATTAATTATATTAACATATAAAAAAAATATTTACAATATTGTTTGCGCCTAATCAGGGCAATTGTTTGCGAACCAAAATATATGACAAAAATGTGAACGTAATTGATATAAAATTAATTATTTACTATTTGTTTTGCTTGATGTTAAAAAAAATAATAAAATTTATACAAAAATTTATTGAAAATAATTGATTATATGGTATAATATTATTAACATAAAAAATTTAAATAAAAATAAACAGAAAGGGAGTTGAATGCGATGGTTAAATTTGGCAACGGGGGGGGGAAGCACAGTAATTTAAATAGCAGTTTTTTTAAACTGATATTTTT
>CAKTAG010000042.1 GCA_934527325.1 uncultured Candidatus Soleaferrea sp.
CAAAATTTTGTATTAATCTATTCTTCTTCTAATTTTAAAAACAAGTTAATTATACATTAAAAACTTTATGATGTCTATATATTTTACAAATTAATTTTCAAACAAAAACATTAAAACAGATAACGCATACATTGGAGCTGTTTCACACCTTAGAATTCTTTTACCCATAGAAGCTATTGCCACCTTTAAAGATTGTGCAATTTGGATTTCTGAATTTGAAAAACCACCTTCTGGGCCAACTATTATTGAAATACGTTTAGGCTTAATATCGGGAATTACAGACTTTAAACTTAAATTACTTTTTTCGTAAAATAATATAGAAAAATCGCTTTGCTGCATTTTATTTAGCGCTTCTATATACGAAACAAACGGCTTTACAACTGGCAACTGTGAACGGTTAGATTGCTTAGCAGCTTCTAAAGCTATTCTATTATACCTTTCTATTTTTTTATTTATATTTTTTTCTTCAATACGTACTATACACCTTTCCATGCAAACAGGTATAATTTCGCTCACACCTAATTCAACAGCTTTTTGAACAATAAAATCAAATTTATCCCCTTTAGGTACCCCTTGGTATAAACTAATTTTTACACTAGGTTCTGTTACAGATTTTATTTTTTTTTCTATTTTTAATGTCACCTTTGCCGCGTCTATTGCTTTAATTTTACATTCATAATCATAACCTTTTAAATCACAAACTGTTAAAGGCTCACCTATATTCATTCTTAAAACTTTAGATATATGCTTCGCATCATTTCCTACTATTTCTATAACATCGTTTAATATAACATTAGAAAAAAATCTAGGCATAATTTTGCTTATTCCCTTCTTTGCTTTAAAATATCTTTCCAATATCTAATTCTAAATCTACAACGTTATCTTCAAAATCCTCTGTATAACCTAATTTTTTTAACAATTGCTCTGGTGCACTATAACCCATTTTATTTTGCCTATGGTTCATAGCTGCCGCCTCTATTATAACAGCTATTGTTCTTCCAGACCTAATTGGCAACACTATTGTAGGAATGTTAACATTTAAAATTCTAGTGTAATTCTTTTTGTTCCCTATTCTATCGTAATTTTTATTTTCATCCCATTTTTCTAACCTAATTAATAAATCTATACTTTTTTTTACCTTAACAGAACCTAACCCAAATATCTGCCTTGCATTAATTATTCCAATACCTCTTATTTCTAAAAAATGCCTAATATTTTCTGGCGATGTGCCTATAAGAGTATTATGTGAAATTTTTGCAATTTTTACAACATCATCTGCAACTAACCTGTGCCCTCTTTTCATCAACTCAACTGCTGTTTCGCTCTTCCCTATGCCACTTTCCCCTAATATAATTATTCCTTCACCATAAACTTCCATTAAACCACCTGGAATAGTTATAGTTGGGGCCATTTCCACATTCAATAACGAAAACAACTCTGCCATAAAATCACTGGTATCTACTTCAATTTTTAGCAACGGAACTTTATATTCTTTAGCAATTTGTATAATATCATTATCTAAATTTAATTTTTTAGTTACCATAACAACAGATGGTTTATGCGAAAAAAATAATTTCAACGCTTTTTTTCTTTCTTCCATACTAAGCGTTAATAAATACCTATATTCAGAGCTACCAATTATTTGTATTCTATCTGGATCAAAGTCATTATAAAAACCTACTAAATTTAAGCCCGGCCTATTTATTTTTTTGCTTTTTATAAAAATTTCTTTTGAATCTTGCGGCATATAAATAATTTGTAAATTTAACCCAGAAATAATACTATGCAACGATATTTTTTCTTTTCTATAATTTCCTTCACTATTTATATTCACTGCACCCTACCTCTTACTATTTTAATAATAAATATAAAAAAACTTATTGTTTTATTTAACCATTAACAACAGCAAGTAATTATTTCTCCCACTTTTACTTTATGGCCTCTTAAAAAATCTTTAGCTAACATTTTTTTGCCACCTTCTAGTTGAACCTCTAGTAAAGCAATAGAACCTTTTAAGCAAGCAACCACAAATTCTTCATTATCGATTATTGTACCCGGTATTCCCTTAATAAAATCTTTTTCTATAACTTTAGATTTGTATATTTTTAACATTTTGCCATTTAAGTTAACTTTAGCTACCGGCCAAGGGTTTATTCCTCTAATAAGGTTATGTACTTCTAGTGCTGGTTTGTTAAAATTTATAAATGCTAATGATTTTTTTAAAATAGGTGCTAAAGTTGCCTGGCTATTATTTTGAGGAACCCTTACAACAGTATTGTTACTTAACATACCCAATGTTTCTAACAAAGTTTTAGAACCTAAAACTGCTAACCTACTCATCAACTCACCAGCTGTTTCATTCGGTTCTATCAACAATTCATTTTTAAGAATTATGTCACCAGTATCTATACCTTCATCCATAAACATGGTTGTAACGCCTGCATATTTCTCACCATTTATAATGCTCCATTGAATTGGCCCCGCACCTCTATATTTAGGCAACAACGATGCATGAACATTAATACAACCATACTTTGGAATATCTAATATCTCTTTTGGTAATATCACCCCATAAGCTATAACTACTATAACATCTGGGTCAAAACTCTTTATTAACTCAACAGACTCACTACATTTTAAATTTTGTGGTTGAAAAACAGGTAATTCATATTGTAAAGCCAATTGTTTTACAGGTGGTGCTTCTAGCTTATAACCTCTTCCTTTTGGCTTATCTTTAGGTGTAAATACCGCTTTAATATTATAACCGCATTTTAAAAGTTCTTTTAAGCTTACCGCTGCAAAATCTGGAGTACCCATAAAAATTATTTTCAAAATTAACCTATACCACCATTCTAATTAAAATAGTTATAACCGTTAGCTACCCTATCTGCTTTACTAAAATTTAACATCTGATTTTTTATTTCTTATTTTTCTTCTTTAGCCTCATGTTTGTGTTCATAATGCATAATTTTTGTTGCAAAATCTTTAAATAACTTCCCATGCAAATGGTCTACTTCGTGGCAAATAACTCTAGCTAACAACCCTTCCTCAGTTATTTTAATTTTATTGTTATTTCTATCGTAAGCAACTACTGTAACTTTATATGGCCTTTTAACTGTGCCAATAATACCTGGGCAAGATAAGCACCCTTCTTGGTCTTCTTGAAATTCAGATTGTTCTACTATTTCCGGGTTCACCATTTCCATTGGGCCATCACCAATATCCATAACAACAACTTGTTTTAAAATTCCAACCTGCGGAGCTGCCAACCCAACTCCTCCATATTTATTCATAGTCTCTATCATATCATCTATCAATTGAGCCAATCTATCATCAAAATTTTCAACTTTTTTTGAATTTTGCCTCAATATCAAATCTCCATCATATCTTAACTTTCTAAGCGCCATTCTTTATTACCTACCTCTAATTTTTAAATTTTATCTACAAAAATATTAACGTTACCTTTAAATTTTAAAGCTTTACTTAAAATAACTTCTATAAGTTCCCTGTACCTTTTATTACATTTATGCTTTAATATTATTTTATACCTAAATTTGCCATTTACTTTTAATACCATTTCAGGCAATGGGCCAAACATAGTTAAAGGTACATCTTTAAAATCCACTGCAATTAACTCTGTAATAATTTTAAAAATTTTATTGCCTACTTCTAAAACTGTATTTTCGTTTAACCCTACTATTCCAATAATAGACATATTACAAAATGGAGGGTATATCAATCTTTTTCTAGACAATATTTCCCTGTTAAAAAATTCATCATATTTCTGGTTAGCAATTAGTTCAAAAATTTCATTATCTGCCGCATTTGTTTGAACAATGGCCTTACCATTTATTTTGCCCCTTCCACTGCGCCCAATTACCTGAGTTATAATATCGTACGTTCGTTCTATTCCTTTATAATCACTACTATAAATCGATTGATCTCCATCGATTACCCCTACTAAAGTCACATTCGGGAAGTTTAACCCTTTAGCTACCATCTGTGTTCCAATCAAAATTTGATATTTGCCTTCTAAAAAATCTTTAAAATATTTATCGTAAGCAAACCTCGTCACAGTTGTATCGGAATCTAACCTTAAAATTTTAGCCCTAGGGAATACTACCTCTAACTGTGCTTCTATTTTTTGCGTACCAACACCACCATACTGAATATATGAACTTCCACAATTTGTACATTTTTTAACTGCATCTTTTACATAACCACAGTAATGGCACATCAACTTATTATTTGCTTTATGGTAAGTTAATGCTATGCTGCAGTTTGGGCAAGTTTCTACCTTACCACATTCACTACATTTTACTATTGTATTGTAACCTCTGCGGTTTATAAATATAATAGATTGCTGATTTTTTAACAAATTATCTTCTAGTGCCATAATAAGCTTTTCACTAAAAAAAGAATGGTTACCATTTAAATGTTCCTTTTTCATATCTACAATAGATACTTCTGGTAAACCCACATTGTTATACCTTTTATTTAGTTCTAAAATGCTAAAATTATTTTTTTTCATATAGTAGTAAGTTTCTACTGATGGCGTAGCAGAAGCCATTAAAAATAATGCATTGTTGTAAACCGCTCTTAACTTTGCCACATCTTTTGTGTTGTACCTTGGCGCACTTTCAGATTTATAGCTAGCTTCTTGTTCTTCATCCATAATAATAACACCAATATTCTTAAGCGGAGCAAAAACAGCAGACCTTGTACCCAAAACTATTTTAATTTCACCATTATTTATTCTTTTCCATTCATCTAACCTATTAGAAAGGGTAAGCCCGCTATGTAAAACGGCAATGTCGCTTCCAAAATGTTGCTGTAATGTATTAACCATTTGTGGCGTTAATGAAATTTCTGGAACAAGTAACAATGCTTGCTTATTTTTAGAAATAACATATTTAATTAAACTTATAAAAATTAAAGTTTTTCCACTACCTGTAATTCCCCTTAACAAAGAGATATTAGGTTTATTTTGAGTAACTAAATATATTAATTTTTGTAAAATATTTTTTTGTTCCAAATTAAGGTCAAACTCCTTATATAAAACATCACTAGATGTTTTATACGGAGTTCTAAAAGTTTCTTGTTCAAAATATGTTATAACATCTTTTTTTTCTAAATTATCTAATACCGCCTTTGTAACACCGCAAAGGTATACAACTTCTTTAACTGCCGCAACCTCTGCTTTTAACAGAAAATCTACTACCTTTTTTTGTTTCAATGTTAACTTATAATCTATATCAACATCACTTAAATTGCTTAAAAAACCCGCTGCCAATTTAACCATCACAGATTTTTGATCGTTTATTTTCCGCTTAAAAATATTTCGTTCAACTATTAAGCCTTCTGAAATTAATTGTTTTAAACATGTTACCTGTTTTTTATTTAAACTTTCTTCCAAGGTAAAGCAGGCCATTTTTGAACAATTATTAGCAACTGATTTAAAACCATCTATTAACAATTTTCCACAATCATCTAAAGTATTATAAACTTCATCTGTTAATTTTTTAGTTATTTTATACTTTGTAAAAAGTGTAACACTCAGCCCAGATGGCACCATCACTTTAAAAGCATCAAAATATCTGCAAAAAGTATGTTCTTTTAACCAATATATAATTTTTACCATTTCTTTTGTAATTATATTTTGCTTATCAATCACTTGTAAAATTGGTTTAATAGCTAACCCTTTTTGTGTAAAATAACATTTACCCTTTTCACCACAGCAGCTATCTATAGCAAGAACTAAACCTACCTTTTTTTTATTACCCTTTCCAAACGGTACTACAACCCTTTGGCCAACAAAAATATTATTTTCAAACTCTTTAGGTAAAATGTAACTGTATAACTTATCCATAGAATAAGTTATACCTTCTATAACCACTTTAGCTATTTTTTTTGTAGTAATAGATTCTTCAACTTTTAAAATTTCCATACTTTTAGGCAATTAGCAACAAATTACATAATTTAAAAAATTTATTAGTTTATAATTAATTGTTGTTTTGCCTAACGCTCCCATTATTATTTTTATTTAATATCTGCTTCTAACTTTGAACCTTCTATGAATGTATATTCACCTTTAGCAAACTGGTTAACTGCTATATCTACTGGTTTTTCTTCTAATAATTCACCTTTTTCAATATATTCATCTACAATTTCTCTTGCCCTTTTTGCAATAGCTATAACAAAAGAATAATAACACTGATCCTTATCTAGAATATCATACATAGCTGGCCTTAACATCATAACAAAAAAACCCCCTATACCTACCATATAAAAAATTTATATAACAACTTAATTAACTATACTCACTTTTATATTATACCACACAAACAATTCACATTTCAAGAATATAAAAAAATTTCTCCGCAATAAAAAAAGTGTAGCCAAATTAGTAGCATTAAAATAGATATACCACTAAAAAAGCTATAAAAGTTATTAATAACAACTTAACAACATTGCCTTTTAATAACAGTTTACTAAATTACTTAAATACACACCACAATAAAAAATTCCTCCTATGATATTTTATATTCTATCATAGAAGGAATCGTTTTTTATAGACTTTTTTCACACTCTCTAATCTTCATCTTTGTTGTGACATAACCTAACATGTTCTTCGTCAATCGTAGTTTGATCTGTAATTTTACTTTATTTAATAATCACTATCAGTAAGTGTATACTATTACTCTTTTTAAAGCTTCATTGCCTTCGCCAATTTCCATTGCAGCAAACTCTTCTGGTGTTCCCAAATATTCTATTTCTTTTAAGCAACTTTCTTCAAATGCATATCTACCTACTTCTTTTATATTAGCAGGCATTGTTATTCTTTTCACTTTTTTATTTTATAGATATGACCATTTTCTAATCTCTTTATCTTTAACTCAATAACCACCATTTTCACAAACTACTTTTACTTTTCTTTAATCTTCATCATCTAGCATCTTCTCATCTTCACTATCCGGCATTTCTACAGCTTCTTCTCCCGGTTTGCAATGTTTTTTTTCGCCATCAGGTGTTACTGTACTATAAATTTGATTACCTTCTGGTGTTGCTATTCTATTCATATTTTCTTTTATTCTATGTACCACTGCCATCATTCTATTTATCTCTTCACATTCTTTACATTCTTTTATTTTATTTATCTCTTCTTCTTTAAAACCAATTTTACCCAATATTTTATTCAATGTTTTATCATCTAGCATTTTCTCATCAAAACCAATTTCAGCCAATATTTTATTCAATGTTTCATCATCTATCATCTTCTCACCAAAACCAATTTCAGCCAATGTTTTATTCAATGTTTTATTCAATATTTTATTCCATATTTTATTCAATATTTCATCATCTATATGTACACGCATACCACATGTATATGGATAATCTCCATATCCTACCGGCATACTATATCCATAATTCTTTGATATTGATATAGTTGACGATGAGAACGTACCATTCTTTGATATTGACATATTTGACAATGTCGACTTTAATGGTGAAATACTCCTATACATTTTATTATACTTTTCTCTGTTCATTATTTCAGGTTTAACACCATCTTTGTCAGAACTTTGACCTAACCTAGCATATTCCTGGTCAGATGCCTCTTTCGATGCTCTTTCTACATCAGCTGCCGTTATCGCTCCATCTTCACCGGCAGAAATATCTAATCTACCAGTTGCTTCATCATAATTATAAATTACACCAGCACTTGTGTTTATATTGCTTTTTGCTTTACCTGTTTCTACTTTCATTTCTGGTATACTTATCTCTTCTGTTTTATCTAATAATTTAGAGTTATCTGCAGGTTCCCAAATTAATTTATATTGTATTTCACCTGTCTTATTATCTTTAACAATCTTATATAACCTTCCATCTATCGAT
>CAKTAG010000043.1 GCA_934527325.1 uncultured Candidatus Soleaferrea sp.
ATAAATATAGCGCTATTATCATTAAATACAAAATATACCAACTCATCAAGCTCTTTAGAAAAAACACTTTTTTTACGTAACGCCTCACTATTATAGCTACTAATTTCATTTTTTTCTTTATTGTAATATTTAAAAGCCTCTTCTTGTGTATAAAAAATAACATTGTCGTATCTATCAACAGAAATTAAAGAAGCAAATTTATCATCAACTACAGAACTAGGGTATATCATATTAAAATCATATTTATTGTCATAAAAATATACTCTGCCACCTTTTGTTAGTGCAAACATTTCACCAACACTGTTGGGTAAAATGTTATTAAAAGAATCCCCTATAGGTGCCGAAATACTTTTTATACGCTTAAATTCTGCAAATTCTGCACCCATAGTCATATTTAGTTTATCTATATATGCTTTTTCCCCATTTTGCGCTACCAATGCCACATATAAATTATCATCTTTACAAGCTAAACCTGTAATTCTTGGTAACACAGTACTATTGCCTTTATAAGAATGTACAATTATTGGTTTTTTATGTAAATTACTTGCATCTAACTTAACTATATCCCTTTGAACAACTTGCATTGTTTCATTATCAATTAACCTTTTAACACAATATATTGCTCCATTATTAGCTGTTAGAACACTGCCTTCATATTCCGAAATGTATTTACTAAAGTAACTAGAAACCTTTTCAACATTTCTACCTACTATTTCACCTTTACAATTAACCTTTATAACACTTGTATCTTTACTGCCTGTTTTCATTAAATAAAAATCTTTATCTTCAGTTATATCAGCTACCATTTCCAAATCTTCAATAGGTAACCCATTATTAATAGAAATAGCTACACCTACAACTAAAGAGGCAATATAAAGAACAACCATAAAAATAATATATTTTCTTATTTGCTTTTTTTCCATTTTTCTTTCCTTTCATTTTTTAATATTATTTTTCAGTCATATTAATTGTTCCAATAATATCCATTCCTCTATATTTAGTAAATGGTAAATTTAATTTAAACAAACTACATATAAAAAATATAGCTGCAAAAACAATAATAGTAGAACCAGTTACTGTTAATATTTTCCATAATTTATTTTTGTAAATATATATAATTTTAGATTTTATAATATTAAAAAAAGTATCTTTTTCTTTTTTATATTTCTTTTCTTTTATTTTAAAATCATTATACAAATCTATCATTTTATTGTAATCATTATTACGCTTCTTTTTTTTAAACAAATTAATGGCTTTTACTTTACTTTTATTAGATAGTTCTTCGTTAACTAATAAAATATCGTTAATCAAATCGCAACATTTTTTTACACATGTTTGTTCATCTGCATCTTTATTAAATTTACTAAAATCTAAAAAACCATTAAAAAATATATTATTGTCTTCATCAATATTTATATTTTCTTTATTTAACATTAAGTCTAAAATTGGGTAATTAACATCTAAAGCCAAACACTCAAAAATAAAGCTCTTAATAACTGTATGTTCAATATAATCTGAGTTCATACATGATTTTAAATATAAAAATAATTTTCTTGGTTCTTTATATTTCATTAAAATATTCAAAGTATCTACTTCAACAAATATGCCACAAAACAAATTTTTTGGCATATTGTATGTTCCATCGCTATTATATATAGATTCTAATATATCTTTAATTTTTTTTGAATCATGTACTCTAATTAAAGTATAGTAATCTCGTTTATCTTTATTTAAAATATCTTGGCAAATAATTACATCATTAACATCGTTAACCAATACTGTCCTAACATTTTTTAATTTCTTTCCTAATCCTATTATCATTTTTGCTCCGCATCCTTCTTCATAACTATTGCATAAGCAAAAGTATACATAGAAGGCTCATTAATACAAGAAATTTTTATTTCATAAACACCATCTTTGTTAGGAGCTGTATATACTCCATTTTCGTCTATTTCCCCACCATCTTTATCAACTACTTCATACCTTACTGCTGTTGGGTTAATATTTCTAAAACCTATCTCTATAAAATGTACCTCATTTGGAATTAATTTTATAGTATCTTGTTTTACATATATTCCCCTTTCTTCTGTAGAATAATCCAAAGCATCTAAAACATGATCTGCTTTTTTATATGCAAACCACCTAACCTTTACACTAACTAAATTTGTTGCTTGAGCAAATTTTACCCCTACAACAAATGCACCTTTTTCGCAAATAACTTGAACTGCTGTAGTAACACTTGGCATTACTATTCCATGTTCTTTAAATATTTCCGGATCTCCAAATATAATCTTTTTTATAAAACTATCCTTTTTTTCTGCTTCAGAAGTTATAAATTCAAAACCAACATTTACACAAACATCTCCTGGCCCTAAATTATGCATTATTTCATCAGATAAAATAGCTTTGTTAGCCTTTACATTTAAACCCAAAGGTAGTTCAAAAACACCACTAGAAACTACTGTACTAATTCGCCTTTTAAAATCCATATCTGCATTTTTATCATCTTTTTCAATGATTTTAACAGGCTCTTGAGCAAATATTTTTTTATCATCATTTTTAAAGTAATTTAATATTTTTTCTATAAACGGAGTTTGTGATGGCATTTGTGGTGAATATTTAGATTCAATAGGAGTACTAACATCTTGTATAATATAATTTGCACCTGTGCGAACAATTGAAATAATAGCAATAACAATATCTTTATTTAACCCTCTTTGCATAATTTCTTCTAACGGTTCGTTTTTAACTTTTGTTTTTACAAGTTCTATAGGGTCATTATCATAAACATTTATTGGGAATAAAATATTTTCATTTATAGATACTTGCTTATTCCCTATAGCAATTTCTATATCTTCTTTTTTTATCATAAAAGTAGTTTTATCTTGAAAAGACATATTATTAGGTGTTACCCAGCACTCATTTAAAATAAATTTGCCCTTATCAATATTAACATTTTTCATATCTATTAATGCTGTTTCACTATTATCATCTTTTACAAACCTAGGCGTACTTATAGTATATTTAACACTAATTTCATCTTCAATATCAGAAAGTTTTTCAATTAAAGTAACAAACTTAAAACCTGAATTAGTAGATGCTAATGTTGGCATTTTTATTACAACTTTATAATTCCCATCATTATATATTTCTTTGTTGTAAATAAGTTCATCTTCTATGTTTAACACATCTTGCAAATCTTCATATTCTTTTAGCATCAACTTATAGCCTTCATTTATTCTATTGTATTCATATTCTTGCCCATTGTTATTTTTAGTAATAGAATATACAGGCTGTGAAAAACTTTCATTATATTTTATAGTTAATAACATTTTATCAGACTTAACTTCATCAAAACCATCAATAGAAGCTAATTTTTTAATTTCAGATTTGTCAACAATTATTTCTCTACCTGCTTCATCTATAGCAAAACCAGATTCTACCATTATTGTGTTTTCACTAACAGGGTAGACTTTTAAACCACAAATTTTACCCTGACCAAATATTGTTTTATTAATAAACCTTCTTTTTCCGTTAATATACCCCTGCTCAGCTTCCAAATCACTAGTAGTTAATAATTTTCCATAATAATATCTGTTTTTCACAAATGGGTAATATTTGTCTACCATAGTATAAATCTCCTCTTTAATATTATAATTCTAAATTTAATTTTAATTTTCAAACATAGTAACCATAATTGTTAACTATTATTTTCGTCTATTTCAGAATTATCACTGCTAGCACTAACTATTGTTTTTACATTATTTTTTAATACATTGCTAACTTGCATTAATCTACCATTATTAAATGTTTCTTCATTGCTTAACCTTCTAAACAGATTAAAATTTGTTAAATATTCACTGCTGCTACTATTATTATTATTTGCAATATAATCCTCTTTTAGTAAATTTTCTACTCTATTAGTAGTTTTACTTAAAATATATTCTATAGCTTTATTTCCAAATTCACTGTTATTAACACAACTATTTTTTATACATTGTTTTATCCCCATCTTGTTTTTATTATTCCAAAATTCAAATGCGCTTAAATTTATATTTAAATTTTTAATATACTGTTTTACCTGTTGTTTACTTTTTTTAGTTACTTCATCATTTTTCAACCTAAATTTATATTTTTTTATTAATTCTCTTTCTTCATTGTCTAACCTTAAATATTTTTTATTATAGCTAATATTTAACATTTTATAAACTTTATCTGCATATGTAATATTGTTACCATATGGTAAAGTCATATCTTCTTTAGAAAAAAGTGAACTCTTATTTAACCTAAGTATATTCTTTGTTTTTTTAATAAAAAAGCTTGCAAATCTTTTTCTAGACACTGGGTACCTACGGTTTAAAATTATTAATTCATCTTTTTTTTTCTTTTCTAAAGCCGTTTTTCTGTCATGTAATATGTTTATTTGTGTATAAAAACTATCTGTTTGCCCTAAATAAGGAATATGATTTTCACTTTTAATGTTGTAAAATATATTGCTTCTACTTAAATGTTCGTTATTATTTATATACTGCTTGTTACTTTCTAAATATATATTATCAACCAACCAATATTTAAGTCTATTTTTTAATTGCACATAATTTCTTATAGAAAAATTTATATTATTAGTGATCTCTGCTTTCAACACATCTGCTGCAACAAGTTGTGAATTATTACCATCATAAACATTATTTAAAACTTTATTTGTTATATAATCAGCAGTAGGTAATTTATAACCTATTTTTAAAGCTGCCATATTTTTACCAATAAAAGTTCTCGCAATTTTAGTTACTATATTTTTACTTTGTTCAGTCAATAAATTATATCTTATCAAATTAAATTCATTAACTATTTTTTGTATACTATTATTAAAATTTTGAACTTTAAAAATTAAAAAATTCTTAGATGTTAGTATATTTTTAAAAATTTTATTTGCCTCTTCAATGCTACTAGCAGAGTTTATTGCTTTTAATGCATATTGTAAAAATATTTTTTTCTCATTAATTTCATCCTTAGTGTTTTCAGTTTTTTCATAAATTAATGATTTATCAATATTGTTTTTATTAATTTTTTTTTCAGTTTTTATGTGGTTTTTATCTTTTAAATGCGTTACAGCTTTCAAAAATTACCACATCCTTACATTTTAATATATATCCATATCACTTTTCAAAAAAACTTTTCCGTTTTTTTCAAATTCATCTTTTAAAGCCATTCGTATATGTTTTATCGAAATAACCTCATTTTTAGCTGCTGCCGCATAAAAAGCTGCTGAAATAGCTACAGCCTTTATGTCACTACCTGTTAACTCATATTTTTCTGCTAATCTAAAAAAATCAACATCTTGAGATATTTTAACTTTTTCGGGAAAAGACTTTTGCCATAAAATAAATCTATTATTAACATTAGGGATTGTAAAATTAACAATAAATTTTATTCTTCTTTTAAAAGCATCATCAAACCCAGACAATAAATTAGTAGCTAATATGGTAACACCTTCATATTCTTCTATTTTTTGTAATAGGTATGCTGTCTCTACGTTTGCATATTTATCGTTAGCGTTATAAACATTTGTTCTTTTTGAAAAAACTGCATCAGCTTCATCAAAAAATAATATTACATTTGTTTTTAAAGCATTGTCAAATATCTTTTTTAAATTTTTTTCTGTTTCGCCAACATATTTATCAACCACTTGTGATAAATCAATTTTATATAATTCACAACCTATTTGTTTTGCCATAATTTGAGCAGCCATAGTTTTACCTGTACCAGGTGGGCCATAAAACAACGCAGATATGCCACTTCCATACGGAAACTTACTTTTAAAACCCCAACTATCGTAAACTTTATATTTATACTTTACCCTGTCAACCATATTTAAAAGTTTACACTTACAACTTTCATCCAAAATTATATCGTCCCAAGTAAAAGATTGTTTTACTCTAAAAGCTATTTCTCCAAAATTATACTTGCAAGTTTCAACACAAAGATTTTTTAAATTATTTAAATTTTCTATGTAATCATCAGTTTTTACCATATAATATTTTTCAGCAATACTTTTAATTTCTCCAACTGTTAATATAAAACCTCGTGAAAGCTTTTCCAAATCATCTTTATTTATTTCATTATTTTTTATAAACATATTCCAAAAATCTACTCTTTGCTTTTCATCTAAATCTGGTATTATAAAACTGGTAAATAAAATTTTATTTTGGTCAATGTTATTTAAATCTAAATTTTTTTCATCTGTTAAAATTATTATAAATATAAAAAATCTATATAAAAACAATAAAATCAATTTTAAATTTACATGATTATTCTTATTAAAATTTGTAATACACAATATACTTTGGTCTACATAAACTTTTAATGTAATTTTTAGCAATATCTCTCTTAATTCATTGATAGATTTATTGGTGAAAATTTCAAAATCTACAAAAATTATTGGCTTTGAAAATTTTTTAGCAATAATTCTTGCTTGCGTTTTTTTTCCACATCCTTTTGCGCCTTTTATGCATACTATATTAAGTTTATTTTTTGGCATATTATTAATATTATTTATATATATATTTAAACTATGTAGCAATAATATATTCGTTTCTTCAACGTTACTACAAACTGATGTAAATTCTTCTAAGTCATCATCTGTATAACCTAAACCACTAACAAAAGATTGCCATGCATTAGAAATAATTATAGTTTTAAATTGTAGAGGTTTATTTTTATTAACAAAATGGTTAAGGCCTAAAATTGAAAAATTTAACTCATTGAAGCAATAACACAATTTAACAGGTTCAAAATTTAAACCATTAAAAATATTTAATGCTATATCAACAGAAACACCATAGCCACATTGTGAATTATTTAATGCAGAAAAAATTAATTTATATCTTTCATCATATACATACATATACCCTAGTAAAAAACAAAATTTTTCAAATAAAGAAAATTCAAAAATATCAAACAAAAACAATATTGGTACAAATATATTATTTACACGAATATCGTTTTTAATAACCAATATTTTTTTATAGTCTGCTATTATTTTTTCTTTTACATCATCTACACTAGCAAATGTTGTGTTATTGCTGCCACAGATTAAATTTTTTAATATACTCTTACTGTTATCGTCTTCATCCACAATACAAAAATTATATTTCAAATAATAAATCAAAATCAAATTTAACAAATTTTCGCATTGCTGTAAATATCGCTCGTTATGGTTTATACTATTCATATAAAACACAACCCCTATTACATTTTATAAAGTCAAACATGTTACTATATAAAAAAAAATTACATTAGTATGGATATTTTACCAATTAAACCCCTATGTATTTTGGTTCTTTTTTATATAATACCACTTATGTCAACAAAAAATGTGAATATTTTGTGAACAAAAATATTTTTTCACAAATTTTTTTAGTGTTTGGTAAAAAAATACTGCAAATTAAATAAACCAGCATTCTTATCATTTAAATTTAAATAAGAATTTAACAAATTACAAAGTAGTACACGAGCCATTTATTTTTGATATAATAATTAAAAATTTATAACAATATATGGGTATATAATTACTATTGTTTATTATACTATATACTAGTTTTTATAAACTACCTATTCACATTAAACTTTATATAGACTAAAAACATATATTAACTTACAATATATAATTATTTATAAAATATAATTACTTACAAATTTTTGAATTGAAAAAATATCTTAAATAATATACAATCCCATCTTTGACAGTTGATTAATTGAAAAAGTGCTATAATCCCTGTAAATAAAAGGGAAAATGCACTTTTGTCTGC
>CAKTAG010000044.1 GCA_934527325.1 uncultured Candidatus Soleaferrea sp.
TCGAATGAAAAGAAGAACTGGTGAACTACCGTTTTCTGTTATCGATTTTCTTTAACATCGCTTTTAGCCACTCCTTAATTAAAAATAATCATTGTAAAATTAATACTAATATGTTAAAATCATAGTATAACATTATAAATCAATGTTCCATCATATCAACCCTAAGGTGGTGAAAAATTTAATTTTATGAATAACAATAATAAAAAATTTTTCATTTGTAAATACTGTGCCAACAATGCATCTCCCAACCAATGTACCAACTGCGATGGCTGTATAAATTTTCAAAATCAACAAAAATACCTTCAAATAAAAAGCATAGTTAAAAATAAGTATATCATAGATAAAATAATATCTATTAACAGTGAAGGTGCAACATATTTATGCTACGACAAACAATCAGATAAAAAATTTTTTATAAGGGAATATATGCCTGTAGACCTTGCCAACCGCGCTAGCGATAATACTTCTGTAGTACCTTTAACAAAAAAAGAGGCTCAATATAAAGCCCTTATGGTAGATTTTACAGATCTGTACAAAACACTTTCTAAAATAACAACCGGTATAATACCTATAAAAAATATCTTTACAGAAAATAATACTATATATATAGTAAAAGAATATATAGAACTTATTTCCTTAAAAGATTATATAAATAAATTCCCTAGCAATTCACTATCTTGGTACAAATGCAAACCTATATTTTTAAAAATAAATTCTATTTTATCAAAGGTTCATAGAAACGGCTTAATACATAGAGGTATAAGCCCTTATACTATATTTTTTGATAAGTTAGAAAACATCTATATTGATGGATTTTGCATTTCTTGCGTTAGAACAGCTAGAAGTGAATTAACAGCAGAATTATTCGAAGGTTATAGTGCCCCTGAGCAATACCAAACAAACGGATGGCAAGGAACATGGACAGATGTGTATGGTGCAGCTGCAACATTATACACCGTTTTAACAAGCTATAAATTACCGCAATTTGAACAAAGAACAGATGATGAAAAATTATTGTTAGGAAAAAATAAACTCTTGATTCCAAAGGAAATTGCAATAACCATAATAAAAGCAATAACTTTAAACCATAAAAACAGAACTCAAACAATAGACCAATTTAACCTTGAATTAATAGGTGATGATGTTTCACCTAGCAACACAGCAATATATTGTACTTCTAATTTAAAAGAACCTCAAATTAAAAAAACTACGAAAGGCTTAAAAATTATGAAAACTAAAAAAAACATAAAATTATTAATAATTAGTTTTTTGCTTTTGATAGTTATTTTAACAATAATTTTAGGTATTAATTTTTACAAAAGTTTAACAACTCTTAATAAAACAGATAAAATAAATGAAGATTATATTGAAAAAAACCCTTGGTTATTCGATGAAACAAGCCACCTCGAAAATGATGAAACTATAAAAAAACAATCTTTAGGTCAAAGCAATTCCAACAATCAATTAACTCCCAAAAATTTACTTACTTTGCCTAATTTTGTAGGTGAACAAATAGATACTATTAAAGGTAATTCACTTTATACTAACAAATTAAAATTTATTACAGAATATGAATACAGCGAATCTAACGTTAATGAAGTAATACACCAAAATCCTCTTCCTGGTGTTTCTTTAAAAGATTCAAAAAAATTAACCGTTATATTAAAAGTAAGTAAAGGTCCAGAATATGTTGAAGTACCTGACATTATTGGAAAACCTATTACTGATGCCAAAAATTTATTAAATGAATTACAAATTAATTATGAAATAGTGGAGGTTTATGACAAAAATTATAAAAAAGATGTAATAAATCAAATGAATAAAAATCCTGGTGAAAAAATTATTAAAAACAAAGAAATTTTAGTATTACGGATAAAATCATCTCAATTATTGGATGATGATACTTCACCTTCAATTACCCCATCTAATGAAAACGAAGAAGAATTATCTACATCCTCTACAAACGAAGAATAACAACTATTAAAAATTACTTTTTAAAATATATGAGCAATAAAGAAAACAATAGCAATATAGATAAAATAATAGAAATACTAAAAAACGAATATCCAAATGCTAAATGTTCATTGATTTATAAATACCCATATCAATTACTAATTGCGGGCAGGCTTTCTTCGCAATGCACTGATAAACGTGTTAACATTGTAACTAAAACGCTATTTAATAAATACCAAACTATTGATAGCTTTGCTAACGCTAACATTTATGATATACAAAATATAATTAAACCATGCGGCTTATTTAACGTTAAAGCAAACAATATAATAGAAATGTGTAAAATTATAATTACTAATTTTAAAGGTGAAATACCTAATACTATAGATGAACTTGTTACTTTGCCAGGAATTGGCCGTAAAACAGCTAATTTAATTATGGGCGAAATTTTTAAAAAGCCCGCCATTATTTGTGACACACATTGCATAAGAATAACAAATCTATTAGGCTTATCTACTTCTAAGAATCCTGCTAAAGTTGAAAATGATTTAAAACAAATACTGCCTCCTAAAGATTCATGTTTGTTTTGCCATTTAATGGTTTATCATGGTCGTGAAATATGTAAAGCTAGAGTTCCTTTGTGTAATAAATGTGTTATAAGTAAATTTTGTAATTTTAATAACTCTAAAAAAAGTAAAATTAATTAATGGTGGTAATTATGAATTCAAATATATTAAAATCTTTTTTCGCTATATCTATAAGTTTAATATTACCCTCTTGCACACAAAATAACAATATACCACAAAATGTTAAAATACCTATAATTGAATCTGTAAACAACGAGATTGATGATGCTGCTTCTGAAGAAGGTAAAGTAAACATAAAAAATTCACCTTATTACAAAATAATTGATTTTTACAATTCTTCTCCAACATCTACACTTGTAAAATTGAAACATTTTAAAACATATCAGCAAACTTCTTCTTGGTCTTGTGGTGCTGCTTGTGTTTTAATGGCTATTAACCATTTGGGAATAACAAATTTTTCTGAAAACGATTTGGTAAAACAAATGGATATAAGAAGTCCAGAAAACCCTAAAGATGATGGTTCATACGGTGCATCTACCGAATCTATAGTAAAATTCTTAAAAAATTTAGGGTTAACTGTTACATCTTCTTTCGATACTCAAGATGAAAATGGGATGTCTTTCCAATCTGTAAAACAGCTAGCAAATTTTATTAAAACTAAACTAAACCACAACTCTGTTATAATGGTAGAAAACGTTGAATTTGGTGGCCATTGGAGAGTTATTGTGGGTTATGATGATATGGGAAACAAAGAAGATACATCAACACATGTTATTGTTTATGCCGACCCATGTGATATTACTGACCATAACCAAGATGGGTATACTATAGGAAGTGCCGAAAGATTATTTGATTCTTGGTTTGATAACCATGTAATGCCTAAAAACCAAAAAATTCAACAATATGTATGTGTTTCAAAACCTAAAGCATCTACTAACGCTAAACACTAAATAAAATAATATAAATAAGGTGATTTATTATAATTAATAACAAAATTAATATTTTAAGAAAAAAAATAGATTCCATAGATAATCAAATACTTACCCTTTTAAATGAAAGGTTCAAAATATCTAAAACTATATTAAAAGAAAAACAACTTAATAATATAAAAATTTACGATTCTAACAGAGAAAAAGATATAATAAACAAAGTGAAAAATTTAAAAAGTGATTATTTAACTTCTGAATCTATAGAAAATATTTACAAAGAAATATTACTTAATTCATTAAAAGAAATGGAAAAATTAAGTTAAGGTGGAAATAAAAAAATGGATATTTATTCTGAATCTTTAGCTAAACATTACAAATTAAATGGAAAATTAGAAATAAAATCACGAGCTCAAATAAATAACGCAAATGATTTATCTTTACTATATTCACCAGGTGTTGCCCAAGCTTGTAAAGAAATTGTAAAAAATAAAAATTTAGCATATAAACTAACACGAAAATCTAATATGGTAGCAGTTATAACAGATGGCTCTGCTGTTTTAGGGTTGGGTGATATAGGGCCTATTGCTGCTATGCCAGTAATGGAAGGTAAATGCATTTTATTTAAAGAACTTGCTGATATAGATGCATTCCCTATCTGTATAAATTCTAAAGATGTTGATGAAATAGTTAGAACAATATATTTGATTTCTGAAAGTTTTGGCGGTATAAACCTTGAAGATATAGCTGCGCCTAGATGCTTTGAAATAGAAAGAAATTTAAAAAAGATATGCAACATACCAATATTCCATGATGACCAGCATGGTACAGCTATTGTTACTGCAGCAGCTTTAAAAAATTCTTTAAAAATAGTGAACAAAGATAAAACTTTGGTAAAAACTATTATTAGTGGTGCTGGTGCTGCCGGTTCAGCTATTGCTAAGCTATTGATTAAAATGGGATTTGGGGATATAATATTATTTGATAAGCAAGGAGCAATATGTAGAAATTCAAAATGTTTAGAGCCATCCAAAAAAGAACTTGCAGAAATCACCAACAAAAATAATGTTTCATGTTCTTTAAGCGAGGCTTTAGAAGGTGCAGATATTTTTATAGGAGTTTCTGCACCTAACATTGTAACAGAAAATATGGTTAAAAAGATGAATAAAAATGCTATAGTTTTTGCTATGGCGAACCCTACCCCAGAAATAATGCCAGATATAGCTAAAAAAGCTGGTGCTAGAATAGTTGGTACAGGTAGAAGCGACTTCCCTAACCAAATTAATAATGTTCTTGCATTCCCTGGCTTATTTAAAGGAGTTTTAGCTGCTGGTTACAAGGAGATAACCGACGAAATAAAAATAGCGGCTATAGATGCAATTGCTAATTATATACCAGAAAAAGAACTCTCTGAAACAAACATATTGCCTTCACCATTAAATAAAGAGGTACCAATTAAAATAGCAGAAGCAATTATTAATCTATAAAAAACATTAACAATAAGGAGGTAAAATATTATGAAATATACTTTTATACCAAAAGGGGTATGTTCAAGGCAAATTAATTTAGATGTAGAAGATGGTAAAGTCAAAGATTGTGAATTTATAGGTGGTTGCAACGGAAATTTAAAAGGCATTTGTAAACTAATTAAAGGGTTACCTATAACAGAAGTAATAGAAAAATTAGAAGGAACAACTTGTAATAATAAACCAACATCCTGCCCAGACCAATTAGCTAAAGCTTTAAAAGAGCATTTAAAATAATAATTTAAAATTCAAACTTTTAAAGGTATAAATAATGACTTTTAATAACGACTTTGACGTTAAAAAATTTTATATAGGTAAAAAAGAAAATATTAATTCTGTTAGTAATGAATTAGTTGATGATTTTCTTCTTCAAAAATCAAATGGTAATTTAAATATAGCAAAGCAATTAGGGGCAAAATTGGGAGAAAATATTTTACTTACTAGTAAAAATATTTGTATTAGAATACGACCAAAACAATCGCAAAATTTTATAGCTAATATACGTATTTTACTTTGGGTTGCTACCATCTTTGCTTTAGAATCTACTATAAAAAATGAATATATTTTATCAGTTGCTAAAACGTCTGTAAATAATTATTTACAGACTAACCATAATAATTTTTTTGGAAATATAAACGGTTCATTAGCTCTTTCGCTTTATACATTATGCAAAAGGTCTACTAATAAAAAACATTATGGAAAATGCTTTGCTTATTTATGTGGAAAGAGCAATAATTTGAAATTTATAAAATTGGGAGATAAAATTTACAAAAACTTCTTTATTTCAACTTTACAAGAAATAAAAAAATACAATTTAAAAATATAATAATTTTAATATTACTGTATTTTATTTAAATAACAACTTATAAATTGGAGGGTATGTTAAAAAGTTATGAGTACTAAATATGTGTTTGTTACTGGTGGTGTAGTTTCTGGGTTAGGAAAAGGTATTACTGCTGCATCACTAGGTAGGTTATTAAAAGAAAGGGGTTACAAAGTAACTATTCAAAAATTTGACCCATATATAAATGTTGACCCTGGAACAATGAGTCCTTACCAACATGGTGAAGTTTTTGTAACAGATGATGGAGCAGAAACAGATTTAGATTTAGGTCACTACGAAAGATTTATTGATGAAAATTTATCTGTTAACTCAAATATTACAAGTGGAAAAATTTATTGGAATGTTTTAACTAAAGAACGTCAAGGAGATTACTTAGGTGCAACAGTTCAAGTTATTCCACACATAACTAACGAAATTAAAGATAAAATTTATAAATTAAGTAATTCATCTAATACAGATATAGTAATAACCGAAATAGGCGGCACTGTTGGAGATATTGAAAGTTTACCTTTTTTAGAAGCTATAAGGCAATTTTCTATAGAAGTTGGAAGAGATAACACTGTATTTATTCACGTTACTCTTGTCCCATTTATATCTGGTTCAAAAGAGCTTAAATCTAAACCTACTCAGCATAGTGTTAAAGAGTTATTATCTATAGGTATTCACCCTAACATTATAGTTTGCAGAAGTGAACTAACTCTACCTGAAGATATGAAAAATAAAATATCTTTATTCTGTAATGTTAGAAAAGAAGATGTAATCCAAAACCTTACTGCTCAAACTTTATATGAAGTACCACTTATGCTTGAAAAAGAAGGTTTAGCTAAATCAGTTTGCCACCACTTAAATATTCCTGATGTAAAACCAGATCTATCTGAATGGAGATCTATGGTTAATAAATTGAAAATATTCGAAAAATCTGTTACTGTTGGTATTGTTGGTAAATATGTTGAACTTCCAGATTCATACTTATCTATTATAGAAGCACTAACTCACGCTGGTTCAGAATATGGAGCACAAATAAATATTAGGTGGATTAGCTCTGAGAAAATAACCAATGAAAATGTTGCAACTCTTTTAAAAGGCTGTGACGGAATTCTTGTTCCAGGTGGTTTTGGTGACCGTGGAATAGAAGGTATGGTTAGTGCTATTACATATGCTAGAACAAACAATATCCCTTACTTAGGAATTTGTTTAGGAATGCAAATGGCTGTTATAGAGTTTGCAAGAAATGTATTAAAACTAAGTGATGCCAATTCTAGTGAATTTAAAAATACGAATAATAACGTTATAGATATTATGCAAGATCAAAAACACATCACCAACAAAGGTGGAACTATGCGGCTAGGTCTTTACCCTTGTAAATTGTTGTTAAACTCTAAGTTACGTTTATTGTATAACGAAGATATTATATATGAACGCCATAGGCATAGGTATGAATTTAATAATAATTACAGAGAAGCTTTTATTAATAACGGAATGAATATTGTTGGTCTTTCTCCAGATTCTAAATTAGTAGAGTGCATTGAACTTGCTAACCACAAATGGTTTGTAGGCGTACAATATCACCCAGAGTTCAAATCTAGACCTAATAGACCTCACCCTGTATTTGTAGGTTTTGTTAATGCTTGCTTACAAAGTTAAAAAATTAGTATTCACATAATTATTATAACTATAATAATTAAAATATTTTGTATTTGATTAGTCTCAAAGATATAATATCATCTGTAAATCAAAACCGCCGGCTAAGCCGGCGGTTTGCTCTGCCCCTACAAGGGGCTTTTACCAGCAGCGCCTGATGGCGCA
>CAKTAG010000045.1 GCA_934527325.1 uncultured Candidatus Soleaferrea sp.
TTATTTTATCACAGGAGGTTTATTACTTAAAGCTAAAGCTCTCTCACTCCCCCGGCATAGCCGGGGGTTTATTGTTGGCAAACAATATTTTAAGTTAATTATACACAATATTTAGCAAATGGTGAATAATTGTTGTAAAAAATGCAAAATTTGTATTTGTTGTAAAATATTGTTGACTTTTTGTAAATATAAATATATAATTAAAATATTGTATATAGATATATACATTCAATTAATTAAATGTAAGGAGAAAAGATTTACAATGAACAAAGAAAAAATCATAAGTTTAAGTTTAGTAGGTGCAATAGGTTTAGGTAGTTGTGTGCCAGTAATGGCTATGCAAGCAAGTGATGTGCCAGTTGATGGAAGTAGTATTGGTAATTCACTTGGAATATCGCAACCAAGCGAAAAAAATAAATTTGAAGTATTAAGTGGAGCTGATGATAAAACAATATATGCCAAACATGAAGAAATAGAGAAAGCTAAAAATGATGAATGTTATAAAGCTGAAAAAGAATATATAGAAGCAATAATAGCATGTGAAAAAGAATATATGCAATTACGAAAATTAGAGTGTACAATAATAGAAAGTGGAGGATTAGATCACTTTGCGGATTTGATGGTTAAACATTATAGACATATAGAAATAGATGAAAATTTTAAAGAAAAGAATAAAAAAATATCGCAAATTTTTGATGCTGCATCTGATAAAGCGCGAAAAATACGTGAAGAAATAGATAAAGAAAAAAAAGAAGAATTGAAAGGAGTAACTGAAGAATCTGTTATAGAAGCAATAAATAGAGAATATAGAGAAAAGTGTAACAAAGAAGTTATTTCTATTGTTTGTTCAAAAGAAGTACGAGATGCAGATAGAGAAATACTTGACAAAACAAACAAAACTGAAAAAGAATTATTAAAAGAAAAAAATGAAGCTATTGAAAGAGCAAAAGAAAAAGCAAGTGAATTACATAAAGCTCTAGATGAAGAATTAAAATTAGAAGAAAATGAAAATTTAGAAAGTTTACGTTATAAAATAGCCGAAACAATTACAATAATAAGGAATATAGCAACAGAAGAATTAAGACTTAAAGTTGATAAAGCTCGTGAAGTTTTATCTAAAGAAGAAAAGATAGAACAAATAAAAATAAATCAAGATGCAGAAGAAAAATGTGGCAAATTAATAGAAGCTTTTAAAGAGGTGGAAAGTACATTCGAGGAACCAGAGAAAAAATCGGAAGCAATAGCTAATTTAAAAAAAGTATTTGCAGAAGTAGAAAAAGAGATAACGGTACAAATGCAAAAAACTCAAGAAAGACAAAGTGCATTAATTGAGATGGAAAACATTATAAAAAAATACATAACATATAAAGAAGCACACCGGGCATACCGATTAGGAGACGATAAGTTAAGATATGTCAGAGATATATTAGAACAAGAATTTTATAGAACATATGAAGCATTTTACAATAAATTAAATGAACAACCAGAATTATACAAGTTATTTGATGAATTATTTGGTGAAAAATTCAAAACACAAAAAATGGTGTATGAAAATATTAAAAAAAGAAAAAAATATAGAACCTCCCCTGATACGTTCATTTCAGCAGACGATGATTTTGAACTAAAATTTTTAGAATTGGCAGAAGACTATATGGCACTTTTTGGAGAAATGGCAAAGGACCATAGAGTATGGTTAGGAATAACTGATCAAGAATACAATGAAAAATGTATAAACACATATATAAATACACTTAGAGAATGCATTTAAAATGACGTTACTGCTTTAAAGGCAGTAACGTCATTCTTTAAAATAAAGAGTGTAGCACATTATTTTTAATCTATTTTTTTTACCTCTTGAGCTGCCAACATAACACCGATTTTTCCAGAATTATATGTTAACCCACCTTGTAACCAAACAGCAAAAGGTTCTCTAATTGGTGCATCAGCAGAAAGTTCAATAGAAGCTCCCATAGTAAATGTACCAGCAGCCATAATAACCTTATTGCTGTACCCTGGCATATCCCAAGGCACAGGAGTTATAAATGAATCTATTGGTGAGCCTTTTTGAATTCCTTGACAAAAAGCTATAACTTTTTGTGGTGAATTAAACCTTATAGCTTGTATTATATCAGATCTTTTTTCATTAAATTTAGGGTAAACTTCATAACCCATATTTTCAAAAAGTTTAGATGCAAATATCGACGTTTTTAAAGCATTTGCTGTAGCTTGCGGGCTAAGGAATAATCCCAAAAACATATTTCTTAATTCACCAAATGTGCACCCTACTTCCCTACCAATTCCCGGTGCAGTCAACCTTGCGCCACACAACTCTATCAACTTAGATTTTCCTGCAATATACCCTCCAGTCTTTGCTATTCCCCCTCCAGGGTTTTTTATTAATGAGCCAACAATTAAATCTGCACCAATATCTGTGGGTTCTTTTTTTTCAACAAATTCACCATAACAATTATCAACCAATATTATAGCAGATTCATTAATTAATTTTACTTTAGATATCATTTTTTTTATATCTTCTATTGCCAAAGACTTTCGCAATGAATAACCCTTTGAACGCTGAATATAAACAACTTTAGCATCTTTAACTTTTTTAGCAACATCTTCTATATTTAATTCTAATCTAGTATCTGTTAAATCAATTTCATCATACACTATTCCAAAATCTTTTAGTGAACCTTTATTTTCACCATTGTTAGATATACCTATAACTTCTCTTAATGTATCATATGGTTCACCAGTTATTGCCACAAGTTTATCTTTAGGTCTAAGCAAAGCAAATAACGTAACTGCTAATGCGTGTGTTCCGCACACAAAATTATGCCTAACTATTGCATCTTCTGTATTAAAAATATCTGCAAAAATTTTATCTAGTTTTTCTCTTCCTTTATCACCATAACCATAACCTGTAGAACCAGCAAAATCTGTTTCAGTTACTTTATTTTTAATAAAAGCAGATAAAATTTTACATTGATTATAATTTTCAACTGCACCTATGCTTTCAAATATATCTTTACATTCCTTTTCACAATTAAAAGAAATATCAACTAAATCTTTATTAAAGTTAAAAAAATTATTAACCATAGCTACCCTACCCCTCTATATTTTTTATATAAAAAAGTGTTGAAATTAATAGCAATTTACCTTGCATAACTTCAACACTTCTACTATAAACAACAATACATTATTAATCACTATTTTTTACCATCAACATTTTTATTTGCTAATAGATTTACGTGCAAACAATTTACTATTTTCACCTGTAGTATAAAGCATAATATATAAAAATAAAATAGAAAATATTGCTATAGCAATATCAGTAATTCCGCCTGTATCTTTAATTGAAAAGAAAGTATTTTTACCCAAAATAAATGCTATGTAATTAGGTACGGTTGCTAATAAACCATATAATAAAACCATAAATCCAGATGAAATTGCCATTCTATAGCCAGATTTATAATTAATATCAAACATCAACTTAGATACGCCAGAGAAAAACGATATAGAAAACACAATAGTAATCATAGAATATAAATTATCATCAATAGTAGCTATAGTAGTGTTAGTTTTAACAAATAACATAGCTCTAAACACAGACCATATAATAATTATTATACCTAAAAAATAATTATTGTACACTGGTTTATTACTAATAACCTTAATTGCCAACGTAGTTACATTCCAACCAGTTATAAAAGCTATTATAGATGTTAACAATTTCATACTAGCATTAGGAGTATTAACTAAAAGAAATTTAAATTCATTTAAATTATCTGTTCCTATAAGTTGAATCAATACAAAAAAATCAACCAAACCAACAAACATAATAACTCCGCCAAATATCATCATAAATATTCCCAGCAAACTATTATTATTTCTAGACCTGTTTTCATCTGGAAAATTATCGAAAAATGGTATAAAAAAAAGTACAAGAGTAGAAATTATTAATATAATTTTTAATGCTAACAATAGCTTTGAATTTTCATTTATATACAAACCTCTATTATCTGTATTATTAATAATCAAAATTGTTCTAAGAATTATTGCAATAGCACTAACAAACCATACACCAATAAACAACCTTTTTGATTTTAACACAATTTTACACATCCCTTTTACCAAAGTTATTTATTTATATTATATATGAATATAATATACCAAACTCTTTATAAAGTCAAGAAATAATTCAAATTTTATAAATGTTCTGTGTATTGTAAATTTTAATTTTATGGGAAAAATAGTTAAATATTGTATTCATAACTTATAGGTTGATAAGTTTTTCAATACTAGCTATTTTTACAGCAAGGCAAAATAATTCCATAGATTCTCTTAATTCGTTGATTGCTGGGTAAGATGGTGCTATCCTTATATTATTATCTTTAGGGTCTTTGCCATAAGGGAATGTAGCACCTGCATTTGTAAAAGTTACACCAGCTTTTTTACATAAATAAATAACTTTTTTTGCACATCCGTTTAATGTATTTAAAGATATAAAATAACCACCAAGAGGTTTGCTCCATGTTGCTAACCCTGTTCCGTTTAAATTTTTATCTAATATATAGTCTACCATTTCAAATTTTGGTCTTAATATATTAGCATGTTTTTTCATATGTAGCATTAATTTTTTTGTATCTTTAAAAAATAGTAGATGTTTAGCTTGTGTAATTTTATTGTGCCCAATAGTTTGAACAGAAAACCATTTTTTTAATTGTAATATATTTTTCTTAGATGTTGCTATAATTGCAATGCCAGCACCAGGAAAACTTATTTTTGAAGTTGATGAAAATATATAAACCATATCATCTTTTGAATTTTTTTTACATTCAGCCAATATGTTTAACAAAGTAGGATGTTGGTCATATAAATGATGTATAATATAAGCATTATCCCAAAAGATTTTAAAATCTTTAGCTTTAGGGTTAAGGTTAGCAAAACGTTTAACAGTTTGGTTAGAGTAAGTTACACCTGTAGGGTTTGAATATTGTGGAACACACCATATACCTTTTAGTGTTTCATCATTGCTTACTAATTTTTCAATTGTGTCCATATCTGGGCCAGAATCCAACATATCTACATTAATCATTTCTATTCCAAATTTTTCGCAAATAGCAAAATGTCTATCGTACCCAGGAACAGGACATAAAAATTTAATTTTATTATATTGGCACCAGGGCTTACACCCATCTTCAGGTGGCAATAGCATTAAATTAGAAATAACATCATGCATTAAATTTAAACTTGAATTTCCACCAATCATTATTTCAGATTCTTCTACATTTAAAATATTACTAAAAAATTTTTTTACGCTTGGCAACCCATCTAAACACCCATAATTTCTAATATCTATATTATCTATATTTATATTAGAATCATCTAATTTTGTGTTAAATAATTCCATAGATAAATTTAATTGTTCTGCTGATGGTTTACCTCTAGACATATCTAACTTAAGATTTTTATTTTTATAGATTTCATATTCGTTAATTAATTTATTATATAAAACTTGTAATTCATTTTTTAACATTTCTGTATATTTCAAGGCAATACGCCACCTTATTAATAAAAATTAAATTTGCTTTATAATATTTTGCAAATTATTAGCAGATGCTATAAATTTGTTTAATTCTAAATCAGACCAATTATCTATAATTTCTTTTTTTGCTCCCTGACTATTTAAAATAGACGGAACACTCAAAGAAACATCTTTTAAACCAAGTTCACCATTAAAACATGTAGAAACGCTAGCTACTATGGGAATATTATTTAAAATTGCATTAGTTAAAAAACAAACACTAGTTGCTATTCCGTAGTGTGTTTTTCCTTTGCCAGAAATTATTTGTGCACCCATTTTAGTAACTTTTTGTTCTATTAATAATCTAACATCATTATTAAAGTTAATATTATTGTATTTACAATATTCATTAATAGATATTTTATTTACAGTAACTTTACTCCACAAGGCAACTTGAGAATCACCATGTTCACCAACTATTGTAGCGTCAACATCTTTTATATTACAATTTAAATAGTCAGCAATTTTAAAAATAAATCTAGATGTATCTAGCACACAACCAGTACCTATTATTTTATTTGTTTGCAAATTTAAAGCTTGTGCTAATTGGTAAGTTATTATATCTACAGGGTTAGATACTACTAATATTATTCCATCATTGTAATAAGTTTCTATATTTTTGGCGATATTTTTAATAATGGCAACGTTATCCAAAACCATATCTAATCTTGTTTCATTCGGCTTTCTGCTTCTACCAGCTGTAATTATTATTAAATTACTATTTTTTATATCACAATAATCACCAGCATATATTTTTGTTCCACTAATAGAATAAAAACCATGTTTAATATCTAGTATCTCAGATTCAATTTGTTCTTTATTTATATCAATCAAAACAACTTCATCAGCTAAATTTTTTAACATTATAGAATATGCTATGGTTGCACCTACGCAACCTACACCAATTATAGATATTTTTTTATTTTTCATTAAACAAACCACCTTTAATTGTTTTGTTAAAGTAATATTATTTTACCATATAAACAACAGTTTTTCAAACAAGATTATAATATTAAATTGTTAACTACTTTTGCAGCTAAAAAATAACCAGCAACAGGTGGCACATATGAAATACTACCAGGCGAATGTCTACCGTTAGCAGATGAAGAAATAACTTTTTTTGCCTTTTCTAAACTAAATACAACATCAATATTTGATATATTTATTTTTTTTAATTCTTTTCTTATAATTTTAGAAACTACACATCCAGAACCTTTTGTATCGCTAATTTTTCCATATCTTATTAAAGAAGGGTCTAATTTGTTACCCATACCCATACAAGAAATAAAATTTAATTTAAATTCAGTTGTTTTTTTAGCAAGGTATATTTTAGTAGTAATAGTATCAATAGCATCTATTATATAGTGTGGTTTATATTCAAAAATAAAGTCTATTTTACCTGGTAAGCAAAAAATATTTTTGCTAATAATATTTATATTTGGGTTGATTAATTTTAAACGGTTATGTATTTCTTTTGTTTTTAAACTGCCAATGTTTGATTGATTTGAAATTAATTGGCGGTTTATATTAGTTACATCTATTTTATCGTTATCTATTATCATAATATTGCCAATTCCTGCACGGCAAAGAGCTTCTACGCAACTACCGCCAACGCCACCTAAGCCTATAACTACTATTTTAAAAGAATTTAATTTTTGCATATTTTCTTTACCTATTAAAATTTCAGTTCTGCTGTACCATGTATTTTCCATATTTAAAATGCTCCCTAAGTTTTAATTTGTAAATTTATCGGGTAGGAGGTAAATAATTATTTTATTTACCGTCCTCCCACACCACCGTGCATACCGTTCGGTACACACGACAAACGCATGAATGTACTGGTCAAGGTAATTTGTAACAAAAGGTTCGATAAAAATTAATTAGATAAAGATTTATTGTATCTCGCTTCC
>CAKTAG010000046.1 GCA_934527325.1 uncultured Candidatus Soleaferrea sp.
ACATCAGTCAACGTATTTTTGTTTTTGAAAGATCTAGTAACTTTGATATGCTTTCAAAAAACAATAAACTATTTATGTGGAGCTCACCCGTTCCCCAAAAGTTACTTAATATGTACCAATTAGTACAAAAAAAATGTGATGAAAATAAAAAGATATATAAAGATGTTTTAATATATAAAAAAGGTTATTGTTTAACTAATTTAGATAATGCATTTATAACGGAACTTTATAATGCAAAAAATGCATATATTAATATATAACACAAATAAAACTTTTGAAATTTACTGATTTTAGTTGGTGAATTTTAAAAGGTTTTTTATTTATTTTTATAATTAATGTTTATATTGTTAATATTTTTATCAATTAAACAGTGTTATATCGATAAGTATAATATCGATATAACATATTGGTAATTCCAAAATGTGAATATTAGTGTTATAATATTAATAAAGCCAATGAAGAGGAGTTTTTCTATGAACAAAACAACTATTTCAAAAGCTACACTTGGGAGGTTGCCGTTATATATTCAATATTTGCAGTCCATAAGTGATGTAAACACCTCAGCTACCAATATAGCAAAGGCTTTGCAACTTGGGGAGGTACAAGTTAGAAAGGATTTAAACTCTGTAAGCGGAGCAGGTAAACCGCGTGTTGGTTATGAAGTGTTGGAACTTATAAATAAATTGCAAGATGTTTTATCTATATGTGAGCCTGAAGATGCTGTTATAGTAGGGGCGGGTAAATTAGGTAAGGCATTGTTAGATTTTAATGAGTTAAAACATTATGGTGTAAAAATATCTGCAGCTTTTGATATCAACTCTGAAAAATGTAGAAAAACATCATCTGGGAAAAAAATATTATTGATGGATGATTTTAGAAATTATTGTGCAGATAATAATATACGAATTGGTATTATAACTGTTCCTAAAAATGTGGCGCAGAAGGTATGTGACATGATGGTTAGCTGTGGGATTATAGGAATATTAAATTTTGCACCTACAAATTTAATTGTTCCGCCAAATGTTGTGGTAGAACAAGAGAATTTAGCATTATCGTTGGCATACCTTAAAATGCAAATTTAAAATTTTATAGGGGGATTTTATTATGAATACAAAAGAATTAGGAATAATTGATAATGTAGAAAAATTAAGAGAAAAAATTGCAAATGTAAAAGCGGCACAAGAAAAATTTGCTAAATTTTCACAAGAGCAAGTAGATAAAATTTTTCTAGCAGCGGCAGTAGCTGCTAATAAAGCAAGAATACCGCTTGCAAAATTTGCTGTTGAAGAAACAAACATGGGTATTGTAGAAGATAAAATAATTAAAAATCACTTTGCTTCAGAATATATATATAATGCTTACCGCAGAACAAAAACTTGTGGTGTTTTAGAAGAAGATAAAGCTTATGGAATCAAAAAGATTGCAGAACCTATTGGTATTATTGCAGCAGTTATTCCAACAACTAATCCAACATCTACTGCTATTTTTAAAACACTTATTGCTTTAAAAACCAGAAACGGTATTATAATTAGTCCACACCCTAGGGCAAAAAATTGTACAATTAAAGCAGCTTCTGTAGTTTTAGAGGCTGCTGTAAAAGCTGGTGCACCAGAAGAAATTATTGGTTGGATTGATATTCCTAGTTTAGAAATGACAAACCTTTTAATGAAAGAAGCAGATATAATATTAGCAACAGGTGGCCCTGGAATGGTAAAAGCAGCATATTCAAGTGGTAAACCTGCACTTGGTGTAGGTGCTGGTAATACACCTGCTATTATTGATGATACTGCAGATGTTGTTTTAGCTGTAAATTCTATTATACATTCTAAAACTTTTGATAATGGTATGATTTGTGCATCTGAACAATCGGTGGTTGTTTTAAATAAGGTTTATGATGAAGTAAAAAAAGAATTTATTAAACGTGGATGTTATTTCTTAAATGAAGATGAAACAGAAAAGGTAAGAAAAACTATTATAATTAATGGTTCTTTAAATGCAAATATAGTTGGGCAATCTGCATATAAAATAGCAGAATTGGCAAAAGTATCTGTTCCTAAAAATACAAAAATTCTTATTGGCGAAGTTGAATCTGTTGATATTTCTGAAGAATTTGCACATGAAAAATTATCTCCAGTTTTAGCAATGTACAAAGCAAAAAGTTTTGATGATGCAATAGAAAAAGCAGAGCAATTAATTGCTGATGGTGGGTATGGACATACTTCGTCATTATATATTAATACATCAACAGAAGCAGAAAAAGTTAAAAAATTTGAAAATAAAATGAAAACTTGCCGTGTTCTTTTAAATACTCCATCATCACAAGGTGGTATTGGTGATTTATATAATTTTAAACTTGCACCTTCTCTTACACTGGGTTGTGGTTCTTGGGGTGGAAATTCTGTTTCAGAAAATGTAGGTGTAAAACATCTTATAAATATAAAAACTGTTGCCGAAAGGAGAGAAAATATGCTGTGGTTTAGAGCTCCAGAAAAAGTATATATAAAAAAAGGTTGCTTACCTGTTGCACTTAATGAGTTGAAAGATGTTATGGGTAAAAAAAGAGTATTTATTGTTACAGATACATTCCTTTACAAAAATGGATACACAAAGGCTATTACAAATAAATTAGATGAAATGGGTATTGTTCACGAAACTTTCTTTAATGTTGCTCCAGATCCAACACTTGCTTGTGCAAAAGAAGGAACAGCACAAATGAGCAATTTTGAGCCAGATTGCATAATTGCACTTGGCGGTGGTTCTGCAATGGATGCTGCAAAAATTATGTGGGTTATGTATGAACATCCAGAAGTTGATTTTATGGATATGGCAATGAGATTTTCTGATATAAGGAAGCGTATATACACATTCCCTAAAATGGGTGAAAAAGCGTATTTTATTGCAATTCCTACATCAGCTGGTACAGGTTCAGAGGTTACTCCGTTTGCAGTTATAACAGATGAAAAAACAGGTGTTAAATATCCTCTTGCTGATTATGAACTTATGCCAGATATGGCAATTATAGATCCTGATTTGCATATGTCTGCACCTAAAGGGCTTACTGCAGCTTCTGGTATAGATGCTGTAACTCATGCACTTGAAGCATATGCTTCTGTTATGGCAACAGATTATACAGATGGTTTGGCTCTTAGGAGTTTAAAAATAATATTCGAAAATTTACCAAAAGCTTACGATAATGGATTAGTAGATGTTAAAGCAAGAGAAAAAATGGCAAATGCAGCAACAATGGCAGGTATGGCTTTTGCAAATGCTTTTCTTGGTGTTTGCCATTCAATGGCGCATAAACTTGGTGCATTTCACCATTTGCCACATGGTATTGCAAATGCACTTATGATTGATGAAGTGCTTCGTTTTAATGCAGCAGAAGTCCCATCTAAAATGGGTACATTTTCGCAATATAGTTACCCACATACACTAGCACGCTATGCAGAAGTTGCAGATTACCTTGGTTTTGGTGGTAGCAATGATAGTGAAAAATTAGAAAATTTAATCAAAGAAATAGATAAATTAAAATTAAGAGTAGGTATTAAACCAACAATAAAAGAGTACAATATCGATGAAGAGGACTTTTTAGCACGGTTAGATGACATGGTTGAACAAGCTTTTGATGACCAGTGCACAGGAGCAAATCCTAGGTACCCATTAATGTCGGAAATAAAAAATATGTATTTAAAAGCATATTATGGGTATAACCAAAATGAAGAAAATAACAATGATGTTATAGAAGAAAATAAATAATAAAAAAATAAATTATTTAGTTGTTATAAAAGAGTTTAAGAATTATAAAATTTTAATAAAGGTGAGTTATACTTTTAAAGAGGTGTTTTAATTGTGAGAAAGTTTGATACAAAAGTACAGTATTTAAAATATAAAGTTTTACGCGAAGTAGCAAGGCACGCATGGAACAATACATTAATTGAAAGCGTGTCAGATATTCCTGAGCATATTGTGCCTGGCCCTAAGGCAACTATGCGCTGTTGTATTTATAAAGAACGAGCAATATTAGCTAAAAGAGTAAAAATGGCCATGGGGGGCGACAGCAGTAACCCAAATGTTATAGAAGTTATTAATATTGCTTGTGATGAATGCCCTGTAGGTGGATATGAAGTTACCAACGCTTGCAGAGGATGCTTAGCACATAGATGTGAGGATGCATGTAAGTTTGGAGCAATTAGTTTTGATAGTAACCAGAAAGCGCATATAGATAAAAGTAAGTGTAAAGAATGTGGTGCTTGTTCAAAGGTTTGCCCATATAGTGCTATAACACACCATCAAAGGCCAAAATGCATGCAAGGTAAAAGCAATTACTATGGATGAGAATAATGCTGCTTTGATAGATAATGATAAATGTATTTCATGTGGCGCATGTGTTTATCAATGCCCTTTTGGTGCTATTATGGATAAATCTTTTATATTAGATGCGATAGATATAATAAAGAAAAGTGAGAATAATACAGCATATAAAGTTTACGCTGTTGTAGCGCCATCTATATCAAGCCAATTTACTTATGCAAAACTTGGTCAAGTAATTACTGGTATTAAAAAACTTGGTTTTTATAAAGTTGTTGAAGCAGCATTAGGGGCTGATATGGTGGCTGCCGAAGAATCTAAAGAGCTTGCTGAAAATGGATTTTTAACTAGTTCTTGTTGCCCAGCTTTTGTATCGTATGTTAAAAAGAATTTTCCAGAATATGTTTCTAATATTTCTCATAATTTATCGCCTATGGCAACAATATCAAAATATATTAAGAGTGTAGATGCAAGTGCAAAGGTTATATTTATTGGGCCTTGCACTGCAAAAAAATCGGAGATAAAGCTTGAAAGTGTTAAACCATATGTAGATGTTGTTATTACATTTGAGGAATTGCAAGCGCTTTTTGATAGTAAAGATATAGATATTTTAGCGTTAGAAGAAAGTGTATTAGATGATGCATCGTATTTTGGTAGAATTTTTGCACGTTCTGGCGGTTTAGCTGATGCTGTTGTGCAAGGATTAAAAGAACAGGGTTTGGATAAAAACTTTGAATTAAAAGCTGTTGCGTGTAATGGAATAGAAGAATGTAGAAATACATTTTTAAAGAAAAATAAAAATTTAATTGATGTTAATTTTATTGAAGGTATGGCATGTTTAGGTGGCTGCATAGGTGGTGCTGGTTGCCTTACTCATACAGCAAAAGATAGAAATGAAGTAGAAAAGCATGGTAAGCAAGCAGGTGAAAAAACAATATCAAATTCAATAAAAAATTTAAAACAAAATTAAAAAATTACATCATTTGTTAAAAATCAAAACCGCCGGCTATAAGCCGGCGGTTTTGATTTTTAATGTTTTTTTATATTAATTGTTTTTTGTGCTGTTTACATAATTTTATGGCAACTAATTAAATACACAGACTTTTTATTTTTAAAGTGTTTACTGTACAAATAGGGGAGATTATATCAATAAAAAAATAAATATCTAGTTTTTATATAAACCTAAAAATTAAGAGTAATGTTTTGTTTATTTTCTAAATATTTTATTATTTCATATAATTGCTTTTTGTTTATACAAACAATCCATGAAGTAGTACCAGGTGTGTAAAAAACTACAGATTTGATGTTGAATATTTTTTGGAATAACGTTTGTGTGCAAACTACATTACTAATTGATGATGTTTTTAAAAAAATATTTTTTGGAAATATAACACCATAGGAAATTCTTATGTAGGTAGATTCTAATGTATAAAAGATAGTTTTATATATGGCTGGAATATACCATAGGTAAATAAATAAAAAAGAAATAGATAGGATAAAAATAGATAATTTCCAATATTTTGTGAATGGATCAAAAAATAAAGAAGTTAGTATAGAAAAAATTAGCGAGATAAAAATTAATCTTATTTTATTTATTATTATAAATTTTTTATCAACTTTGTTATTAATAGGTAATTTCATATGTCTTATTTAACCTTTCCTATATTTGTTTATTTTTATAAATAGTAATGATTTAAAATATGGTTTAGAGTAAGTAAAGGTCAACTTTAACCTTATGGTAATATTATACCTATTTACTGTTTAAAAGGCAACTTTTGTTTGAATATAAGTTATTTGTAAATTTATATAACAAAAACCACACTGTCTATAAAATAAACTCAAAAATTAGATGCTTTGAGAGTTTATTTTATGAAACTGTGTGGTTAAAAAATAAATACATAAGGTAATTTTATTTTTTAATAATTGTAAAAAATTTGTAAAGTAGGTGTTTACAAAAACACTTTAATAAACATTTTTTATATCTATGTCGTTACTCAAAAATCTCAATACAGATGCTTTTATTTTTTCGATTACTTCTCCTTCTTGTTTAAGTATATTTACTATACATTCTTCAACTGATTTTGGAATATCGCTATCTTTTTTATCTGAATTTGCATATGCAATAGCTTCGGCTAAAAACTCAGATGGGTTTGTGTTAGCATATTTACTTAAATTATCTTCAATGAATTTTTGTCTGCCAACTATGTCAAAAGGTGCATGTATTTTATTTAATACATCCTCTTCTATTATTTTTGATACTTCTGTATTACCAGAAAAATACATGATGCTCAATTTTTCCATATCTTTTTTGCTAATAATAGGCGAGTTTAAATATTTAAATATTTCTTTACATGTTTTTAATTCTAGCGCATGTCCCATTTCATGGTTAATTGTGTATTCTATAAGTTTTTTTCGTTCGTTTAATATGTTTATATCTGTTGTTTCGCAAAATAGTTTTGGATCTAAAACCATTTTATCTTCTAAAGGTTTAAATTCACCTACAGCATTTTTATCACTTTTTATTTCACTAATTTCAAATCCAGAAAATAGTAAACCGGTAGAGCAATTTATACATTTATTTGTTAAATAAAAATATTTTTGGTAAAATTTAAGTATTGTCGATATTATGTGATCGTAATATATAGAAGGTATAGTGGTATTTTTTGTTTTGTCTATAATTGAAACGTTAGTTATTCCTAATAATGATAATTTGTTTATAAAATCGTAATCTTGTTGGTTGTATTTTGTTGTGTCATCGTTAAGTTTTTCTGGTTTTATATCAGGAACTATAACTTTTCCTGATATATTAGTATATATATCGAATATTTTTTTTTCAGGGTATTTTGTTTGTAAATTATCATGTATCCATTGGTATTGATCGAATGATTCTAAATTAATATTTTTAACTCTAAATAATGTTATTTTAGAG
>CAKTAG010000047.1 GCA_934527325.1 uncultured Candidatus Soleaferrea sp.
CATCCAACATCTTACTTTGAAATAAAATGTGAAAATTATTAATATTGTACCATTATAAAAACACCAAAGGAGTTGCCACAACATGTATAATAAAACTATAGAATTTATTAATATCATTAAAGAAATTGATCCAGAAATATCTGCAGAAATTGTAAATGAATTAAATCGTCAACAAAATAATTTAGAATTAATAGCTTCTGAAAATATTGTATCAGAAGCTGTTCTTGCTGCCATGGGCAGTGTTCTTACAAATAAATATGCTGAAGGTTACCCTAACAAAAGGTATTATGGTGGGTGCCAATTTGTTGATGAAGTTGAAACATTAGCAATTAAACGAGCAAAAGAGTTATTTAAAGCTGAACATGTAAATGTTCAACCTCATTCAGGTTCACAAGCTAACGCTGCTGTTTACAATGCATTTTTAAAACCTGGTGATGTTGTAATGGGAATGAGCTTAGCGCATGGAGGTCACCTTACCCATGGTAGCCCTGTTAATTTCTCAGGTATGACATACAAATTTATATCTTATGGTGTAAATGAAAACACACATTTAATTGATTACGATGAAGTTTATAATTTAGCTATAAAAAATAAACCTAAAATAATAATTGCTGGTGCAAGTGCTTACCCAAGAAAAATAGACTTTAAAAAATTTAGTGACATAGCTAAACAATGTGGTGCTATTTTTATGGTTGATATGGCTCATATAGCAGGTTTAGTAGCTACTGGTCTTCATCCATCCCCTATTCCCTACGCTGACGTTGTTACAACAACCACTCATAAAACATTACGTGGCCCAAGAGGTGGTATGATTTTATGCAAAGAAGAATATGCAAAAGCAATTGATAAAGCTATTTTCCCTGGTATACAAGGTGGACCTTTAATGCATATTATTGCAGCTAAAGCCGTTGCTTTTAAAGAAGCTTTAAGTAACGATTTTAAAACATATCAAACAAATATAATTAAAAACGCATCTGCATTAGCTAAAGGGTTATTAAATAGAAATATTAATCTTGTATCTGGTGGTACCGATAACCACCTTTTAATTATAGATTTAAGAAATACTAACAAAACAGGTAAAGAATTTGAAAATCAGTTAGATATTGTTAATATAACTGTTAATAAAAATACTATTCCAAACGATCCAGAAGGTCCGTTTATAACAAGTGGTGTAAGAATAGGTACACCAGCTGTTACTACACGTGGTTTAACTACTGTAGAAATGGATAAAATTGCTGAATTTATTAATTTAGCACTTACTAACTTTAATAATAACATTGACAATATTAAAATTGGTGTAAAAGAGATTTGTAATAAATACCCTATTATACCAATTAATATTTAAATATATTATTAGTGTAACTTTTTTATTGATTAAAAGGAACTGTAAAATGAATATATTGATTATAGGTTGTGGCCAAGTAGGTTCTCAACTAGCTTGCTTATTAGATTCTAAAGGCCACGATGTTGTTGTTGTAGATTCTAATGCTGAAAATTTTGATTTATTAAATTCTAATTTCAATGGCTACACTGTAACAGGTATACCAATCGATCAAGATGTGTTAAAACAAGCAGGTATTGAAGGTTGCGATGTTGTTGCTGCTGTTACAAAAGAAGATAATGTAAATATTATGGTATCTGAAGTAGCAGATAAAATATTTAATATAAAAAATATAATAACACGAATATATGATCCATACAGAGAAAATACATTTTCAAAATTTGGCTTAAAAACTGTATGCCCAACAAGTATGACTGTTTCTGCTATTTGTGCGGCAATAAATAACGAAAATAATAATCAACATATTTATTTTAATACATCTACAATATCTTTTTCAACAATTAAAGTTCCAAAGCAATATGTTGGCAAAAATATTTCATACATTAATGAAGATAGCGATACTAATGAATTTTTATTTGGCGTAATAACAGATGAAAATAAAGTTATTTTCAGCAAAGATTTCAACATTGCTTTAAAAGAAACTGATCAATTAATTTTTTCTAGAATAACAGATTAGCAAAATTTATTAAAAAGGAGTTATTAACGCAATGAGCAAATTATTATTTACTTCGGAATCTGTAACAGAAGGGCATCCAGATAAAATATGCGATCAAATATCTGATGGGATTTTAGATGCTATTTTAGCTAAAGACCCATATGGTAGAGTAGCTTGCGAAACTACCGTAACTACTGGCATGGTTATGATAATGGGTGAAATAACAACTAAGTGCTATGTAGATATTCCTAAAATTGCAAGAAAAATTATAAAAGAAATTGGTTATGATAATGCCAAATACGGATTTGATTATAAATCTTGTTCAATATTAACTTCAATTGATGAGCAATCTGATGACATTGCTTTAGGTGTGAATAAAAGTTTAGAATCTAAAAAAAATATTATTCATGATTTTGAAACAGGTGCTGGTGACCAAGGAATGATGTTTGGTTTTGCTTGTAACGAAACACCTGAATTAATGCCACTACCAATATCTTTAGCTCACAAATTAGCATATCGGTTAGCAGAAGTTAGAAAGGCTGGCATATTAAAATATCTACGCCCAGATGGTAAAACCCAGGTAACTGTTGAATATATAAATGGTATACCTAATAGAGTGGATACCATTATTATTTCCTCACAACATAATGAAGATGTTGCTTATGAAACATTACATAAAGATATTATTGAGCATGTTGTTAAATATATTGTACCTAAACAACTAATAGATGAAAAAACAAAATATTTTGTTAACCCTACTGGTCGCTTTGTAATAGGTGGACCACCAGCAGATAGCGGCCTTACAGGTAGAAAAATAATAGTAGATACATATGGTGGCTATTCAAGGCATGGTGGAGGTGCTTTTTCTGGCAAAGATCCAACAAAAGTAGATAGATCTGCTGCATATATGGCTAGGTATATTGCTAAAAATATTGTTGCTGCTAAATTAGCTAAAAAATGTGAAGTTCAATTTGCATATGCTATAGGCGTAGCTCAACCAGTTTCTGTTATGGTAGATACTTTTGGTACTAGTGAAATTCCAGATGAAGTCATATCTGCTTTTATTATGAATAACTTTGACTTAAGACCAGAAGCTATTATCACACAATTAAATCTTAGAAATCCTATTTATAGGCAAACTGCCTCTTACGGGCACTTTGGCAGAGAATGTAAAAATTTCACCTGGGAACAAACCGATAAAGTTGACCTTTTAAAAAAAATAAAATAAATATATATCTAGCTACTGCTTTATAAATATTTTATATAAAATGCCACCACTTAACTTTAAAAGAGGTGTTAATTAATTTTATGAGTAATTTCCATTTCTTTTCTATAGTTTCTAGAATGAAATACATAAACAGATGGGGGCTAATGAGAAACTCTAAAGATGAAAATTTAAGTGAACATAGCCTAGAAGTTGCAATTATAGCTCACGCTTTATGTTTAATAAAGAACAAAAAATTTGGTGGTAACCTTAACCCAGAAAAAGTTGCGGTTTTGGGCTTATACCACGATGTTAGTGAAATATTCACTGGCGACTTACCTACTCCAGTTAAATATCATAATCCCGAAATTTATAAATCTTATAAAAAAGTAGAAGTATTTGCTATAAAAAAAATATTGAATTTGCTACCAAGTTACCTTTATAACGATTACAAAAATATATTACTTACACCAGATCAAGAATTATATTCTATAGTAAAAGCTGCAGATAAAATATCTGCTTTAATAAAATGCATAGAAGAAGAAAACATAGGTAATAATGAATTTAAAAGCGCAAAAAACAGACTATTAAACAATTTACATGAATTAAATATGCCAGAAGTTGAGTTGTTTTTAAAAGATTTTATTCCTAGCTATAACCTTTCTTTAGATGAACAAGAAACATAAATTTTTGTTATTTAAAATTTGAAGGGAATTTCGTATTATGAAAAAAAGTATTACTTATAAAACTTCTGTAACCGGATTGTCAATTGCACTTATAATTTTATGGCAATTGATAGGTAAAATACTACCTACTGGGTTAATTATTGCTGGGCCTTTTAGTTTTAACCAATTAATTACAGGTTCATTAGTGAACATGACTTTAATATTATTAACATTACAAATCGGCTTGTTCCCTGCTATTACTTCTGGAATTGTTTCATCTGTACTTGCCATGTTTTTACAAATAGGGCCTATTTTTCCTCAATTAGTTTTATTTATAGCAATATCTAATATAATTTTAGTTACTGTTATATATTTTTTTTCATACTTAAGTAAAAAAACGACCAATAAAAAAATATATAATGTTATTTTATTGTTTTTAAGCATAATAATTGCTGCTTGTTTTAAATTCATTTTTCTAAAATTTACCATTCCATTTTCATTCAAATTGATTAATAATATATCTGTAATTCAAACTAATGTTTTATCTTTTATGTTTTCTTGGCCACAGCTTTTTACAGCTTTAACAGGTGGTTTTTTAGCTTTATTTGCTAATAAATTTTTTACAAAACTTAAATAAATTATTATATGCCATGTATTTCCATATCTGTATAGGCATAAAAATATTATTTATTCGCTCTAAATTAAAACCACTGGCTAAGCCGGTGGTTTTGATTCTAACAGATTTTTTAAGATTTCAATCACTTTTCTTTTTTGTTATTCATGCTCACATCAATTGCAACACTACAATTTGCCGTTTTTAGAAATAAATTTTGTATTGAAATATATATTTTTTTATGTTATAATTTATTGGTAAGTTTTTAAAGTTATTTTTTTTCTTTTTAATGTTAAAATAAAAAAAGTATTCATAACATTAAAAAGTATTTAAGCAAGAAGGGAGTTAATTGAAATCATGAAAAAAAATATTCATCCAGATTATAAACCAGCAACAATAAAATGTGCTTGTGGTGAAGTAATCGAAACTAAATCTACAAAACAAGATATTCATGTTGAAATTTGTTCTAAATGTCACCCATTTTATACCGGAAAACAAAAACTGGTTGATACAGGTGGTCGTGTAGATAGATTTAATAAACGCTTTGAAATGAAAAAATAATAATTTTTAATTAACCAGGGCATCTGCTACACTATAAAGTAGTTACAGCAGATGCCCTATATTGATAGCTACACCAACTTCAAATTTCACTTTATTACTAGGTGTGATTTTTTTGTACAAAACTATTAAAAATTGCTCGTTTGCTGAATTTACAGAAAAAAAATCTCGTTTTTTATCTTACGCTTCTCACGTTTCAACAGAAGACGATGCTGTAAATTTTATTAAAACAATTAAAAACAAGCACAAAGATGCTACCCACAATGTTTATGCATACATACTAAAAACAAATAATTTACAAAAATATAGTGATGCTGGTGAACCACGAGGAACTGCAGGTGTACCTATATTAAACATATTAATAAAATCTCAACTTTATGATGTTGCCGTTGTTGTTACAAGGTATTTTGGTGGAACATTACTTGGTACAGGTGGCCTTGTTAGGGCTTATTCAAACGGTTGCAAATTAGCAATTCAAAATGCTACTATAGTTTCTGTTCATCTATGCCAAAAAATTTACCTTTGTTTTGATTACAACCTGTATTCTAAAATTAAAAATTTATTACAAAACTACCACTACAAAATTTTAAAAACTGTTTACAATAATAATATTATTTTAGAATTAGCTATACATTATTCTTCTTTTAATAATTTTTATAACGAAATTTTGGAATTAACTGGTGGCAAAATAATTATAAAAAAATTAGACAAATTAGAAATGAGTTTAACGTAAAGTTAAATCTACATATTCACAAAAATTCACAATATCGCTTCCATCAAAGGGGATTTATTATTTATGATATCTGAAGATTTTATTAATGAATTAAAAAATCATTGTGATATAGAGTATATAATATCTTTGTATGTTAACCTTAAACAAGCTGGAAGAAACAAGGTTGGCATATGCCCTTTCCACTCAGAAAAAACACCATCTATGGTTGTTTACAACGATACACAATCATTTTACTGTTTTGGCTGCGGAATTGGTGGCGATGTTATAACCTTTATAAAAAATATTGAACACTTAGATTACCTTGAAGCTGTCAAGTTTTTAGCCAAAAAAGCAGGTTTAAATATTCCACAAAATATAAAAGACAATGAAACATATGCTTTAAAAAAGAAAGTTTTAGAAATAAATAAAATTGCAGCTAAACATTTTTTTAAAAATTTAATCAACCCTAATTTTAAAGAAATAAAACAGTATCTAAATTATAGACAGTTGCCCCCTACTTATGTAAAAAAATTTGGACTTGGGTACGCAATAAACAGTTGGAATGATGTTACAACACTGTTAAAATCAAAAGGATTTTCAGAAAAAGAAATATTAGCCTCTAACCTTGCCTCTAAAAATAAAACAGGTGCACTTCACGATGTATTTAAAAATCGGTTGATTTTCCCTATTATAGATTTAACAGGCAATGTTATAGCTTTTGGTGGAAGAATATTAAGTAATAACAGTTTTGGGCCAAAATATCTAAACTCTTCTGATACTATAATATTTAAAAAAAGCAATAACTTATATGGGTTAAATTTTTGTAAAAAAACAAAAAAAAGTTATATAATTTTAACTGAAGGGTATATGGATGTTATAGCCTTATATAAAGCTGGATTTGACAATGTAGTTGCAACTTTAGGTACTGCGCTAACTTCTCAACAAGCACGGCTTATTTCAAGTTACACATCAGAGGTTGTTATTTCTTACGATTCTGATGGTGCAGGTAAAAAAGCATCTTCAAAAGCAGCAAATATTCTGGGCAATACTGGTATAGCTGTGAAAATTTTAAATATTAAAGATGCAAAAGATCCTGATGAATATATAAAAAAATTCGGCAAAGAAAAATTTTCTATTTTAATAAAAAATCGCGAAAATATTTTAGATTTTAAAATAGAGCAACTAAAAAATAAATACGATCTATCGGATTCTCAAAATAAAGTTGATTTTTTAAAAGCAATTGTTTCTACCCTCTCCGAAATTTCTAACCCGCTTGAAAGAGAAGTTTATATATCTAAAATATCTAATGAGCTAAACATAAACCGTGACGTTCTTAATTTACAAATTAACAAGAATATAAAAAAAATGATTGCTAAAAATAAAAAAAATCAAGAAAAAATTCTTAACACTATAGG
>CAKTAG010000048.1 GCA_934527325.1 uncultured Candidatus Soleaferrea sp.
TATTCATGTTTCTTTGGTTCAAGCGTATATCTTGTGCCGCACTCCTTACATCTACAGCGTTGTGTGCCTGAACGATTGTATCCTATTTTGATTTGGTTCTCTTGTTTTTTACATTTAGGGCAAATTTTTCCTTTTTCTATTGTTGCTTTTTTCATATCTTTATTATATCACTATATTCGCTTTTTGCCCACTCCAGTTGAAATAAAGTGTTATTATTCAATAAACAATTAAGCATATTCCTCTTAATGCTGATCTTTTTTGCTTTGGATGAAGACACTAAATAATAATGCTTGTGTAAAAGCAAGGCTAATTTACGAAGCGTAAAAGTGGACCAATGTTAAGAATCACTTTTTTGTTGATGTTTTAACACCATTTTTATTTGTAACGCAGTCATTGTGAACCAAACCAAGATAAGGAATACCATTATTTTTTAAAGATTCAACAAACATGCACTGCCTCCATAACTTTTATTATATCATAAAAATATAAAAAAGCAATAAAAATTTTGCAAAATTCTAAATTTTCTAAATTGCAATATAAAGATACCACAAAGTTAAGTGGCTGAAATTTGTTGAACAAGCATGTTAGAAGACTTGCCATCAAATAGTTTTCTGGGATAATTATTTATCCAATGTTCTATCAACTTAATTCTCTCATGCGAGAATTTGCTAATGTCACTGCCTTTTTTATGAAACGGCTGTGGTAATTAACCATCAATTTTTAAAATTTAGTTACAGCTTTTTTCTTATTTAAATAAAAAACATATGTTAAATTTTTTATTTACATCTTTAACCAGCAAAAATTAATAACTATTTATGATATTAAAGATTTTATATCTGCTATAGATAATTTTTTTTGTAAAGCTTTATTTATTATTAAACTTAATATGTTAGAAGAATTTTTAATTATATTATCTATTTCTTTTGGTGTAACAATCATAGGTTCTATTTTAGTTTGCATTTCTTTGTTTATTTTAGTATTTAATATATTACCTACCAAAGTAGTTGCATCAACTACCGTAGGTATACCAATAGATATAACTGGAACACCAATTAAATTTTGGCTAATTTCTTTTCTTGCATTCATAACACCAGAACCTGGTGAAATTCCAGAATTAGAAATTTGAATTGTACTTCCAAGTCTACTAACATCTTGAGAAACTAATGCATCAATAATAATCACACAAGTAGGTTTAATTTTATTAACCAAGCTATTTATTATTTCCGAAATTTCTATACCTGTTTGCCCTAAAACTCCGGGAGCTATAGCAGCTACTGACCTTAATTCTTGAAATTGATCAACAAAATTTATATCTTCTTTAACGTGCCTTGTTGAAATTATTTTAGATATTGTTCTAGGGCCCAATGAATCTGGTGTGATATCTCTATTACCAAGACCTACCACCAACACTAAGCTATCATTTTGAGGTAAAAATTTTTCTATTTTTTCTGAAATGATGTTTAACTCTTTATTATTTATTGATATTGAATTCTTAAAAGCAGGAACGTCTATGGTATAATATGTTCCTACTGGTTTTCCAAATTTATCCCCTACTTCTTGAGTTTCAATATCTACCCTAGATATTTTAAGTGAACCTATAACTCTTTCTTCAACTACAATTCCATCTAAATTTTTAGAATTAAGCTCTTTAAGCTCTATTGCTAAATCTGTTCTATAATTATTAACCATTAAACCAAAACCAATCTTACATTTTTATTTTAGAAAGTGGGTCAATTTTTACTCCATTTTCAATAACCTCTAAATGTAAATGTGGGCCAATATCAGATTCACAAATAGCAGTATCACCAACAGAACCTATTACACTATCTGCTTCTATTTTGTCACCTTCGTTAACATTAACTTTTTTATTTAAACCACAATATTTACTTGTTATATTGCCCACATGCTCTATTTCTATACACATTCCCCATATGGGATCATCATATATTTTTGTTACTGTTCCATCTGCAATAGCTTTTACTTGTGAACCCTGAGAGGCCTTAACATCTATTCCATTATGAGTTCGCCAGTCTTTTAAAGTTCTGTTTATAACCAATTCATTGTTGCTAAAATTGCCAACCACTTCACCCGCTAAAGGTGGTACAAATAACACCTGTTTATCTAATTCCTTTTCAACATCAGGTTCATTTACGTTAGTTTCTTCATTTTTTTCAGATTCAACATTTTTAACTTGTTGTTTATTTTCTTTTACTTGTTTAGTATTTTTTTTTCGTTTACCCAATGCATATTCTTTATTTTTTATAGGAACATTATCTACAATATTATCTACAGGTTTTAAATTTTCTTCACTCGATACAGAATTTTTCATTAAATTTATATTTTTATCTATAACATTATCAATTGACCTATTCATAGCAAACCAGATTGTTGAACCAGCAAGTGTTAACGCCACTGCTAAAAACAAATAAAACCCCTTACCTGTTAAAAATTCTAAAAATTTAGATTTCTTGCTTATTTTTAAATCTTTCATAAAACACTCTCTCCATGTAAAAAATTAATTAAACTACAAAATTTAATGTATGTTTAATTTTATATTTTACCAAAAAAGAGAATATATTCATTAATAAATTAAATACATTATTTTTTTATTTATACAGGCACTAAAATAAATAATTAGAATATATTAAATAATAAGGCTATTAATAATACATAACGTAAGGTGTTGATTTAATGTTTTCTATTGTTGCTATTTTAATTTTCAGCAATATAATTTTCTTTTCCTTACATGTTACAAATAATATATCTTTCCCTAAACCACTTTCTAAAAAAGACGAAGAAGAATGTTTAAAAAAAATTAAAGAAGGCAATAATAACGCAAAAGCAAAATTAATTGAACATAATTTAAGGTTAGTAGCACATGTAATTAAAAAATATTATTCTAAAACCAAAGAACAAGAAGACCTTATTTCTATAGGTACTATAGGTTTAATAAAAGCCGCATCTAGTTTTGATTATAATAAAGGTACAAGGTTTGCTACATATGCTTCTAGATGTATTGAAAATGAAATATTAATGCACTTTAGAGCTCAAAAAAAAGTTGCCAAAGATACTTATATAAGTGACCCTATCGACTCTAACAACGATGGAAACCCGCTTACTTTAATTGATGTTGTAGCAGATGAACAATCTGTAGCCGAAAATGTTGATAATAAAATTGAAATAGAAAAGATGTACAATTATATAGATAATAACCTAACCGAGCGCGAAAAGTCAATTATATATATGAGGTATGGCTTAAAAGGGTTTAACCCCATGCCACAAAGAGAAATAGCTAAAAAACTAAATATATCAAGGTCATATGTTTCTAGAATAGAAAAGAAATCTTTGATGTGTTTAAAAAAATCTTTAAAATCAATCGGATTTTAAAAAGTAAATATCTACCTATACAAAATTCAAAAAGTTTGTAAATATTTTATTACTAATACTTTATATTTATATCAGCAATAAATAGTTACTGCAATTAAACTGTATTATGTACAAAAATAATCTATATAGTAAAAATTTTTCTAAATAATTAAACTAATACATGGGCACACAACAAACATTGATTTTAACTGTATTGGCACAACTTATAGTTCACAAAACTTACAATAACAGATAATTTACCAACCAATATTTTATTAATTAACTATTAATACAATAACACATCAATAATAGCTTCATCTTCTGCTTTATAAAACAATTCAAATTTTTCTTTACTAATAGTACCTGGTTTATGTTTATTTATACAACTTATAACCATATTCATAAAATCATATAATCCATCTTGATAAGATATTGATTTAGGCAAAAAATTCCTATAAATACAATCTTTCCTAATTCCATCTAAATCTATTACACTTAACTTTTTTGTTTCTTTATCATACATAATATTATCTAAATGCAAGTCTACTAAAACCCATGTCTCTATTTCATCTGCAATATCTCTTTTTTCAAAGCGTTCTGCTAATTCACTTCTATTGTTAATAAAATAATTCTTTAAAATATCTTTTTGTTTTTCATTATCGTATATAGATGTGTATTCTTTTAATTTTCCTGTTAACCCTTTTTCACTTAAATATAAAATAAATTGTGCTATTTTTTCCCCAATTTCTCTTTTCTCTTCTTCAGGCAACTCATGGTAACAATTTAACAAAGAAGAACTTCCCATACATTTTTCAATAACATAATCTTCACCAAATTTTTTAATAAACGGAACTTCAACTTCACCAGTATAACCACAAAAAATTTCTTTCAACAAATTATTTGTATGTATTTTTTCTTTCATAAATTTAGGTGTATTTTCTTCTTGTTTAGATATTTTAAGAACATATTGTTTTCCATCTTTACCCAACAATGGATAAACTATAGTGTGAGCTCCTCTACCACATAAAGTATCACTTACCAATGTATATTCACCATTTAACGTTCTAACTATAGCCTCTACTCTCTCCAAACTATCTAGTGAAGATCTTTTTTCAATATATTCTGATTCCAAACCATTAGTGGTTACATTACATTCACCTACTTGTGTACTTGCTATTATTGGTACATAACTACTTGAACCTATTACACCTACCAATATTAAATTTAATATTTTTGCGCTTTTCACCAATATTTCTCCTTTTTATATATTATATTTATAAAATAGTAAACATCATTTTTTCAAAAACATAAAATCTATGTTTTAAGCAATTACAATTTACATAAATTAAAATCTTTATTCATTATGCTCACAAGTCAAATTTAACAATATGAATGTTTTGCATAAATTAATTAAAATATATAGATTATAAATAAATTTATTTTTTAATAACAACAAATATATCAACTAAATAATAAATGTAAATCTATCCGGGTTTAACAGAGGACTTACATTTTTATTGTTTAGGTTTTATTAACTCTAGTGTATAAAAATCTTTATATCCATCAAAAAATAAAAAATTTTCATGTTTTGCATAGAGGTAACTTAAATAAACAATATTTAGTAAATATAGGTGCGTTACTCACATTTTATCATCAAAAATTTTTTTACCTAATAAGTGAAAATGAAGATGATTAACTGTTTGTCCACCATCTACACCATGGTTAGTTATAACTCTAAAACCATTTTCTAAACTATACTCTTTTGCTAATTTTGCAATAATTTCAAAAATATAAGAAATAATATTGCTATTTTCTGAATTTATTTTAATTACAGAATCTATATGCTGCTTAGGCACAGCCAAAAAATGTATAGGTGCTTGAGGTTTAATATCTTTAAAAACTAAAACTTTATCATCCTCATAAATAATATCAGCTAAAATTTCTTTATTAATAATTTTACAAAATAAACAGTCCATTAAATTAACCCAACCCTTCACTTGTTATTTAGATGGCAACATATGGCCTACTAAACCATAAAAAGCCAAAGATAATATACCAATATATATTAACGTTATTGGCAACCCTTTAAAATTATTTGGAACCTTACTTATTTGCAACCTTCTATTTCCTTCTATAACCAATAAAGTAGCTATCATAAATCCAATTTGAGCTCCCACTCCAAATATTAAACTTTCAATCAATTTATAGTTATGAGAAAAATTTAAAAGCAATGTTCCAAATATTAACGTATTAAATATAGAAGATATTATTAAATTTAAATTTCTATTTAAAAACTCTTTAAAAAATTTATTCAAAATAATATATATACTAATATACGTTATAGACATACATAATATAAAAATACAAGGTATTATTAAATAATAAAAATTATAATTCCTAAACCACATATTAAATGCCCATATAAAAATTGTATGAACTACCGTACCTAACATTATAAAACAACTAAAATAAAATAACTTATTTGGTTTTTTTATTAATACTAACATTCTTCTTGTTCCTAAAGCTCGCATAAAAAGCGCATTTTCTACAAATATAGAAACAAATAAAATATTAATAAAATTTACCATCTTATTCAATACCTCCTTTATTTTTTAATTTATGGCTTTTGATATTAACTTTTTTTCTATTGTTATATACCATTTGCATTAATGCAGCTAATAAACCTATTAATATAAACCCGCTAAATGGCAATAAAAGCGCAGGGAATTGAATTGGTAAATTTAAATTATAACCATATATTGTTCCCTTTCCTAAAATTTCTCTTATAATAGATATTAGACATATCTCAATAAAGAATACTGTTACATATACTAAACTGTCGAGAAAAACCCAATAAACTTTATTTTTATTTGCAAAACCTCTAGACCTTATAATAATTATAGAATTTATAACTACCATAGGTAAGTATATACCCAAAGATTCAAAATTTGCAGGGAAAAATTTTTTAATAATAAAACCTGTAGGAATATAAATTAAAGCAGATATAAATAAATATGTCATAATAGCATATTGTTCTTTTATTCTATAACTTATAATACTAACAATAACTAATGTTAAAGTTGTAATTAAAAACATCGCCAAAGATAATGTAATTGCATTGGATAAACTAACACCTACCAAAATAATAGGTGCAATAGATAATTGGCACATAATTGTTGGATTTCTAAAAAATAATCCATTTATTCTAGACATAACTTTTTTATTTTTTTTTAACAATCTATATCATTCCTTAAATTAATTTTTTCAATATAAAATAAAAAATTATATCACAACGTTTTTTTGAACATTAACTTAGATTTTATATAATTTTGTAATTTAAAAAATCCACCATTTGAATTGTAATCTTTGTACGTTAATCTATCCAACGAAAATGATATGGAATTTCCTAACAAAATTGCAAAATACAAACCCTGAGAAAAACCTCCAAAATACCTAAAAACCATAGTCAAAACTCCAATAATAGCACCATAAATTGTTTTAGCTACACTATATTTAGGGGCTGTAACAGGGTCTGTAACCATAAATACACATCCAAACAACAAAGAGCCAGAAAACAATTCATAAGCAACAGATAGCAACCTTGCTGAATGTATTCTAGGAAATAAAAAAGCAATAAAAGCAGCTGATAATATAAAGCTTACTATTGATGGTAAGTAAAC
>CAKTAG010000049.1 GCA_934527325.1 uncultured Candidatus Soleaferrea sp.
GTATTGCTCCTAATGCTTCACTACTTACATTTGAATTTGCTAAATTTGTTTTAATACCAACAGTTATACTATCATCTCTTGCACCTGCAACAATGCCAGTAACCTTATTATTCTCCTCAGCTTCTTGTAAAACATTGTCCATGCTTCTTATCCAATTTTTATAATAAGAACGTGAATATGGTCTATTTCTATTAGCTGACATATTTTCATCTGTTATGCCATATGTAAAACCACCAAATGGTAATCTACTTGCAACTCTGTTACGGGCAACTACATCATTATAATAACCATTACCATAATTACCCCTAGCGTTATTAGTTATTAAACCATTATTAACATTTTCAGTTGCTTTTGTTAAAATCATTTTGTTAAAAATATCTTGAACTTGACCTGCTATTTTTTTACTAGTATATTTACCAGATTTATTTAAATTTACAGCATCTTTAACAACATTTTCTAGTTCACGTTTATTTTGTTGCAATATCACAGGCAATTCATCAGCAGATATATTACGTTTATTAGCAATACCAGCTATAGTATTTCCTAATGTTTGCTGTACTTCAGATGGTAAATTTACTTTGCTGTCTTTCGCTAAAATTTGTACAAAATCACCAGCAATTTTATAATTCTTATCTTCAGGAACTTTTATAACTAATTTGCCATCTCGCACTGTTAGTGTGTCACTTTTTATTGCTGCTACTACTTCTGGTACATTAACGTTACCGTTACTGTTTAACATTTTGCCAACAACATCTATACATTCTGGGTTTTGATAGAACGCATTGTAGATTTTATTAGAAATGTAATTCTGTTGCTCTGCAGTAAGTCCACTGAAATTTATGCAACTTAATAATCTTTTCGTGTAAGCTGTCGCATATTCAGCTAATTCAATATCTGTTTTATGCAATGCTTTTTTAGCTTGAGAGCCATTAACTAAAAAATCAACTCTTCCACTTACATCACTATCAGCACTTGGTCCCACATCTGCCAATACATTGTACGGAACCATTCCGTTCAACATAATAGCTGATATAACACCCGCTATAGCTTTCTTTCCGTTAAAACTCATAATATTTTTCTCCTTTTTTTTTATTTCCCAATTTCAAATAGTATCTATGCATTTAACTATTTACTTTATTTTAAATTATATCTTTTTATATGTCAATACCCTATATCACCATGTGTGTTATGTGATTTTAGATGTAGTATTACCAATCATGCGCATTATATATCATATTTTGCACATTGACATTAATATGAATATAAATTATTAACTTTTGACATTCATAATTATGCAATTATAATAAAAAAAATTTTTGAAAAATTTTTTTATTTTTTCAAAAAAAATAGAAGTTTGACCTTATTTTTTTAATCAAACTTCTATTTTATAACAATTTTTTTTATTTACTTTGATTTCGCAATTTATTTAACCGATTTTTTGCCTTTTTTTAACATCTTTACTACTTCATACCATATCACACTTATGAAAGATACACAAATCACAGTTAAAATTTGCGCCAAAGTTAATGGCTCTGTTTTAAATATTACATTAAGCTGTTTTACATATATCAAAGCAAACAAACATAACAATATAAAACCTACTACAAGCCAAATTATTTTATCTTTCATAAATTCTTTGGCAACATCTATTGCCAATTTTGTTTCTGAAACACTAACATAAATTAAAAATATATTCGAAAACATTAACGTTGCCAACGAAAAACTTCTAGCCAAATTCTCGTTGCCTGTGTTGCTTGCTATAACCACATACGAAAAAAACGTTGCTAAAAATATAATTCCGCCTTGCAACATTATTTTAGCTAAAGAACGAATGGTTATAATACCCTTAGAAATATCTCTTGGTTTTTTAGTCATAACATTTTTTTCGGCTGGTTGGCGCTCTAAAACCAATGCCGAAACTGGGTCTATAAACAATTCTAACAACACAACATGAATAGGCAACAACATAGGCGTTAAACCAAAAAACGGAATTACCAGCGCCATTAAAGCTATTGGCAATTTAAATGTTATTACATAACTAATAGCTTTACATATGTTATCATATATCCTTCTACCATCTTTTATAGTTTCTACTATTGTAGAAAAATTATCATCTAATAAAACCATATCAGACGCTTCTTTAGCTACATTAGTTCCCCTTTTACCCATAGCTATTCCAATATCTGCATATTTCAATGCTGGTGCATCATTCACACCGTCACCTGTCATAGCTACAACTGCTCCATTCTTTTTTATTGCCCTTATTATCTTCATTTTTTGTTCCGGAATAACTCTTGCAAATATATTTGTATGTTTAACAGCTTTAGCTAATTCATCCTCACTCATAGCCTCTATTTGTTCACCTGTTAAAACGTTTTCTGTAGCTAGCAGCCCTATTTGCTCACCTATAGATTTTGCCGTTACAAGGTTATCACCTGTTATCATTATTACTTGCACACCAGCTTTGTTGCAAATTTCTATGCTTTTAGCTACTTCTTTTCTTGGTGGGTCTATAAAACCTATTAAACCTAAAAAATTTAATTCACAATCACTTATTTCACCTGGAATTTCACACTCGTTATTGCATACTGTTGCAGCTACAGCAATAACTCTTAAACCTTTTTTCGCCATTTCATTCTGTTCTTGTTCTATTTTAAGGCGCTGCCCTTCTGTTAATTTACATATTTTTAAAACACTTTCTGGTGACCCTTTTACTGCAATTGTAAATTTATTATCATCTAGTACCCAAACATGCCCCATCATTTTTAACTTAGCTGTAAATGGATATTCAGTGACTAACCGATTTGCAAAAAGTTTATCAACATCTAAGTTACAGTACTTTAAAATAGCTTGTTCCATAGGGTCGTAAGATTTTTTTTCGCAAGCCAAAACAGCTATTTTTTTTAAATAAAATTCCTCTACACCGTTATTACAAAAAACGTTATCAACTTTCATGTTATTTTCTGTTAATGTACCAGTTTTATCCACACATAAAACAGATATTCCACCTAAAGTTTCTACACTAGTTAACTTTCTTATTAACGATTTTTTTGTAGAAAGCCTGTAAGCACCTAAAGATAAAAACACGGTTAACACTACAGGGAATTCTTCTGGTATAGCACTTATAGCAAAAGTAATACCGCTAATAACTGCATTATATAGATTGTTAGATTTAAAATAGGTTATAGAAAATATAGCTATAAGCATAATTAAAGCAAAAATAGAAACTGTTTTTACTAACCCTCTCACCTGTTTTTCTAGCGGAGTTGGGCCAACAGGTGCTTGTAAAATGCTAGTGCCAATTTTACCAGTCTGAGTATTTTTGCCAGTTGCAGTTACTTTTACTTCTGCAGACCCTAAAATTACATTAGTACCTTGGTAAACAAAATTCCTTTTAAAGTGGTTAACATTATCTTCTTCTGTAGTTTTATATATTACATCTAGTTCACCTGTTAAAGAAGATTCATCTACTGCTAAATCATTTTGGCACAACACAATACCATCTGCAGAAATTTTATCACCTTCAGAAACAAGCATAACATCACCAGGTACAATGTATTCACTATCTACTTCTACAACTTTGCCGTTCCTTTTAACCAGTGTTTTTGGCTGAGATAATTCTTTTAATTTTTCTAAACTTTTATCTGTTTTGTACTCCTGTACAACTTCTATAGCCATCATTAAAACTATAGAAAAAATCATCACCAACCCTTCTATTACCTCTTTAGCTACAAAAAAATAAATAAATGCAGTTATACCAAGCAATATAAACATTGGCTCTTTTAAAACATCTAAAGTTATACTCCATATTGTTTTAGGCTTTGCATCTTCTAACTTATTAAGTCCATATTGCTTTAACCTATTAGCCGCTTCTACATCTGTAAGGCCTTGTTCAACATATAAAGGTTTTTTTTCCATAAAACTACCTCCATTTTTTAGAGATTAATTTTAAAAATTTCCACTAAACGCAATTATCAATCTATATCAATGCTTCTCCTGTCATTTCAGCTGGCTTATCTACACCCATAATTTTTAAAATAGTAGGTGCAACATCACCTAGCTTACCACCATTTTTTAACTTACAGTTATAGCCAACAACAGTAAATGTAACAGGGTTTGTAGTGTGCGCTGTCATCATTTCTCCGTTTTCTTTTAACATCTCTTCTGCATTTCCATGGTCTGCTGTAATTATTATAACACCGCCTTTTTCTTGAACTTTACTTACTAATTTTTCTACATTTCTATCTACTGTTTCTACTGCTTTAATAGCAGCTTGGTAATTACCTGTGTGCCCAACCATATCGCAGTTTGCATAATTTAACACAACAAAATCATATTTATCAGAATCTAAAGCGCTTAGTGTTTTTGCTGTTATTTCATCTGCACTCATTTCTGGTGCAAGGTCGTAAGTAGCCACTTTAGGTGATGGAATTAATATTCTATCTTCGTTTTTATATGCTTTTTCTACACCACCATTAAAAAAGAACGTTACATGTGCATATTTTTCTGTTTCTGATATATGAAGCTGAACTAACCCATTATTAGCCAAACATTCTGCTAAACTATTTTTTACAACTATAGGTTTAAAAGCCACTTCTACATTGGTAATATTTTCATCATATTGTGTCATGCAAACAAAGCTGGGGTTTAAGTACCCTTTTTCTCTTTTAAATTTATCAAAATCACTGTCAACAAAAGCTCTTGTAATTTGCCTTGCTCTATCTGGTCTAAAATTAAAAAATATTATAGAATCATTTTTTTGTACCATACCATTTTTATTGCATATTATAGGTTTTATAAATTCATCTGTTTCGTTTTTATTGTAACGCAACTCCATCACTTTATTAACATCGCTACACTCTTCACCTACACCATCTACCATAGCTTTATATGCAATTTCTGTTCGTTCCCATCTGTTATCCCTATCTAAAGCATAATAACGCCCCATAACTGTTGCTATTTTGCCTACACCAATTTGGGCTGTTTGCTTTTCAATTTGCTTAATATATCCGTTACCAGATCTTATATCATCATCTCTACCATCTGTAAAACAATGTATGTAAACATTTTTTACATTTTGTATTTTAGCTAATTTAAGTAATGCATACAAATGCAACAAATGGCTATGAACGCCTCCATTAGATATTAAGCCCATGATATGTAAATTGCTGTTATTTTCTTTGCATTTTTCCATTGCATTTATAAATTCCGGAATTTTAAAAAAGTCACCATCATCAATAGCTTTAGATATTCTAGTTAAACCTTGATAAACTACTCTTCCTGCCCCTAAATTTACATGCCCTACTTCTGAATTTCCTATTTGCCCTTCTGGTAAGCCTACACTTAAACCTGCTGCACTAATCAATGTTGTAGGGTTTTCTTTTATTATTTTATCTAGGTTAGGTGTTTTTGCGTTAAGCACAGCGTTACCTTCAACCTTATCAGAATATCCATATCCGTCTAATATAGCTAATACTACTGGTTTTTTCATAATTGTTCTCCTTTTTTTATATAAAAAATATTTTTAACTACTATTTATGTAAATAATAAAAAATTAGCAGCATATAAAACGCATATAATAATTTTAATATCTAGCTTTTACGTTAACATATTCCATATATATTTTATCGCATATTTTATTAAAAACATCTTTTGTAGATAAATAAAATTTTTTTACCTGTTGCTCAGTAACTTCAAAAAATAAATCTGATGGGTACCGTGTTTCTATATAGCAATGGTTTAAAAGTGCACACTCATCTAAAAAATCTATAAAATCTTTATCTACACTCATAGCTTGTTTACATAACCATAACAAATTGTGGCCATCTAAAAGCCTGTTTTTTTTAAATAGCATAAACCCTTTTAATGCTTTTTCTAACGTTTGCTGGCAATGGAAAGTAGCTAATTTATAACATCTAGAATTAGACATCATTATTTCTGCTGCAATAATATCTTCTTGCGCATTGTCTATCCAAGTGTAAAAAAGCCTACTATCATTATTGTTGTGCCTATTCTTGCCCATATATACGCCCTTTCTGTAATATTTGGTTAACAAAAGAATTTTCTTTTAATTTCAATTTGTTCCATTCATCACTAGTGTATAGTATTACATCAAAAGGTATGTTACTATCTATATTCTTATATATATATTTTTCCAAATCCAATTTACTTTTAGTATCTACAATTATGCAAACTTTAAACCCTACAACTCTTCCATTATTACCTGTTTTTTTGTGAAATAATATTAAATTTATAGGTTTAATTAAATTTTTTATTTGGTCTAAAATTAAGTTTAAATCTGTATTTTTATCAATATTCATTTTCTACAAACTCCTTTTATAAGCTAACTTAAAGTATTACATCAATAGTAAAAAACTACAACTTAGCTTTTAGAGTTTTTTGCTACAATATAGTAATAACTCTGATTTTCACCTTTTTTAAGTATATATTTTTCATTGTGTTTTAAACCTGTTGTACTATTTTGTACAGTCACTGTAAATTCAATTCTTTGGTCATCTAGTTTATTCACTTGCTTATTTTTATATGTTCCATCATCAAAAAAACCTACATAGTCATCAAACATATAAATTCCTAATTTTTCATTATAAACATCATTGTCTTCGTATGTAAAATTATCTATGCCAAATAAATTCCTTACTATATCTTTAACCTCTATTTCAGATATTATATATTTTTTAATATCGTCATTATATTCTATGTTTGCATCTGAAAGTGTTTTATAATATTGGCAAACCTTTAATATATAATCCTTTTTCAATTCACTAGGGT
>CAKTAG010000050.1 GCA_934527325.1 uncultured Candidatus Soleaferrea sp.
AATAGGTCACTTCCCCAATATTAATTTTTTATATAAAATATTGTAATACAAACTAATATAAAAAGCAAGAAGGATTCTGATTTTAATTAACAGAATCCTTCTTGAAAAATAATTTAGAGTTAAAATTAACAATATTATTTTGTAGTGTCGTCTGTGCTAGAAGATTCAGAACTATCTGAAGTTTCACTTTCTTCTGCATTTTCTTCTGTATCAGCATCTGTTGCATCTTTTTCAGTTGAAGCAGGTGCATCCATATCTGTATCTGTCATAGCTTCATCTTCTGTTACAGTTGTATCAGCATTTGGAACATCTTCTTCTTTTTTGTTACAAGAAGCAAAAAGTGATAACATTGCAATACTTGCAATAGAAACTGCTAAAAGTTTCTTTAAATTTGAATTGTTCATGGTTAATTATACTCCTTTAAAATAAAAATTTAACTCTACCGCCATATTATAAACCGCCCAATAATTTTTGTCAATATGATTTAATAAATATTTATTGTTTTTTCACGTTAAGTGTTGTGCGAGTGAAAATTGCAATAATTAGTATACTGTATGTGTTTTTTTGTTGGATATGAGTGTATAAAATGCAAAAATATTGAAGGTTTTTTTATAAGTAAATAGTTTTATAATTGATGTATTTTGTAGGTAATTATTATGTTTTTGCTTTTAATTGGGTAGTTATATAGAATAGTATATTTTAACGAGTTAATTTATATTCCAATATAATTTTAATAATGTAGAGTTTATTTTTTGTTTTACCATTGACTAATTAAAGTATTTCAATTAAAATAGTAAAAGGTAATTTAATTTGCTACTGTAGCTCAGTTGGTAGAGCAGCTCATTCGTAATGAGCAGGTCACCGGTTCGAACCCGGTTAGTAGCTCCATTTTTTTTAATTATTTTTGTAGTATAAAAATTATAGAGGTTTATATATGGATGATATTTATGTATATGATTTTGATGAAACGATTTATGATGGTGACGTAACAGCGGATTTTTATAAATATTGTTTAAAACATAACCATAAGGTATTAAAACATATTTTTTTCCAAATATGGGCTTTTTTTAAATATTTATTTGGTTTTACTAAATGGACCCAATTTAAAGGCGATATGTTAGGGTATTTTAAATATTTAGATGATATAGATTCTGTAGTAGATAATTTTTGGCAAGAAAATAAACATAAAATTAAAGACTGGTATTTAAAAAAAGATCATTCTAAAGATGTTATTATTTCAGCATCTCCGGAATGTTTATTAAAAAAAATTTGTTATAATTACCTTAAAGTTAATTTGTTAATTGGTACTTTGGCAGATGAAAAAACAGGTAAAATAACAAAACAAAATTGCTATGGGAACCAAAAAGTAAAAAGATTGAATGAAATTTTAAAAGATTATAAAATAAAAGAATTTTATTCCGATTCACTATCTGATGCACCATTAGCAGATTTAGCAGAACAAAGTTATATTGTTTTAGGCGATAATTTAATTAATTGGCAAAAATATACCTTACCATGGTTTAACAAATTAAAATTACTTTTTTTATCTCGAGATTTTATACTGTTTGTTATGTTAGGGGTAATTAATACATTTAATAGTGTTGTTTTTTCATTAATTTTTAATAAGGTTATTGTAAATACTTCAATAGCTTTTTGTTGGGGGTACATTTTAAGTAATGTAGTTGCATATTTATTGAATACTACTATAATATTCAAAGAGAAGTTAAGTTTAGTAAAATATATAAAATTTTTCATTTCATATATTCCCAATTTTTTGATTCAATTGGCAATAGTTTTTATTATATGTGATATTTTAGGTGGGTGTAATTTGTTAGCTTATATTGTAGCTGCTGTAATAGGGGTACCTGTTACTTTTTTGTGCCTTAAATTGTTTGCTTTTAAACCAGTTAGCGCTAATAAAAATATTAACCCATATTTATTTAAAGAATTATAAAAAAAGAGAGAGTTCAAATGTTAAATAGTAATGTAAGTATACATGAGTTTGAGTTAGATGATTTTAGTAATTACATAGAAATGGAAAAAAGCTTTTATGGTTCAGGGGCAACTATAATGGAGTTTGATGAAAATGTTGTAAAAAGAAATTTTTATGAAATTATTTCAAAGTCTGATTTTTTAAATGGATTTATTATAAATTTGGGTAACAAACCAGCTGGGTTTGTTATTTTGTCTTTTATGTGGAGTTCGGAAATGGGAGGAAAAATAGTATTTATTGAAGAATTATTTGTAAGTGAAAATTTTAGAAACATGGGTATAGCATATAGCACTATAAATTTGATAGTAGAAAAATATAAAAATTGTGTAAACAGGTTTAGGTTAGAAGTTTGCAAAACTAACGAAAAAGCAGTGGAGCTATATAAAAAATTTGGTTTTAATTACCTAAATTATGACCAAATGATTCTAGATGATAATTAGTTTGGTAAGGATTTATTATGGGGAAAGTTGTAAAAACAGTTGAAATATTTACAGATGGAGCCTGTTCAGGAAACCCTGGGCCAGGTGGCTATGGCGCGATATTAAGGTATAATGGTATTGAAAAGGAGTTATTTGGTGGGGAAAGTAACACAACGAATAACCGTATGGAATTAACAGGGGTAATAGAAGCTTTAAAAATTTTAAAGGAACCATGCAATGTTGTACTTTGTACAGATTCTAAATATGTTGTAGATTCTGTAACTAAAGGTTGGGTCTATAATTGGAAGAAAAATAATTGGAAAAAATCAAATAAAACTTTGGCTATAAATGTTGATTTATGGCAAAAACTATTACCATTATTAGATATTCATAATGTGGAATTTAAATGGATAAAAGGACATGATGGCCACCCAGAAAATGAGCGGTGTGATAAATTAGCAGTTTCTCAAATTAAAAAATAAATAAGGTAAATAAAAAAATGTAGAAAAATTATAATTTCTATTTTGTATTATAATGTTAATTTATACATATAGTAATTTGAAATATAGTTGTAGATGCAGAATTTGATATTAATTTATTAATAGTTTTAAAAGAGGTGTAAATGTTTGAAATCTCAAAAAAATAATGTAGTTAATCTTTCTTTGTTAGGAAGCTACATATGGAAATTTTTTGTGGTGGTAATATTGATTTGCATTATTACTAGTTGTATAGTGGTTACATTGTTATCGATTTATTTTTTAAGGTTAATGAGTGGTAATGAGGCTTTAAATTTAGATAATTATAGAGTAAATTATACTACAATAGTTTATGCTAATAATAAAAAAACAAATGAACCAGTAGCAATTAATAAATTTTATAAAAATGAAAATAGAATTTGGGTAGATGTTGAAAGAATGCCTAAATATTTAATGCAAGCTGTTATTGCTATAGAAGACCAAAGGTATTTACAACATAAAGGGGTAGATTGGAAAAGAACAATAGGGGCTTTTGCTAATGAAATTTTGCATATTTATGGTGGTAGGCAAGGTGGGTCCACTATAACTCAACAGCTTATAAAAAACATAACTAAAAAAGATGAAATAAAATATGAAAGAAAAATACAAGAAATTTTAGAGGCAATATACTTAGAAAAAAACTATAGTAAAGAGCAGATAATAGAAGGGTATTTAAATATAGTTTATTTTGGTAGCGGAGCTAATGGAATTCAAGCGGCAGCAAACACTTATTTTAATAAAGATGTTAAAGATTTAACTTTAGTTGAATCTGCTGCAATTGTAGGTATAACAAAAAATCCAACAGAATATAACCCGTTTAATAACCCAGAAGCAAATAAAAAACGTAGAAATTACATATTAAAGAAAATGTTAGAATTAGGTTTTATTACAGATGAAGAAGTTTATAAATCAGCTATTAAAGAAGATATACAATTAGTAGAAAAAGAAGAAGAAAATACAGAAACTAAAGTGCAAAGTTATTTTGTAGATAATTTAATTGAAGAAGTTATAAGTGATTTGGTTAAAGAAAAGGGCTATACAAGAGCTTATGCAGAAAATCAATTTTTTTCAGGTGGCTTTAGAATTTACTCTACTGTTGATGTTGATATTCAAGCTCATATGGAAGCTAAATTTGAAGACGATAAAACATTCCCTTCGCTTAAAGCTGGTAATAAACCACAAGCTGCAATGGTGATATTGGACCCTAATGGAAAAATTTTAGGTATGGTTGGTGGCCGCGGAAAAAAAGAAGCTGCAAGAGTTTATAATAGAGCTACACAGGCAAAAAGGCAACCAGGTTCTACTATGAAGCCTATTGGCGTTTATGGCCCAGCTGTTGAATATAATTTAACAACTTATTCATCTTTGTGGGATGATGAACCAATAGATGTTGATGGTAAAAAATGGCCAAGAAACTACTATGGCTCTTACTATGGTAAAATGACTGTAGATAAAGCTATACAAATGTCTACAAATACTATTCCAGTTAGAATATGTAGGGAATTAACGCCGTTAAAAAGCTTTAATTTTTTAACAACTAAATTAGGAATATCAACTTTAGTTAAAGAAGAAAGAATTAATGGTAAAATTTTTTCAGATGTAAACTTATCTGGTATGGCTTTAGGTGGTTTAACTAGAGGTGTTACAGTTTTAGAGTTAGCGGGTGCTTACCAAATATATGCTAATGGAGGGTATTTTACCAAACCATATTCATACACTAAAATTTTGGATATAAAAGGAAATTTGGTTTTGGAAAAAGATGTTACACCAAAAAGTGTAATTTCACCAGAAACATCTATGGTGATGAACCAGTTGCTGCAAAGGGTAATAAATGGCCCTAATGGAACTGGTAAAGCTGCTAAATTTGGTTCTTTGCCATTGGCAGGTAAAACGGGTTCTACTAGTGATGACAAGGACTTGTGGTTTGTTGGAATGTCACCTTACTATATTGGTGTGGTTTGGTATGGGTACGATGAGCCAAATCAAGTTAGATATGGTTATTACCCTACACCAATAATTTGGAAAAATATTATGGAGCCGTTGCATAGAAATTTACCTAATAATTCTTTCCCTGTAGCGGGCAATGTTGTTAAGTTACCATATTGTGGTGCAACTGGGAACATTGCAGGTGCTTATTGCCCAATTGGTGGTGAAGGGTATTACAAAGCTTATAATAAGCCGGGAGTATGTACTGTGCATACTAGTGCACCTGTACAGGAGGTTAATAATAGTACAGAAGAAACACAGGTTAATGAAGTGAACCAAGAAAATCAATTAAAAGAAGAGTTGCAATCACAATAAAATATAGTATATAAAATAATAAAATTTATAATATAGTTTTGTATACTAAATTTTAATTTTTATGAAAGAAGTTGAAAGTTATGATAGATATCAAACTTATAAGAAGCGATGTTGATAAAATTAAAGAGGCTGTTAATAGAAGAGGTAAAAATTATGATAGCTTGTTTAACGAGATATTAGAAATTGATAAACAAAGAAGAATGCTTAGTTCTAAGTGTGATGCACTTAAATGTGAGCAAAATGTTTTTAGTAAGCAGTTACCTTATTTAAAAAAAGAAGGTAAAGATGTTTCTGAAACAATGAAAAAGATGAAAGATATTTCTGAAGAGGTTAAAGTTCTTTCTCAAAAAATTGTAGGTTTAGAAAATGCCCAAAAGGAGATATTGTTGCAAATTCCTAATATAGTGAATGAAACGGTGCCAGATGGGGCCGATGATAGCGATAATGTTGAAATAAGAAAATTTTCTACGCCTAGAAATTTTGAATTTGAGCCTAAACCTCATTGGGAATTAGGTAAGTTGTTGGGTATTATAGATTCTGAACGAGGGGCAAAAGTTACAGGCACAAGGTTTGTTTTTTATAAAAATTTAGGTGCTAGGTTAGAAAGGGCAATTATTAATTTTTACCTTGATCAGCATACTAAAAATGGGTATACAGAGGTTTTTCCACCATTTATGGCTAATAAAGATTCATTGTTGGGAACAGGGCAGTTGCCGAAATTTGAAGAAGATATGTTTAAAATTGAAAATAAAGATTATTATTTAATTTCTACAGCGGAAGTTCCGGTTACAAATTTTCACCGTTCAGAGATATTAAATTTAAGTGATATGCCTATAAAATATTGTGCGTATTCGGCATGCTTTAGAGGTGAAGCAGGTAGTGCAGGCCGTGATACGAGAGGCTTAATAAGGTTACACCAATTTAATAAAGTAGAGCTAGTTAAATTTGTAGAACCAGAAACTTCTTATAAAGAATTAGAATTATTGGTAGAAGATGCACAAAAAGTGTTAAAATTACTTGAGTTGCCACATAGGGTGGTAGCATTATCATCTGGAGATTTAGGATTTTGTAGTGCAAAAACGTATGATATAGAAGTTTGGATGCCATCTTATGGTAGATATGTAGAAATTTCTAGTTGTTCTAATTTTGAAGATTACCAAGCAAGAAGAGCAAATATAAAATATAAAAAAGATGCAAAAAGTAAAGCAGAGTTTGTACATACATTGAATGGCTCTGGTGTAGCTGTTGGTAGAACAGTGGCTGCTATAATAGAAAATTATCAAAATGAAGATGGTTCTATTACAGTACCTAAAGTATTGGTGCCATATATGGGTTGTGATGTTATAAGATAAAGCAATGGTTTGGTAAAAAAATTAGTAGTACATTATTGGTTAATATGTAATGTATGATATAAAAATGGAGATTGTGTAGAATACAAAATAATCAAAGGCTTAATAAAAACCACCGGCTAAGACGGTGGTTTGCTCTGCCCCTACAAGGGGCTTTTACCAGCAGCGCCTGATGGCGCATGAATGGGTCCGCCTTTTGCACCATC
>CAKTAG010000051.1 GCA_934527325.1 uncultured Candidatus Soleaferrea sp.
CAATATAATTTATTAGGAGTGAGTAGAAAAAATGGTTTTTGAAAAAATAAAAAAAATATTATGTGATCAATTAGATATAGAAGAAGAAAGCATTTCTATGGATTCTAACATAACAGATGATCTAGGTGCTGATTCTTTAGATATAATAGACTTAATAATGTCTATTGAAGAAGAATTTGATATTGAATTTCAAGATGATAAAATTGATTCTATAAAAACTGTTGGAGACATTGTTCACCACATAGAAAATTGCATTTAGCTAAAAATTAACATCTTAAAAAATTTATTATAATATTATAATATGTTATTCCAATATACTACTTTTTCAGCTACAGTTTTTGTTTGGCTTTACATTAATTTGACTTTTTCCTTTAAATGTATATAATATATTTGAATGAATTTTAGTTAAACATAATATATTTTTTATATACTACGTTTAATTAATTATTTTAAATGTGTTAATAATATAATTAGATACAACAAAAATTTGATTTAACAACCCTCCACTTTAAAATACTCTGATTATATTATTCCCCTAAACAAAAACTTTTTAAACTTATAAATTATTATATTGGAGCTGGAACATAGTTGAATATTTCCCAAAAAGATATTATTAAATTTTTAAAATTATTATTTTCGCGCGCTGGGTCTATGGTTTTATTTTCCACATTAACTTCGATTATTATATTTTGGGTAACAATGAATGACCATTTAGATGAGTTTACAAGCACTATAACATCTGCTAAAATAAACGATATTACCAATACTAACGACAGCAATATTTCTTCATTGTCTCCCGCTATTTCGCCTTTTGTTGAAAAAAAAATAGTAACAAATATTCAAGAAACATCTTTCCCTACAATAAAAGTCTTTAGCCCTTACTTAGATGAAGGGCAAACTATTGTTTGCCCTGGAACACCAGGTAAAATTATAACTACACATGAACAGATTTTAGTTAATAAGAAATTAGTTACTACAAATTTACTATCTGGCAATGAAGTTAAACCTACGCCTCAAAAAATTCTTATAGGAATTAGGCATCCTATTGTACACAATATTACTTCAATTCCCTTAGATAATAATGGTTGCCCACTAAACTATAAAAGCGTTTTACCTAACCGCATTGCTACAGCTTATACTGCAGAACCCGGTTCTAGAACATCTACTGGAAAAATTCCACGAGTTGGCTATGTTTCAGTAAATCCAAAAGTTATTCCATACCATTCCGTTCTTTATATAAAATCTTGCCACAGAAATTTTTCTGGCATATTTATTGCTGAAGATACCGGTGGAGCTATGCGTAGAGGTCAAGCCGACATAGACGTATTCATGTCTACTAAAAATGAATGTATGATTTTTGGCAGGCAAAAAATTAATATCTATATTTTAACAACTTAAAATATCTAGTAATGGGGCTGTATTAAAACAATTAAAAAAATTGTTTTAATACAGCCCCACAATTATATGTACACTTTTTATAGTAACAGAATCTATTAAAATTTTAATTACATTTATCACTCAAATTCTTTATTTTGTTTTAGCAATTGTAAGATATTAAGACTTATTATTTTTTTTAACATCGCTCTAGTTACTATTAAATTACTCAACCACAAAAACAAGTTAAATATTAACAATATAATTAATATACAATATATTTGCTTATAGGTTAAAATAAAAAAACCTAATATAATGGTATATGTACTAATAATTATTGATAATAAATAAAACATCTTGTTTATATTACTTTTATAAAATTTAAATACTTGGTTATTATTGTACCCTATTTGTTTCAAAATGCCAATATCTTTTTTTTGTATTCTTAAATAGAATTTAAAAGATAATATAAACTGAGCAAAAACTAAAATGCAAACAATAATCATTATTGAATAAAAAAATATTTTTATTTTTGTTAATGACAGATTTGAATTTTCAAATGCTAAAAGCGGAGAATAAACATCGTAATTATATTGCTTAAGGTATTTCGATATCAATGGAACATCTTTTATATCATAAGAATATACATATAATTTGTCAATAAAATTAGGAATAAAAAATTCTTGATTCGAAGTTAAATTCAACCATGGCATATTGTATGATGTTTCCATTATTTTTTTAAAAGTTTTTAAACTAACAACTCCAACATCATTTATATTACTATGTTCAAATAAATCTATTGGATCAGTTTTTATAGTATTACAAATTTTAAGGTCAATATTTTTTGTTTCTTTACTACAAAAGCCTCCTTGTTCTTGCTTGATTATTGGTACTTTTAATTGAACATTACCTAAAGATTTTTTGTACTCAGAATGCAAATACAAAACATCATCATTCAATTTTTGGCCAAATAATATTTCCCCTACTTTAGAATCTAAACCAGTAATAAAAAAAGATTCATTTAAATTTGTAGTAATACCAAAATTAAACATATAACAAGTTACTATATAATATTGTTTAGATCTATATTTATTTTTTAATATATCAGAAATATATTTTATATCTTTAAAATCTAAAACCATATTTTCATGAGTTACTGCATCTTTGTGTGACATAACCTGTATTAAACGCATTTTAGGGTTATTATAAAAATCTTTATTTGTTTGTATATTATGTGAAATTATAAACATAAAAATAGATGTTGATGCCAATAATACAACCATTAAAATTATTATAGATATTTTTAAATTAGTAGTAGATTTTTTTAAAATTAATTTTGATATAATTTTTTCAACACACTTCATTTAATTCACCTGTTTTAACTTTTTATCTATTAGTTTTAATTTTATAAAATTACCGTACCAATTATCATGACTAACAATAATTAAAAAACATTTACTAAAAACTTTAGATATCGTTTTACAAATATTTTCTACATCCACTTTATCTATTTTAGATAATGGTTCATCTAAAATTATAATATCAGAATTTAACAGTAACATTTGCGATAGCTTCACTCGCTGACGTTCACCACCAGAAAGCATTTCTACTTTTTGGTCAATTAAATTCGCTACACCAAAAGTACTTAAAGCGTTAACTGATATATTTTTAAAATCATCCAGGCTATAATTTCTAGTTAAATATTTGAGCAGTAAATTTTCTCGAACAGTAATATTAGAAAATAACATATCATCTTGAAACAAATAATCTAATGTCCATTTAGGGTCCTTAACCACTTTCCCTTCGTATTGTATGTAATTTGATATTACATTAAGCAACGTTGTTTTACCTACACCATTTTTACCGTTAATTATGTATGTATTATTTCTAATAAACTCAAAGCTCAAATTTTGAAATATAACTTTTTCTTTAAATATTACATTTATATTTTCAAGCTTTAAAGTTTCAGTATTATTCATTGCTATCTACCTCCCTCAATTTACCTATGTCAACATTGTGTATTTCCCCATCACAAAATATGTTAATAATATTGTTGTTAACATATTTAAAATCTATAGGGTTATTTATTACTGCTAACTGTTTATTATTTATAAGGTCTGTAATTTTACATTTTAAAATTCCATTTTCAGGGAAAATTTGAATAAGTGTTTGCGAACGGTCATCAAAATAACTGTTAACTTTATAAGGAATTTTAAAATTTCCCACACCATATATATAATTTTCATCACAAACCAATAAAATATTTTTATACTTAAAAATATTTTTAACTTCTGATTTTAATTCACATTTTATTTTTTTTAAGTTATTTAAGTTTATGTAATATAGTTCATAATTCTTTAATTGTGGAACATATGTTAAATAATAAATTTTATTATTTAACACAACTGCTTTTTCAACAATATCTGTTAAATTAATGTCTTCTCTATGTTTAAAATCAGCATCGAAAAAAACTATTCCCCATTTATATGGTTTTTGATTTTTATACAAAATGCTTTGAAAAAATATTTTGTCATCATAGACGTCTATTGGAAACAAACCCTCATCTTTATTTTTATTTTTGAATAATCTTTGAATTTTATTTTCTGTAAGCTTAATTACTTCAAATTTGTTGTATACATTATGCCCAGATGAAAACAGCCTATAATTATAAGAATTAGTTTTAACATTTCTATACGGGAACTCATATTGTACCATATTTAAATCGTCATATAACCTACCTTCTGTATAACACGTATTTAAATTATATTTTTCAATTCTCTGCATATATCTATTAAATAAATATACAAAGCTTACGTTACCATTAATTTTACAATTATTATTTATTATGCAACCACTTGTTAATGCCAGTAATGTTATTAACATTAAAAAATTAAATATTCTCTTCAAAAACACCATTCCTTTATTATATTGAATTTTTATAATTACCAAATATGACTGAAATGAAAAAATAATATTTTACATTCCAGCCATATTGATAATTGTTTATTATAATGTTAAATATATATTTAAACACCCGCACTAACAATATATGGTTTAGCATCACCAACTAAAGTTACTCTTGCTTCATTAATAACACTAATTGTATCTCTTCTATAATCTATTGCAGGGGAAACAACTATGTTACTTTTAAAAGAAGATTCTTTAGCTCCATTACTATTTTCCCAGTAAGCACTTTTAGATAATGTTTGCCATGCAGAACCACTGCCAGCAGATACACCACCAGAATTTACACCTATTGAAAAGTTACCACCAGATCTCATGCTACAGCTAATTGTCCAGCTGGTTTTAATTACACTCACTTGGTTGTTTCCAAAATATTTAGCTGCAACTTGGTAAGACCATTGATATGTATTTCCTGATATTTTTCCATTATCTCTCCAAACATGTGATTCCAAACGTCCCCCGAGAGCATTACACTTATTTAACTGGCTAATAGCAAATGTATTTACATTTAACGTTGGTATTAAACCAATTAAAAGCATAGCAGAAAGCATTTTTCTTATTTTTGTAAATAGCATTTATAATACACCCCCTTTCTATAATAAACATATTATTGAGTAATAGCTAGACAATTATAGTATAACATACAAATTCTGGAAATTAAAGTATATAATATAAAATTTTTTTATTTTTTCCAAAATCACAAGAGGTTTATTACTTAAAGCTAAAGCTCACTCACTCCCCCGGCATAGCCGACGGGGTTATTGTTGCGATTAAGCAACAATATAAGATCCCAAATAAATTCAATAATTGAATTTATTTGGGATCTTATTTAATAGCAAAAATTCATCTGCCTACCTATTTTTTAATAAATATATTGTGTAACAAAATTACTAAAACACTCTTGAATATATCAATTCTTTTTTTATAGGTTTTTCAGCAGAAAACACCATAGATTCTAAAATTAATTTTTTTGCTTCGTCAATTGTTTCTTTTTTAGAAGTATGTAATTCAGCAATTACATCTCCATTATTTACATATTCACCTATTTTAACATTACAAATAACTCCTGCCAAATAATCTATGCTATCACATTTAGTTTTTCTTCCTGCTCCTAAAACTCTAGAAGCTTCACCACACATTTCCGCATTAATAGTATTCACATAACCAGATTGCTGAGATATTACTTTACAACTATATTTTGCTTTTTCAAAATTAGATGTATTAATTATATAATTTTCATCTCCACCTTGAGCTTTAACCATTTCAATCAATTTTTTTAAAGCAGCTCCAGATTTAATTTTATCTACTGCCATATTTTCACATTCTTCAATTGTTCCCTTACCTGCCAAATACAACATGTTCCCCGCTAAAGATATACAAATATCTGTTAAATCTTTAGGGCCATTCCCTTTAAGTGTTTCAACTACCTCAATTACTTCTAAAGAATTACCTATAGCTTTACCTAGAGGTTGTTCCATGTTCGTTATTAACGCTACTGTTTTTTTATTAACTTCTTTACCTATAGCCACCATTTTTTCAGCTAACTCTATAGCATCTTCTGTTGTTTTCATAAAAGCCCCGCTCCCGGTTTTTACATCTAACAATATTGCATCACAACCAGAAGCTATTTTTTTACTCATAATACTAGCCGCAATTAATGGTATGCTATCTACTGTTGCCGTAACATCTCTTAATGCATATATTTTTTTATCTGCTGGTGCCAGTTTGCCAGATTGCCCTACAATACTAACTCCAATAGAATTTACAATGTTAATAAATTCTTGCTGAGGTATCTCTGTTTTAAAGCCAGGTATAGATTCTAATTTATCTATTGTTCCACCAGTGTGCCCTAAACCTTTACCAGACATTTTGGCTACTGGAATACCGCATGCTGCAACTATAGGTGCTATTACAAGCGTTGTTTTATCTCCCACCCCACCAGTACTATGTTTATCTACTTTAATACCAGGTATTTTAGCTAAATCTATCATATCTCCAGATTTAGCCATAGTCATAGTTAAATCAGAAATCTCTTTATTATTCATTCCGTTAAGGTATATAGCCATTAATAGTGCTGATACTTGATAGTCTGGAATATTTCCATTAGTATACTCATTCACAAAAAATTCTATTTCTTTAGTTGTTAACGAACCTTTATTTCTTTTTTTTAAGATAATATCATACATTCTCATATAAAAAATTTACCCCTTACAAATTATATATTAATTATAATTTTAACATATTCAAATTTATACGTCAAATAAAAGCTGCTAAAAAACCACGACTCTAAATTGCAATATAAAGATACCACAAAGTTAAGTGGCTGAAATTTGTTGAACAAGCATGTTAGAAGACTTGC
>CAKTAG010000052.1 GCA_934527325.1 uncultured Candidatus Soleaferrea sp.
ACCAATAAGTAATATCAATTTTTCCCTTTTGTGTCTACTTTTTAGAAATGCGTGTCTACTTTTTCTTGACTAGTGCAAACTATTGTATCAAGCCCCCTTATTTAGGGTATTAATAATAATATTGCGTTTCTATGTATCCTGCTACACTATATATAAACAATAAAATGATTCCTGTTACTAAAGTAGTTATAAATATCTTTTTTGTATCAATACCCAATAATAAAAGATGATTTAGCCATAGTAATACACCCATATAAACCAAAAGAAAACATATTTAATATATATGATACAATTACTATTAAAAAATTGTGACATAATATCTTTATATTTAGATAAATTGGATCCAAACACAAAAACTGAAAATACGGTAAAATATTATTTATATCTGTTGATTGTTTTACTTTAACATCACATGTATAATAATATCCATAAAGAAACGACACTACCCCCAATATCATTTGTATAACTGATATAATACAAAGCCACTTATTATTTTTTATATTAAACGTCACTCAAACCTTCTATCATTTCTATCCTGTGTTGTAGTGTCACTTGTTTGAATAATGAATTTGATCTATTTGAGTTATGAGATTGATTTAACAATTGCAAAGCTTTTAAGCATTTTTCTTTGCCTAGAGTTTTAACAGCATATACATCAGCAATGTTTTCACTATATATCTTTAAAGCATATCCTAATTTTTGTGAATATAGATGATATATTAAAAAATTTATCCATATCATAAAACGCATCCCAATATATGAAAAAAAATACGGAGACATCGATAAATAGGCTATCCATACAATACTTGAAATATAGTATAATAATAGCTTTTTATCTTTTAAATGCCCTTGTTCATGAGCTACAATATAATCATAAATAATTTTATTACCGTTTAATACGTCACATGTTATCAAAATCGTATTTTTTAAACAAGCTAACCCATAAAATTTAAAGCTTATAAAATTATTACGGGTTTTAGGCAACATAACTTTAATCTTACATTTATTATTTTGCGCTATCATAATACTAAAAACTTTTCCATAAATTTTTTTATTAAAAAATAAAATAACACTAAATATAAAAACAGCTAATCCAAATTTCCAATTATTAATATTTTTTATATAAAAAATAATTAACAGCAATATTCCTGAAAATATGCTTACTAGCAACAAATCCAGTATTTTATGTATAATTTTAGAATCTTTATTTTCAAATGTAAATACATACTTGTTATTATCATCCTTAAACAAAATGATATTATTTTCTGCAAAAAAGCTAATATATTGGCTAGGCTCTAATGAAAATAAAACTGTATAAAAACATTCCCACCATTTTATGCGTTTTTTAACAACTTCACCATTTATATTAACATTAAAATTTTGCTTATATACATAAATAGGGAATTTTATATATAGAAATACAAACATTATAATAATTTCTAATAATGATAAAAAAACAAGTATACATGATAATATAGGGTGGTAATACATATCTACATAACCTAATAATGAAACACCAAATAACTTAATAGCAATAACTAAAAATGCTATAAATAAAAATAAATTTGGTGTAGATAATATTTTATTACGCAATAGCACCTACTCCCAATATTACCAATACTCCTTCTACAGCTGATAATAAACCTATAATCTCTGGTACAGCTGCTAATCCAAATTCTGCAGCAAGTTCACCCATAGTAACAATAGTTCCCTCTTCTACTACTGCATATGCAGATCCCAGCAAGCCTCCCGCAGCTTCTAATGGATCATTACCTTTAATAATAGCTTTAACGAAAGCAACTGCAAAAGCGTATGTATTATCCCATTTCTTACCATTTATTTTATTAGTAATATCCTTATCACTATCAAATGAATACACATTTCCATCGTTAACGTTTTTAATATTATAAATATACTGATCACCTAACTTTTCTTTATTAACCACAAATAAAACATCTCCTTTTCTATTTTGTATGTATCGTATATTATTTTCACTAATACTACCACTCATTTTAGATGGAGAAAAAATTGAATTATAATTTGATGAATAAATTGTATGATCGCAGTTAAAAGACAAGTAAAGACAATCATTCCTATTCCAGTGATTTGCTTATTTTTTTTAATCATTATTTAACACTCCTTCTTAATTCAACAGCTTATTTTTACATTTTTTGTTAAAAATTAGATAGATATCTTCCACCATCAGTAGTTTTGAGTGTTGCAAAAAATATTATAGCATATTCTCAATTATATTTGTACTACAAATTTTTAATAAAATTTCATGCTGTTAACTCCACCATAACCATACCAACGTTGGTGTTGCTTCTGTAACTATATATATCTCTCTAAACCATATCTTCTTTTATGAAATAATAAACTTGATGATTCTAAATGAACCTTAAATGCTGTTTTCCACATAATAAAAACAAAACAACCAGATCCCAGAAAAAAAGGAACCTAGTTGTTTTTTTATTTGCATTAACTAATTTACTATTTGCTTATAACACAACCACAAATATCTTTAATATTTATGATTTTAAATATTATTGCTTTCTATTTACCTTCTTTTTATTAGCCCTATCAAATTCAGGGTTAAACGCATAAAAATTTTTAGAATCTAAATTATCTTGCGTTATTCTTAATGCATCTCCAAATCTTTGAAAATGTACTATTTCTCTAGCTCTTAAAAATTTAATCGGATCTCTAACATCTGGGTCATCTGCTAACCTTAAAATATTATCATATGTCACCCTTGCTTTTTGTTCTGCTGCTAAATCTTCTGTTATATCAGCTATAGCATCTCCCGTAGATTGCAGTGTTGATGTTGAAAATGGTGTTCCAGAAGCTGCCATTGGGTAAATTCCTGTTGTATGATCTACAAAATACGTATCAAAACCACTTTTCTTTATTTCATCTACACTTAAATTTCTTGTCAATTGGTACAATATTGCACTTACCATCTCAACATGTGCTAATTCTTCTGTTCCTATATCTGTAAGAATTCCTTTAACTTCTGCATATGGCGCAGTGTACCTCTGACTTAAATATCTAGTAGCAGCTCCTAATTCACCATCTGGACCACCCAACTGAGATATTATAACCTTAGCTAAAGCTGGGTTAGGGTTTTTTATTTTAACTGGATATTGTAACTTCTTTTCATAATTCCACATATTATTCACTCTCCTCTAAATTTTCCCACGGCCAAGGATTACTTACCCATTCCCAATTATTTTTACTTTTATTTTCCCCTTTTGATATTGGGCCATATTTTTCAACATATTCTGCTAATATCTCTTCTCTCATTTTATTATGCTTATTATAATAATCTAAAGCCATACTATTATTTGGGTGAGTATCTAAATAAAGTGCTGCTTCTGTTAACACAAAATCACACACTTGTAATTTATTTAACAACTTTTCTTGTTCTTTACTCATTACAAAATAGCCTCCTCACCTATAAAAGGCTTATCTAATTCAGAAAAAAGTGTTCCCCTTTTTATAGCAACATCTGGTGAATATAATTTTTGCCAATTTTGATATGGAACATACGCCATAGCCAATGATTTCACATCATCACTTTTATTCTCACACCTTGGAATATAAGACATTAATTCATCTATCACTTTTTTTACTCTCCTTACATTATTTATTCTTTAACAGTCCACATTACATATTACGTAATTCATTCCATTATTGACACAAAATTGCCTTAAAAATTTATTAACTATAATTTTCTCATCTATACAACATCATTAAAATGCCTTTTTTATTAACAGCCTATAAAGTTTTAAAAAATTTACTTTTCAGCACAAGTTGCATACTATTATGTATTTATAGTGCCTACGCTGCTTTTTCACTAATTCATATAATTTTTTTAAATAAAAAAACCCCCTTTGAGATACTAACAAATTTAAATAATTTATTGTACCACATAGGAGATTTTGTGCTATAAATTTTATCACAATTTATAATCTATTAAAAAATTTAAATCACAGGAGGTTTATTAAAAGCTAAAACTTTCTTCACTCCCCCAGCATAGCCGGGGCTTTATTGTTGCGCTTAAGCAACAATAAAGCCAAAACACTTAAGCAGAATATGTTTAAGTGTTTTGGCCATTTACACTAGTTAATAAAATGATATTAAAGCATAATACAAGTTATTACATATTAACTATTAATTGATATCATTAATGTTTATTACTATTTTTTAACTTCATAACTATAAACATTTATTAAATTATTAAAAATTCAACAACTATACAAATTTTTAATTTTATTCTTTACCTTCTTCACTATACACTCTTCTTTGCATATAAAGCTTATTTCTATTACCAAGACCTATATCAAAACCAAGACCTTCTACGTCTGTACAATGTATAGTTGCTCTTCCTAAGCTTTTTTTATTCTCTTGATCGTCAGATAGTATTATACCTTTCCATTGTTCTCCAGTCCCATTATAAAACACATCTTGTAAACTATCACATCCATTAAAAGCCCATGTACATATCCTTCCCACACTACTCGGGATTGTTATTGTTTTTAACTTATAACACTCAAAAAATGCTGTTGTATCTATTAGTTCTACTCCATTTGGTATTACTATATTTGTTAAGTTTATACACCCAAAAAACGTAGAACTACTTATCTTCTTTATTCCGCTTGGTATTTCTATATCCGTTAAACTTTCACAATTATTGAAAGCCCCTTTACCCATACTTTGAATCTTAGAGCCATCTTCAATTATTACTCTTTTTAACTTTTCAAATCTGCCAAACGCATCATCACCTATTCCTGTTACACCTTCTACTATTATTATAGTATTTATGCTTTTTTTCATTACATCTGCACTACGTAATGTTTCTAATACATCTACCTCTTCTATTACTGCATTTTCACCAATAGCCCTAAATACCAATCTACCAGTTACCTTATTAACATCACCAATTACATTTGAACCAAAACTAACAAAACTAATTATATTTAAAAACGCAAATAAAAATAACAGTTTAAAAAAACTATTATTTAATTTATTCCGTTCCCCCCCGATTGGGTTATTTTTACAAAATTACCGAACACTGTTAAAATATTCATTTTTTTCTCCTTATACTAACTTAAAATATATAATAAAATGCAACTAAATATTTACTATATATATTCTACCGCTTATAGATTTTACCTAATAATTTATTTAACCATATTTGCAACTTCATCAGCAAAATTATCTTCTCTTTTTTCTAAACCTTCACCTTTTTCAAACCTAGAAAAACATTCAACTTCAATTTTACCACCAAGTTCTTTTGCTTTATCATCCAAATATTTTAAAACAGTAACATCACCATTTTTAATAAATGGTTGTTCTAACAAACAAACTTCTTTATAATATTTATTTATTCTACCCATAACCATTTTTTCAGCTATGTTAGCTGGTTTACCTTCGTTAATAGCTTGGGCTGTTAATATTTCTTTTTCTTTTTCTATAGTGTTATTAGGTACAGATTGTTTATCTAAAAACAATGGATTAGCAGCAGCAATTTGCATAGCTACATCCTTTGCTACATCTTTAAAAGCTGGATTTGAAGAAATATCGTTACCAACTTTAAAATTAACAATAACACCTATTCTGCCTGCACCATGAATATATGTGCACACATTACCTTCACAACGAACAAAGCGCCTTATTTTTATATTTTCCCCAATAGTTAATATTTTTTCTCTTAACATATCGGCTACACTTTCACTACTACCTTCTGGAGCCATAGTTAGTAATTCTTCAACACTACCTGGATTTTTATTTATAATAATTTTTGCACATGAGTCTACAAATTTTATAAATTCATTGTTTTTAGCAACAAAGTCTGTTTCTGAATTTACTTCTAGCAAAACCCCTACTTTAGATTCATCATCTACTAAACCGTAAACAATTCCTTCAGCAGCTATTCTATCTGCTTTTTTAGAAGCAGCTGCCAAACCCTTTTCTCTTAACACATCTATAGCTTTTTCCATATTTCCTTGAGATTCTGTAAGTGCTTTTTTGCAATCCATCATTCCACATCCAGTTTTTTCCCTTAAAGCCTGAACATCTTTAGCTGTAAAAGACATAATAAATCCTCCATTATCACATAAATCTTCATAATATCAATAATAAACATCTTCCTATTTTATAACAACAAATGGAAGATGTTTATTTACATTTTTGCTTAAACTATTATTCAACTTCTTTTACTGTTTCTTCTTCTTTTTTACT
>CAKTAG010000053.1 GCA_934527325.1 uncultured Candidatus Soleaferrea sp.
GGCAAATTTTTCCCTTTTCTATTGTTGTTTTTTTCATATCTTTATTATATCACTATATTCGCTTTTCGTCCACTCCTGAAAAAATTATACATCTAACATTCGCTAAAACAACAATTTTTAGCAACTGTATTTCTACCAATTATTTATTATGTATTCAATATGTTAACATAATTCACTAAGCCGTTTACAATAAGGAACTTCTTTTCTATTTTTATTTTTGTAACTTAAACATTAATCTCATCATATTAAAAGAAGAAAGGAAATTCCTTTATTTAAACTTTTAACTACATCAACCTTTATAATTTTTTCTGCTAAGATTCGCACAAAACATATTTATATGGTTTAATTTCATTTTTCCAATTTTCACTATATGGTATTTTTATAAGCCCATCTAATATTGAGCGTAGATTCGTTTTTGCTGTTTGATTACCATCATTATTATCAACAACAACAGTAGCTGCCACCATTGCCATAACTTCTTTAGAGATATTATTAATTTTATCTATATTTACTTGTCCATCTTTATAAATAATATCATCAAAAAAATCAGCTGTTGGAATACGTCCATCTTCAAAAAGTTTTTTACCTAAACCTTTTACTGTTTTAGCTACATAATATGCATCATATATTGAAAAATCTTCATTTATAGCCTTCTCAGAAAACATATAAACAATTATACAAAGCTCTTTAAAATCTTCTATGTCATTACTTATTTGTAAATAATTTTGGCTATTACTTGTTGGTAAATATTGATCAAACCAAGTGCAAATACTCTTATATGCAAAATATTTTTTTGAATTTTCAAGCTTTGTCTCAGTCATTTCATCTGTTAATTTTAATTTTTCTTCATTACTATTTGCATTCTTAACACGTTGTATATTTAACAGCATTTTTTCCACAGTTTGTTTGTCACCAGTTCGTGAACCACTAAAATATGTATCCATAAATTCTTTGTTACTTAATTCTAAATTATAGTTAAGCCAAGCTGCAATATTTGGATCAGTAGTATCGAAGTTTGATGTAACAACTTCAGAATCACCACGTATTTCTTTATCAAAACCAATATAATCGTCCGAACCATCTATACCCGGATCAGTATCCCAATCACCATCATTGTCATCACTACTATTCTTACCTATATCAGAATTTGAATTATTTTGGGGAGCATCTTTAACTTTTTGTTGAATTGCATCTCCCATTGCATCCCATAAATTTCTTTTTTCCTGTGCATTGTCTTTCTGTGCATTGTCTTTCTGTGTGTTGTCTTTCTGTGTGTTGTCTTTCTGTGTGTTGTCTTTCTGTGTATTGTCTTTCTGTGTGTTGTCTTTCTGCGCATTACCTGCCATATGTACTGTATGTGCATTCAAATCTACACCTGTTTTTATTAATTGAACTCCAGCCAATATTTGAGCTTGTAAATCAAAGACTTTGTTTTTAATTTCTGCACTAGTTGCATTTGTATTTGAATAACCTTTGTCGTCCTTCGTATCTGAATTAGTTTTCAAATCACTTTTAGAAACACTAGTTGCATTCGCATTTAAAGAATCTGTGTTATCATCATCATCACTATTGCCATCATCACTATTGCCATCATCATTATCGTCACCATCCCCTACTATACTTTTTCTTCTATTGCCCACAGCATTTGCAATAACATTTGCCAAAGAATTATTCGCATTGTTTCCTGTACTTTTATTTCCCCCATTTGCTTCTATATGTACTGTACTTGCATTCAAATCTATACCTGTTTTTTTGAGTTGAACCCCAGCTATTTGTCCAAGCGAAGCAAGATCTACACTTTGAGTTTTGCTAACACTATTTTTTTCATCAGCGATTTCTGCTCTATCATCTGAAAGTTGTGATGAACCTGGTGCATCAGCAGTTGATTTATTTTCTTCTTTTGCTTTATTTAATTCATCACGTTTAGCTTTAATTTGTTCAGCTAAAGAAAATGATTTTTTAGGTGAAGCCGAACCATCTACAGTTTGATTTGGTTGATTTGAATAATAAGTCATTAACCCTTCTGGAAGTGGTGGTGGAGCTGGTACATCTATAGCCACTTCAGCAGTTGGATTATTTTCTTCTTCTGTTGCAGCCACTTCACTAACTTCTTCTTGTAAATCAGTAGTTTGTTTATCTAATTGCAAATCTTGTTCACTTAAATGGTCAGGAGCTTCTTCATCACTTCCAACTCTTAGCTGCACCAATGCTAAAGCCAATTTTTCGTTCGATTCTTGTAATTCTTTATCCTTATCCTGCAATTCTTTATCTTTATCTTGTAACTCTTTATCTTTTTCATCTAAAGCTTTACTTTGTTCTTCTATTTTCGCATCTTTAACTGCTATTTCTTGTTTTTGACTTTCTAACTCTCGTTGTTGTTCTTCCACTGTTTTAGAAAGCGCAGCAATAGTTTCTGTTTGCTCTTTTATTTTCTTTTTTATTTCAGCTAACTCTATTATAGAATCTGTATCGTTTAAATCATTTTTGCTTATTTCATTTACTGATTTTAAAGCTTCTTCAGCAATTGGAACTATTTTAGGATTATTTGTTATATCATTCAAATCCAATTTATTTTCTTCGAAAGCTTGTGAAACTAATACTACTGTCGCTTCAAAAGCTTTATCACTTATCGGAATATTTTTTTGAGTTGTTTGCAATTCACCTGCTTGAGCATTCGCTTCTGGTTGAGTTGCTTGCAATTCACCTGTTTGAGCATTTGCTTCTGGTTGAGTTGTTTGCAATTCACCTGTTTGAGCATTCGCTTCTGGTTGAGTTGCTTGCAATTCACCTGCTTGAGCATTTGCTTCTGGTTGAGTTGCTTGCAATTCACCTGTTTGAGCATTCGCTTTTTGTTCCTCTTTAATATTATGAACAGCTTGTTGTGTTGCTTTTTTTGCTTCTGAATATTTATTTGCATATTCTTTAAAGTTGATCATCTCTTCAGAAAAATTATCCAAAGTAGCATCTATATCTTTACTATTGGCTACATTAGTTTGCAGTTCTTCAGTAAGCTGAGCCACATTTTTAGCTAAATTTTCAGTTTTCTCTAAAGCAAATACATTGTTATTTTTATCATTCCACATATTCGTCATAGGCATACTAGAACCTTCATTTTTTTTTACTTCTTCTACTATTTTTTCACGTACAGAATTCGTAACTTCTTGATTTGCTGATATTTTTAAATAATATTTAGATATTTCTACCAATTTATCCGCAAAATCGTGAGCTCCATAATTTTCCAATTCTTGTTGTAATTGCTTTATTTTTTCTGTTTCCTCTTCCAATTTATTTTTATCAACTATAATGTTTGTATTACCGCTTCTTAACATTTTTGTGATATCATTTATTTTACCACAATTTTCAACCAATTCCAATACAGTACTTAATGTACGATATTTATTTTCTATTATATATTTTACCTTTTGTGATGATAAATCCTGTATTCCCAATTCTTTAAGCAATATATTTGTTCGCTCTAAATCTATTGCTCTAAGTTTTGAACCATTTAATTCTTCATTATAGCTATTTACTCTTTCATTATTTTCTACAAAATCTGCAGAATCTGCAAAAATATAATTGTTAAAAATTATAGCATTTACCAAAAATATAAATCCAATAAAAACAGATAAAAAATTATTATAAAAAATTCTAAACAATTTTTTTCTCATATTTTCTCCTTCCTTCCCTTTTAACTTTTAATAATACTTATTATAACATATAATAAATAATTTTTGAACAATATAAAATATGTAAATATTATAAATATTTCAAACAATATATCAAAATCATTATTTAATATAACCTATATAGTTTACAATTATTTCTGTGTAGGTTTAATTTTATTAATTACTTTAGTGTTAAATATTTCTGGTTCATTTTTTATTATATTTATAACTAAATTAATAATATCTTTATTACTAATTAAAGATAAATGATCTATTTTATTAGCGTAATATGAATTTTTTTCCAAAAATGTATTTGCCAACGTCGCACTTGCCAATGTAACTGTTCCATCTCCGTCAGCTACAGCAACAGATTGCAAACTTCCTATATCATCATCAATACCATAAACAATTTGAGCTTTACCTATTGTATTTAAACCGTAACCTACTATATTGTAAAAATTCACATCATCAAAATCTAATACACTTCTTCCGCCTTTATATAGTGAATTGTGAAATTTTTGTGCATTTGAAAAAAATTGCATCAAATTTTGTGCCCAACCCCTTTTAGTTAACAGCTGTGCATAAGTGTTAAAATTACAAATTTGTTTACATGTTGTTGTTTTACCAAAACAACAAAAACGGTAACATACATTTAATGTTTCTAATATATTTTCTGTCGAAAATTTAAAAGTTTGTTCTGGAGGCAACAATTCATATACACTAGGGCAATTTCTTATTATTTTTTTTATTAACGGATTTGCCACAGGTTTTATTAATAAACCAATAAAGCCATCAAAAAATTCACCAGTTTCTAAAGCATTTATAGCTTTGTTAGCACCTAAAAAAGGGGTTCCTAAAGATATAAATTTATCTACTTTAGCCTTATTTTCTTCTTTTGATAAATACGAAGTGCAAACAAGGCCACCCATACTATGCCCCACCAAAACTACTTGTGAATAATTTTTTTTATCTATGTACTTTTCTAATTCTAAAGCAGATTCACTGTTAGATCTTCTCCAATCATAAGAAAAAAATATAACATCATAATCATTCAAATCTTCAACTTTTAACAATGAATCAGCAATTTTTGAATATGTATTTGCCGCTCCGTAAAATCTTTTTTCATCTTTTTTTTCATTTTCTTTTCTACATTCAAATGGGTGAGCTGGCATTGTTTCTAATTTTGATGTTCCATCATCATTGCAAATTAAATTAGCAAAGTCATCAACCACATCTCTTACATTTATACCCATAATTTTATTCATACTAAGTTCTATTTCGTCTTCACTACAATCACTGCTACACTCAAATTCTGTACCAGATTCTACTTTGCTTTTACAACTACTATTGCTACTTTCTAATTCTGTAATAGATTTTACACTACTTACACCTAACGTTAAAGGCTTCATTGTCAATTCTTTTTCCATAGTTCTTCTAGGTATAAATATAGATGTATCTTCTGGTGGCCATATTCTGTGATGCTTTCTATATTGCTTACTGTTAATAACCTGAGCAGACGAAGTAAATATTTCTGAACCAGCTATTCCTGGAACAATTATTATAGCCTTTTTAGTACAATGTTGAATAAATATCTCTTTAGTATAAGTGAGTATTTTTTCTTTTTTGTGTTCCCCTGTTTCTTCATTTTTTATATTTCTTGTAATAATAAACTCTATTCTTTCTTTTTTATCTTTTTCTACTTTATTTATTTTTATCGGTATAAAAAATTCTACAATGTTATTCATTTTAAAATTATTCATTTCGCCAAAATCTTCAATTAATTGCAAACATGTTCCTTCTTCAAAAACAACATCAACATTAAATTTATCATTGGACCTATTATTTTTATTTATAATTTTTAGCCTAACACTAAATTTATTCATATCATCATTTATTTCATCTACAGATTTAACTTTAACATCAACTTTTTTAGGTGAAAATCTAGGCCTTTCACATTCTAAATTTTCACACTCTAAAAAAGAAGAACTGCTTGTACTACCTGAATCCATATCACCTAACACATGGTGCTTATTTTCTTTCAATACTCCACTAGATACCCCCATACAAGCAGATTTAGACCCTTCTGCACACATACAAAAAACATTTGACAACATGCCGAAAATTAATAAAAAAAATACCATAAATTGCATCGTTTTGTTATTTTTCATAATATTATTCCCTTTTTTGTAAAATATATTGTTGATTTTAATATATTATTATGATAATAAAAAAACATATATTTGTCAATGTTTTTTTTAGCCTTATTCTATAATATTTATCAATTATTCTTACATTTGCTCATACATTCGTTATGCTCCATAAAATCTTACTAAAAATTTTACAGTACTTAATACTTTTCTTTTTTGTTGTTCAGGCTTGCGTCAATTGTAACACTGCACAGATTACCCTGTTATAATTACACGACAAACGCATGAATAAATTGTAAAAACACCCCTTTTCTGATAAAATTAAAAGAAAAGGGGTGTTAATGTATGA
>CAKTAG010000054.1 GCA_934527325.1 uncultured Candidatus Soleaferrea sp.
CTGTTAAAGAAATTTCAACTTGAGATTTAGACCTTGTTGGAGCAATAATTATTATATTTTCTATCGATTTTTTAGGTTTAACTGAAAACAGTATAGTTATGGTTAAAATTACTTCTCCAGAAAGAACGACCATATTTGACGATGTTAACGTTAGAATTAATAATAACTTTAAATTAGCAATGCATATAGATACTGATGAAGCCAATGCTGCTGGATGTAGTGGTGAAGTATATGGTGAAATTATATTAAAAAATAGCAATGGCCAATAATAGTAAATCAGTTATTCAACATCCGTTTGGCGCTATTTTTAACCAATATTCTGTGATTTTAATTTTGGGTAGCTTTCCTTCTGTTAAATCTAGAGAAAATAATTTTTATTATAGCCACCCGCAAAATAGATTTTGGCAAATACTTTCTAAATTGACAAATGCTTCACAGCTACCAACATCTATAAATGAAAAAACACAATTGCTTATAAAAAACAAAATTGCCTTATGGGACGTTGTAAAAAGTTGCAATATTAAAGGCTCTAGTGATAGTAGCATAAAAAATGTAAATGTGAATGACTTATTAACATTATTAAACAATACAAATATAATAAAAATTTTTGCCAATGGAAACACTGCATATAATTTATATATGAAATATTGTTCTAAAAATATAAATACAGAAATTTTTAAACTTCCATCTACTAGTTCAGCTAATGCAACTTATAGTTTAAATAAACTTATTGAAGAATGGTCTGTAATTAAAAACTATATCTAAAAATTCAATTTTCACTATTGATTTTTTAAAATGTATTGTTTATAATAAATTACAGAATAACATAATATAATTTAATATTATTCAAATTTAAACAAGTTTTATAATAATTATATTATAAAAAATTAGATTTACAATTTTGTAAATCTAATTAACTATTTTAATATTAAAGGTGGTTAATTCAATTATGCAAAGTTTATTACTATCTAAAAAAGCAAAATTTATTTTTATCTCTATGTTGATTTCTTTAGTGGGTTCGTGTTTTTGTTCACAATATTTTGCTGAAACACCAGAACAAACTTCAACAGTGCCAACACAAACAGTTACTAAAGAACATAGTGTTGGTGAAGGCCTTGGTTACATGGCTGCTGCTATAGCTATTGCTGTTGGTTCAATTGGTGCTGGTATTGCTGTTGCTTCTTCAGCTCCTGCAGCTTTAGGTGCTTTTAGTGAAAATCCATCTACTTTTGGTAAAACTATTGTTTTTGTTGCTTTAGGTGAAGGTGTTAGCATACTATCTTTTATAGTTTCTATGATGATTATAAATGGGCTTGCTAAATAGTTACTAAATTTTATCATCTATTAAATTAAAAGTTATGGTGTTTAATTATGAAGTTTTTTCTTATTAGTGATAATTTAGATAGTTGTACTGGTTTTAGGTTAGCTGGTGTAGAAGGTGTTGTTGTTAAAGAAAAATCTGCTCTTATGAACGCTATTCATAAATGTATTGATGATCCACAGATAGGCATTATATTGATTACTGAGAAATTAGTAAAATTAGAATATAAAGAAATTTATGATTTAAAATTAAAACACACTAAACCATTAATTGTCGAAATTCCTAGTCCAGAAACTCCATTTGGCCTTTCAGATTCCATAATTAAATATGTTAGAGAAGCTATTGGTGTAAAAATTTAGCAACTATATTGTTATTTACTTTGGTATGGTATTAATTTATTTTAAATTCTATTATTTGTTTTAACCTTTATAAAAATTATAGATAGTTTGAGGTATTTTTATAAAATGAGTACTACTGAACAAAAACTTCAAAAAATAGAAAGTATTATTTTACAAAAAGCTAATTCTAAAGCAGATGATATAGTTTTTAAAGCTATATCTACAAAAAATGATTCTTTAGAAAAAGCTGAAATTGCTGTTCTACAAAATAAATATAAAGAAATAAATAAAGAGACTACAGAAATTAGAAGAGCAACTACCCAACATATTTCTAACTTTGAAATAAAAAATAAAAGAAAATTGTTAATTAAAAGAGATGATTTTTGTAACCGCATATTCGAAAATGTTTTTGTGAATTTATGTAATTTTACTAAAACTTCTGAGTATGAAAATTTATTTATTAGCAAAATAAATAAATTGAATTGTAACAACTTAAGTGGTGTGAGTTTTTATATAAAAGCTAATGATAAAATATTAACAGACATAATTATAAATAAATTTGGAGACAAAATAAACATAAAAGAGGTTTCTGATATTCAAATTGGTGGCTTTAAAATGGTAAATAACAACACTGGTATTTGCATAGATGAAACGCTTGATACAAAACTTAATGAACAAAAACCATGGTTTTATTCTAACTCTAAGTTAACTGTTGAATAAAAATTAATTAAGAGGATGTGTTTGTGCAAAAATGAATCAATCGAATATAGCTCCTACAAAAGGTAATTTATTAAATATAAAACGAACACTATCTCTTTCTAAGTTAGGTTTTGACCTTTTAGATAAAAAACGTAACATATTAATTAGAGAGCTTATGCTTTTAATTGATAAAACCAAACAATTAAAAAGTGAAATAGAAGCAATATATTCTGAAGCTTACCTTAATTTAAAAGAATCTAATATAACCTTAGGGGTTTGTGAAGATATTGCTCAAAGTATTGCAGTAGAAGATGGTGTAGAAATTACAGTTAAAAGTGTTATGGGTGTGGATATTCCATCCGTAACAATTAAAAATTCAGATATTGACCCTATATATGGTTTGTATACAACAAATTCAAAATTTGATCAAGCTTTTATATCTTTTCAAAAAGTTAAAATGCTAACAATAAAAATGGCAGAAATAGAAAATAGTGTATATAAAATTGCTGTAGCTATAAAAAAAACTCAAAGTAGAGCAAATGCATTAAGTAATATTATAATTCCTAACTTTTCCGAAAATCTTAAATATATTACAGATGCATTAGAAGAAAAAGAGCGTGAAGAATTTTCACGCATGAAAGTCTTAAAAGAAAAAGCTACATCCAAAGCAATAGAATAAATTAAATTTCGCCTACAACTTTAACAGTGGTAGGCGAAATTTAGATTTTACATAATTTACCTATTGAATATTTTATCTAAATTTAAGGTATTTATAATTCACTTAAGGGAAAAATATTGTTTAGCAATTAGTTTTCTCATATTTTTTATATTATAACAAACAAATTTCTTATTTTTAATATTTTATTTATAAATGAAAAATGAAAGTAGTGATATTTATATTATGATATATCTAGATAATGCAGCAACAACCCAAATTTTACCGGAAGTTCTAGATGCTATGTTACCTTACCTTAAAGAAGAATATGGTAACCCATCTAGTGTTTACCAATTAGGGCGAAATAGTAAATCTGCTATAAATAATTCTAGGGAAATAATTGCTAATGCTATTGGTGCAAAACCTAATGAAGTCTTTTTTACATCATGTGGAACAGAGGCTGATAACTGGGCAATAAAAGGCGCTGCTTATATTGGTAAAAAAAATAATAAAATGCATATTATTAGTTCTAAATTTGAACATCATGCTGTTTTACATACTTTATTTGCTTTAGAAAAAGAAGGTTTTAAAATAACACTTTTGCCTGTGAATCAATATGGCTTTATAAATATAGAAGATTTAAAATCTGCTATTAGAGATGATACTTGCTTAGTAACTATAATGTATGCTAATAACGAAATAGGAACTATACAGCCAATAGATGAAATAGGTGCTATATGTAAAGAAAAAAATATATTATTCCATACAGATGCTGTTCAAGCTATGGGTAGTGTAAAAATAGATGTAAACAAAAGTAATATAGACATGCTATCTATATCTGCTCATAAACTCCATGCTCCAAAAGGAGTTGGTGCCTTATATATTAAAACTGGTGTTTCTATTCCGAATTTTATATATGGTGGTAGCCAAGAATTTAATAGACGAGCTGGTACTGAAAATGTGGCTTCTATAGTAGGTTTTGGAAAGGCTGTAGAACATATTATAAAAAATATCAATTCAAAAAATGAATATGTATCTAATTTAAGAAATCAGTTGATAGACCATATTTTAACAACTATTCCAAAATCTAAGTTAAATGGTAGCCAAGAAAATAGATTACCAGGGAATGCAAATTTTTCTTTTGAAGGAATTGAAGGCGAATCAATTTTGTTACTATTGCAGAAATATGGTATTTGTGCTTCTACAGGTTCTGCTTGTACATCTAGCTCACTTGAACCAAGCCATGTTCTGTTAGCAATAGGTCTTCCACACGAAATTGCACATGGTTCCTTAAGGTTAACTATATCTGAGTTAAACACTCAAAGTGATATAGATAAAGTTAAAGAAATATTACCTAAAATAGTAAAAAAATTACGTGAACTTTCTCCTTTGTGGAACAACAACTAGTTAAAAGATGTGAAAATTATTTATGTAATATTTTACAAAAGGAAAGGATAAACTAAAATGAAATACAGTGAAAAAGTAATGGATCATTTTTATAATCCAAGAAATATAGGTGAAATAGAAAACCCTGACGGAATTGGAGAAGTAGGGAACCCACAATGTGGTGATATAATGAAAATTATGATAAAAGTTGATAATGGAATAATTTCTGATGTTAAATTTAAGACTTTTGGTTGTGGTGCTGCTATTGCAACAAGCTCTATGGGAACCGAAATGATTAAAGGTAAAACTTTAAAAGAAGCTTGGGCACTCAGCAATAAAGCGGTTGTAGAAGCTTTAGATGGGCTTCCACCTGTTAAAATTCACTGTTCTGTTTTAGCTGAACAAGCTATAAAATCTGCTATTAAAGATTATTGCAATAAAAATAATATTAATTGTGAATCATTATTTGCTGATATATAAATAAAAATATAGTTATTTTTAATAAATTAATTAATCATTTGTCAGAAAAATTATTTTTTTTATGTAAATCTATTGATAATGCAAATGATTTATGTTATAATATTACTATGAGTTCTGGATTATTCGATAAGATGTAGTTTTATAATCCAACAGTTTTTTATTGGGAACTTTTACTCTTTAAATGGAATGCAGACCTCCTAGTTTTACTGGACGAAGGGAGCAAGAAGTTTAAAGGTAGGTACCCACCTATCTTTAGATGGGTTTTAATTTTGCTGCATCGCGATAATTTGGAACTTTAAAAGATTTGTAAAAAAACTCGCACAGTGTAACTGTGTGAGTTTTTTTACGTGCGCCTTGCGGCGCACGTCACTAATGGATGAAAGTTCCTAATCCGCCCTAGTTGTAGTGATATAATAAAATGGTAACAATAAGTTCGAATAATGTATAATAATATAATTTAAATAGGAGGACAAAAT
>CAKTAG010000055.1 GCA_934527325.1 uncultured Candidatus Soleaferrea sp.
ATAGGTAACAATGCATTTGCTATTTGTAAATCATTAACAAGTGTAACAATACCAAGTAATGTAACAAGTATAGGTAACGTTGCATTTGGCGATTGCAAAAAATTGACAAATGCAATAATACCAAATAGTGTACGAACTATAGGTAGAGATGTATTTTATGGTTGTACAGCATTAAATGATGTGTATTATATAGGAAGTGAAGAAGAATGGGGAAAAATGGCAATAGACAAAACAAATGGGACACTATTTAACACAAATATACATTGCACTGGCAAAACGTTAACTGTAAAAAAAGTTTGGAATGATAACAAAGAAATCAATTCAAGAAGAGAGCCAAAGTTAGTATTACATGAAGACGAAAGAGGAAATTCAGTATACAAACCAATGAATACAAGTAAGTATACAAAATATAATTTTCAATATTATTCAGATGAATATAAAACTTATAAAGATGTTGAATATAATGGTGATGGCAAAGCAGTAGAGTATGGTGGAAAAGATGAATGGCAGTGCAAAATTACAATACTTTACTATTTTTTTGATGAAAATTGTAAAGAAATAACAACGCATAATAAATATGCAGTAAGCGAAGATCCAATGGTAGGTTATACATCTAGTGCACCTACACCCAAATCAACAACTTCACAGTAGTTAACCTTGGCAAATATAGTTTATAGTAAAATTTAAGTCACTTTTTAATGATGTGCACCCTGTTTACTTAAGAGGGAGCATATCACATTAATGAGTGGCTTTTTTGTAAGTTATTGCCTCTGAAGGGTATGAATATTTTTCTTGTGTAATTTTTATATTTGTGGTATACTATAAATTAATTAAAGAAATTGAATTTTACTAGAGGATAGTGAATGATGTTGAATAAATTTTCTGAAAAAGAAGTTTTGAATAACAAATGTTGGAATAAATGTCTAGGTTGTGTAGATAGTTTTTATATAAATTCGGCGTTAGTTTCGGTTTATAATAAAAAGGGAACAGAGTTTATTGATATAGAAGAATGCCGAAAAAAAATGTATTCAGATATATATAGTGGTAAAATTAAAATTCCAGAAACAGTAGATGATAATTGGACAAGTGTTACCTTGGCTAGGTATGTAGAACAAGATGTGCAATCTTTTTTTAATAACAGGTCTCCGTTAGGTAAATGTGAAGATAAAATAATATTGAAAAATATTTTAGAATGTTTTAGCCAATCAATTGTTAAAGTAAATTTTGAAGGGCTATATGTTTGTTTTGAATTGGCGCCTATAAAAGGTTGTGAATATGAATGTAAAGTAGTAACTACCTTAAGGGGAAAATTGGCTAGTAAGTTGATTTTACAAGGTTCAGAAATTAATTTTTCTGGTATTACTGTTCCAGCTAAAAATTTACAAAGGCATGAAGTTTTAGTTTTGCAGGTATTTTTGAATGCTAAAATTGGTAATAGTAATATGCAGGTTGTATTTTCTAAGTGTGGAGATTACTTTTCAAAAATATTTGTTGATGATGGAAAAACATCATGTGAATATAATTTTAGCGATTGTAACATTAATTGGGGAAGCTTTAATATTAATAGAGGAGTATAAGTTTTATAATTAAAAAGTTTTGTGGCCGTCGTTTTATAAAACGACGGCCACAGTAGGTAACAGATGTAAAAAATATAACGTTGATTAAAAATAGGAGCACATATTTTATGAATAAAATTGTTTTGGCTAGCAATAATCAAGGTAAAGTAAAAGAATTTAAAGAGATATTTAAAGGCAAAAATGTAAAAATTATCTCGTTGGCAGATGCTGGTATAAATGTTGATATACAAGAAACAGGTAAAACATTTGAAGAAAACGCCTATATAAAAGCTAATGAAATTTATAAGTTAACAGGGTTACCAACAATAGCAGATGATTCAGGGTTAATGGTAGATTACTTAAATGGTGAGCCTGGTGTAATGTCTGCTAGGTACGCTGGTAATAATGTAACAGATGACCAAAATATAGAAAAATTGTTAAACAAAATGAAAGATGCAAAAGTTGAAGAAAGAAAGGCAAAATTTGTTTGCTCAATTGTTTTTATAATTCCGTTATTTGGTAAGGAGTTGCAAAAGCCGCAAATTATAAAAGTAACTGGTGAATGTATTGGCAAAATAGGTTTTGAACGTAGAGGTAATAATGGTTTTGGGTATGATTCTATTTTTTTGGTAAAAGAGAAAACTTTTGCAGAGCTAAGTATGGATGAAAAAAATAAAATTAGCCATAGAGGTAAGGCTTTAAAAGCTTTAAAAACTAAAATAGAGGAGTGGGTAAATTAAATGGATAGTAAACAAAGGGCAAAATTGAAATCGCAGGCTATTAATTTAAATACTATTATACAAGTGGGTAAAAATGGCATAACAGATGAAACTATAAAGGTGGTTAACAATGCTTTTAACACAAAAGAACTTATAAAAATAAGAACTATAGAAGCTTGCGCTTGTGCTTCGAAAGATGTAGCAGTTATTATAGCCGAAAAAACAAAATCAGAGGTAGTGCAGGTAATAGGTTCAAAAATAATTTTGTATAAAAAAATGCCGGTAAAAAAAGTAAAAAAAACAATATTTAAAAACAAAGAATTTTTAAATGCAAAAAATAAATCTACAAATATTAAAGGTAATAGTAACATTAAAAATAAATGTAAAATCAAATAGTAGATTTTAACTTGGAGCGCTATTATGTTGCATATAATAAAAGGGTTACCTGGGTATGGAAAAACACATTATGTATGGAATGATATATATGAAAATAAAAGTAAAGAAAAAATAATTGTGTTAGTTCCAGAGCAATTTTCTTTTGAAAGTGAAAAAATTTTTTGCAAACTTCAAAGCAATAAAAAAGTAATTAATGTAGAAGTTTTAAGTTTTAACAGGCTCTCTAATTTAATTTTTAGAGAATATGGTGGTTTTACAAAAAAGGTGTTAAATGATGTTAAAAGTAGTATTATTATGAACATGGCATTATTTAATATTAAAAGTGAGTTAAAAGTTTATGGTAATCAAGTTGATAGTAAAGCATTTTGCAAAAATTTAATAAATATTATAAAAGTGTTAAAAAATAACAATGTATCTAACCAAGATATTTTTGATTGTGAAAACAAGGTAGACAGTGAATTGTTGGCAGCTAAGTTAAGTGATATTAATTTAATTTATAATAAATATCAAAGTAAAGTTAATGAGTTGTATGCGGATGCCGATAATTTGGTAAACAAAGCTTGTAAAAAACTTTATGGTAAAACATTTTTTTCTAATTATACAGTTTATGTAGATGGTTTTAGAGCGTTTACAAAAGGTGAATATAATATGTTAAATTATATTATTTCACAAAGTAAAGATGTATATGTAACATTATGCTTAGATGAAGATGAAGGAAAAAAGAATATAGATATATTGAGTAGCATTAGAAAAACTAAAGCTAATTTAGTTGATATAGCAAATTTGAATAATGTAGCTTTTACAGAAGAAACTTTAAAAATTCCTTTGAGATTTAAAAATAATGAGGTTAAAGTTCTAGAGCAAAATATATATAATATTCTTAATGGTGAAAAGGTAAAAAATAGTATAAATTGGTGTGAACAAAATAATTTTAATATTTTAGAGTGTAATAACCCGCGCCAAGAAGTTGAATTTGTAGCTTCGCAAATATTAACGCTTATAAAAAGTGAAAAATATAAGTTTAGTGATGTTTTTATTATAACACGAGTTTTAGGTTTATATAAATCTGAAATTGAAAATATTTTTGAAATATATAATATACCATATTTTTTAGATGAAAAAAAATCAATAAAAGATAAAAATTTTATTATTTTTGTAACGGCATCGTTAGAGGTGGCAAAAAGTTTTAGCACTTTGCAAATTTTAAAAGTTTTAAAAACAGGCTTTTTAGAAGTAGTATCAGATGATATATCTAAATTGGAAATATATTGTAACACATGGAATATAAATAAAAAAGATTGGTTTGAGGAATTTACTTTAAACCCAAGAGGTTTTTCAACAATATTTACAGAGGATGATAAAAAGCTGTTAGATGAAATAAATGTTGTTAGAGAAAAGGTTGTTTTAGTTTTAGGAGATTTGCAAAATAGTTTAAATAAAAAGGACTATGGAAAAAATTATATTAAACTTTTGTATGAGTACTTAATTAAAAATAATATACCAGAAAAGTTAAAA
>CAKTAG010000056.1 GCA_934527325.1 uncultured Candidatus Soleaferrea sp.
AATATTTTATTTTAAAATTACCAAACTTTCTTTTAATATCAAACACTGCATTCATTTCTTTTATAATAAACGCATATTGCGAATTTGTTTCCATATTTTTTATAGCATCATTAAAAAAAGAAACTTCATGAACTATATCCATATCCGAAAGCTCTTTATCTTTTCTTCCAATATATTCACTAACACTTTTAGTATAAAAAGAAAATCGTTTATCTTTTAAAAATCCATAATTTTCAAAAATTTGATAAAGTGGTTTTAAAGATATTATATTATCTCTGTTAACATTAATTCGAATATTTATTTTTAATTTTGTTTTTGTTTTTAATATTAAAGCTATATTGTTTAATATTTTACTAAAAGTATCATTATCAGATTTTGTAAATTTATTTCTATTATGTTGCTCTTGGTCACCATCAAGTGTTATTTGCAAATCAGAAAAAATATTTTTCTTTATGTATGAAATATAATAATCTAAATCATATCCATTAGTTATAACAGATATTTTTAGTTTTTGTTGTTTTGCTTTTTCAAATATGTATTCATTTATTGCTATATTTTCTTTTAATAAAGGTTCACCACCAAAAAGTGATAGCGATACACTACGTCCTTCAGATTTATCTTTAGCAATAATGTTGAATATTATATCTACCATTTCTCTATTCATTAAAACATTATTGCTACTACGAGTTAAATTACCTTCAAAGCAATACGGGCAACTAAAATTACAATTATAAGTAGGTATTAATATATAAGCTAACTGTTTACTCTTTTTATTCTTATCTAATTTTTCAGCTATCATTAAAAAACGTTTCTTATCTTCTATAGGGTCTTCAACCAGATACCCTTTTTGAATTAATTCATCTAATACTTTTTCGTCGAAATTTTGAACATTTTGATTATTTATTATCTTTAATAATTGTTTAAAATTAAATTCATCTATTATATCAATATTATTTAAATATGAATGGATTAACACATACTCTTCACTGTTTAGCTTTTGAAAAATAACATAGTTACTGAAATAATATTTTTTATTGTTAACTATTGCCATTATTCAAATATATCCTCTCCAAAAATCCATCTAAATAATCTAGTCCAAAAGTTTTCTGGCATAGGTTGAGAAGGATTGTTATTTACTGTACATGAAACTATAAAACAAGCATCTTGATTTCCATGATTATCTGTTTGGCAACAAAATTCTTCACGTTTTTCTAATTCAATTAGAAAATTTAAATCACTATAACTATGTTGTGAAAGATTAAAATTATTTTTAATTTCTTTCATAAAAAAATAACCTCCTATTAAATATAATATGAGTTAGCTTCTATTAGCACCACATAAATTAACTGCACACCAGCCAAATTCTTCTCGCTTTTCTAATTCATTTATTAATTTATATGCAACATCTTCTATACTTTCTATTTTATTATTTTTAATTTCTTTCATAAAAAAATAACCTCCTATTAAATATAATATGAGTTAGCTTCTATTAGCACCACATAAATTAACTGCACACCAGCCAAATTCTTCTCGCTTTTCTAATTCATTTATTAATTTATATGCAATATCTTCTATACTTTCTATTTTATTATTTTTAATTTCTTTCATAAAAAATAACCTCCTATTAACTATAATATATGGACTCCACATGGCATAGCATTTTTTACACAACCATTTGCCCCACATAACACAGAATTGTTCCCGCAAACATTAGCAAAACAAACAAATTCCTCTTTTAACTCCAACTCAGATATAAAACTATCAAATAACTTTAGCGGAACATTAAACTTATAAATTTTAAACATAAAAACCACCATCATTTAATATTACTATTATTTACTTTTTTTTAATCCAACAAATATTAAAACTACAACTTTCTAACTTAAAATCATTACCTTTATTAGGTACAAATTTTGAATTTTGTAATGCATATTCAAAATCATAAATTTTACAACTATTTTTTATTGCTAGCAAAATTTATACTCCTCCTTTCATTTATCAATCCATCTTTTATTATTTTAAAATTGCTGATATTCAAACTGGCATTTTACAACCATATTATATTTTCCATTATAAACCAAATAATATGAAATGTCAATACACCATGTAGCGTTACAATACGGCAATCGCTTACGAAAAAGCAAAGACTTTACGTAGATAGTCATGAGAAAAAGTGTATTTTATTTCTAAAATTCGACATTATAAAAAGCCACTCATTAATGTGATATGCTCCCTATTAAGTAGAAAAGGTGCATACCATTAAAGAGTGGCTTAAATTTAACTATAAACTATATTTACCAAGGTTAATTATGGTGTAGGTGTTGATTTTGGTGTAGGTGCACTAGATGTATAACCTACCATTGGATCTTCACTTACTGCATATTTATTACCTATTATATGGTCACTAAGTACAATTTTACACTGCCATTCTTTTTTTTCAGCACCATCACCATCTATTACTTTTTCAGTAGTCTTATCAAAATCAACCAACGCACCATTTTTATACGCAAACTCAGATTGCGTATAATTTTTACCATACTCATCATATCCGCTGCTATCACTTGTTTTTACGTACAATACCAATTGGGGCTTGCTTCTTAAACTACTATTGCCGTTATCATCCCAAACTTTTATTACAGTTAACGTTTTGCCAATACAATGTATATTTGTGTTAAATAGTGTCTCATTTGTTTCGTTTATTGCTATTTTTCCCCATTCTTCTTCACTTCCTATATAATACACATCATTTAATGCTGTACAATCATAAAATACATCTTCACCTATACTTGTTACACCTTCTGGTATTGTTGCTTCCTTTAACTTAATAAACCCATAAAATGCTTCTTTACCTATACTTGTTATACCATCTTTTATTATTATTGTTTTTACTGATTCATTAGCTTTATTATGGTCTGTTCGCCCAATCGCTTTATCTACCTCATCTGCCGTTATTTCTTGATAACCATAAATTGTTAAAGTATCATTGTTTAATTCCATATAACAGTATATTTTTGTAGCGCCAGTTAAATCACTATTATGGGAGCTTATATTTATATTTCCCCACATATCTTCAGTACCTAAATAATATACAGTTTTTAATGCAGAAGCACTAAATGCCCATCGACCTATCTCTTTTACACTACTTGGTATTACTACACTTTCTAATGATTTACACTCATAAAATGCAGCATAACTTATTTTTTCCACACCTTCTGGTATTATATAACTTGTTCCCGCTTTACTTATAGGGTACAATATCAACTCTGTTTCAGCTTTGTTAAACAATACACCATCTACCGATTTATAATTCTTGTTACCTGCTTCAACTTTTATTTCTGTTAATGCTCTACACGCATCAAATGCATTATCACCTATACTTTCTACACTACTTGATATTGTTATGCTTGTTAATGATATACAATAATTAAATGCAAACTCACCTATACGTGTTATTCCCTTTTCTATTTTTACTTCTTTTACCGTAGAGTATCCAAACATATCCCTCTCAATAACACTATTTACTCCATTCTTAGTTACTGTTCCTGTACCAGAAATTGTTAAAACGCCATCATTAAACCTATACGTTACTCCATCTATTGTATTTGTTTTTTCTGCACCAAAGCTAACAAAACTAAATAAGTTTAAAAACACAATTAAAAATATCAGTTTAAAAAAACTGCTATTTAAATTACTGTGCTTCCCCCCCCCGTTGCCAAATTTAACCATCGCATT
>CAKTAG010000057.1 GCA_934527325.1 uncultured Candidatus Soleaferrea sp.
TGTTAACTGAGCAAGCCGCATAGAAACTATTGCCTGTGCTTGAATTTCTGTCAATGCAAAACGTTCCATAATAGCTTGCTTACCTTCTGCCACCGAAGCAGATTTTTTTAAAATTGCAATAATTTCATCAATATTATCTAAAGCAATTTTTAAACCTTCTAATATATGTGCTCTTTCTCTAGCTTTTTTAAGGTCAAATTCAACTCTTCTTGTTACAACACTTTCTTGAAATTCAATGTAATAATTTAAAACCTCTTTTAAAGCCATAACTTTTGGTTCACCATTAACAAGAGCCAACATAATAACGCCAACAGTATCTTGCAGCTGCGTATAAGAATAAAGTTTATTTAAAACAACCTGAGGGTTTGCATCTTTTTTTAACTCAATAACTACCCTCATTCCATCTCTATCAGATTCATCTCTAAGATCTGATATTCCTTCAACCCTTTTTTCTTTAACTAATTCTGCTATATTTTCTATTAACCTAGCTTTGTTAACCATATATGGAATTTCTGTAACAACGATTCTGAATTTACCATTTTTTAATTCTTCTATATTTGTTTTTGCCCTTAACGTGATTTTACCTCTACCGGTAGCATAAGCTGATTTTATTCCAGAAACCCCCATAATAACTCCACCTGTTGGAAAATCAGGGCCTTTTATAAAATTCATAATATCTTCTAATGTAGCATCTGGGTTATCTATTAAGTAACAAACTCCCTCTACAACTTCTGCTAAATTATGAGGTGGAATATTTGTAGCCATACCAACAGCTATACCAGTAGAACCATTAATTAATAAGTTAGGTATTCTAGCAGGCAAAACTACTGGTTCTTTCAACCTATCATCGTAGTTAGGTACAAAATCAACAGTATTTTTTTCTATATCAGTAAGCATATTTAAAGATATTTTACTCATTCTTGATTCTGTATACCTATAAGCAGCAGGTGGGTCTCCATCAACTGAACCAAAATTACCATGTCCATCTACCATAGGGTACCTTAATGAAAAATCTTGAGCCATTCTAACAAGTGCATCATAAACAGAAGCGTCACCATGAGGGTGGTACCTACCCAAAACAGAACCAACTGTATCTGCACATTTTCTGTAAGCTTTATCTGGAGTTAACCCATTTTCATGCAATGTATATAATATTCTTCTATGTACCGGTTTTAAACCATCTCTAACATCTGGCAAAGCGCGACCAACTATTACAGACATAGAATAATCTAAATATGATTTTTTCATTTCTTTTTCTATATCAACTGCTATAATTTTTAACCTCTCGTTTTCCACAAAACAATCCTCCACTTCTAGGCTTTATATAAAATCCAATAACAATCTAAATTAAATATTTTAAGCTCTTTAAACATCTAAATTAACAACATACTTTGCATTTTGCTCAATAAATTCTCGCCTTGGAGCCACTTTATCCCCCATTAATATAGTAAAAATTTCATCTGCTGCTTGAGCATCCGCTAATTCAATTTTTAACATTGTCCTTCTTTCTGGGTCCATAGTTGTTTCCCAAAGCTGTTCTGGGTCCATTTCACCAAGCCCTTTATACCTTTGTATATCAGATTTATGAGTATTACCATCTCCATATAGTTCTTTAACATATTTATCACGTTCTAAATCAGAAAAAGCATACCTAACTTGTTTACCTTTAGATATTTTATATAATGGAGGCTGTGCGATATAAATGTGCCCAGCATCTATAAGTGGACGCATAAACCTAAAAAAGAAAGTTAACAACAACGTTCTAATATGTGAACCATCAACATCAGCATCTGCCATAATTATTATTTTATCGTACCTTAATTTACTAATATCAAATTCATCACCTATGCCACAACCTAACGCTGTAACAACGGGTACCAATTTTTCATTTCCATAAACTTTATCTAACCTAGCTTTTTCAACATTAAGCATTTTACCCCAAAGAGGTAAAATAGCCTGAAAAGTTCTATCTCTTCCTGCTTTAGCAGAACCTCCTGCAGAATCTCCTTCAACTATATATATTTCAGTGTTTTCTTTACCAGAGCAATCTGCTAACTTTCCTGGTAAAGATGCTGTTTCTAAAGCAGTTTTTCTTCTAGTTAACTCCCTTGCCCTTTTTGCAGCTTCTCTTGCCCTATAAGCATTAATAGATTTTTCAATTATAGCTTTAGCTACAGCTGGGTTTTCTTCTAAAAATGCAGATAAATTTTTATACACCATGCTATCTACTACATGTTTAACTTCTGTGTTACCCAACTTCCCCTTAGTTTGACCTTCGAATTGTGCATTTGTTATTTTAACATTTATTATGGCAGTTAAACCTTCTCTTACATCTTCCCCTGTAAGGTTTTTATCACTTTCTTTAAGTATATTATATTTTCTAGCATAATCATTAAAAACTCTTGTTAGTGCATTTTTAAAACCTATTTCATGCATTCCACCCTCTGCAGTTGGAATATTGTTGGCAAAAGATAGAATTAAATCATTATAGCTATCATTATATTGTAACGCCACTTCGTAAAAACTTGTACCAGATGTTAAATTAAAATATATAACATCATTGTGTATAGTTGTTAAACCTCTACGCTTATGAATATGTTCTACAAAACTTTTAATACCACCATTATAACAAAGCTTTTCTTCTTTTACGTTATTTTCGTCTCTAACGTCCCTTATTATTATATTAACTCCTGCATTTAAAAAAGCTTGTTCGCGCAACCTAACAAGCAATACATTAAAATCAAAAACCATGCCTTCTAACATTTCTTTGAATATATCGCTATCTGGTTTAAATTTAATTGTTGTTCCTGTTTTATTGCTATCTCCTACTACTGTTAAATCTCCTTCTGGTATTCCCCTTTTAAATATTTGTTTGTATATTTTTCCATTTCTACATACCTCAACTTCTAGCCACTCTGAAAGAGCATTAACAACAGAAGCACCTACACCATGCAAACCACCAGCAACTTTATAACCACTACCACCAAACTTGCCACCTGCATGAAGAACTGTAAAAACTACTGTTACTGCTGGTATTCCCATTTTTTCTTGTATATCTACAGGTATACCTCTACCATTATCAGTAACTTTTATAATTTCACCTGGTAAAATTTCAACAACTATTTTATCACAAAAACCAGCTAAAGCTTCATCTATAGAATTATCAACTATTTCATAAACCAAATGGTGTAACCCTTTAGAACCAGTTGAACCAATATACATACCTGGCCTTTTTCTAACAGGTTCTAAACCTTCTAAAACCTCTATTTCTCTAGCTCCATAATCATTATTGTTTTTTAATTCATCCATTAAATAAATTCATCCCTTCTAAAATAAAAAAACAAATTACATATTACTACTATATTATTAAACAAAAAATAAATAACACCTTTAATTATTTAAAAATAGTACATAAAAAAACCTTTTATAATTTTAATTAAAATTTTATATTCATATAAATTATATCATAAAATTCTATTTATTTCAAACATTTTACCATTTATTTTTCTCTACTCTAAATTGCAATATAAAGATACCACAAAGTTAAGTGGCTGAAATTTGTTGAACAAGCATGTTAGAAGACTTGCC
>CAKTAG010000058.1 GCA_934527325.1 uncultured Candidatus Soleaferrea sp.
ATCACTTTTTATCATTTTTATTGTTTTTTCTATTTTCTTATCTACAGTTTCTATATCGGCTAAAATTAATTCAATATTTATTGTCTCAATATCTTTTTTTGGCGATATATTTCCATCAACATGTATAACTTTAGAATCTTCAAAACATCTTACCACATGTAAAATAGCTTCTACTTCCCTTATATGTGATAAAAATTTATTTCCTAACCCTTCCCCTTTAGAAGCCCCTTTAACTAAACCTGCAATATCTATTATCTCTATTGTTGCAGGTGTTACTTTATTAGTTTGGTACACTTCAGCTAAAAAATCTAAACGCTTATCTGGCACAGCAACTACTCCAACATTAGGCTCTATAGTGCAAAATGGGTAATTTGCACTTTGTGCACCAGCATTAGTAATAGCATTAAAAAGAGTACTTTTGCCTACATTTGGCAACCCTACGATACCTAATTTCATATGTAAATTTAACCATTCCTTTTATAAAAATAAAATACATCAAAAAATTTTTTTACAATAATATCACTTAATTATTATATACTCAAATAAAAAATAACTCAATAGTTTTAAATATAAAAAAAGCCCTTTAAGAAAAGAATTTTTTCCTCTCTCAAAAAGCTTTTTAACAAACTAGAAAAATTACCATTTTCAAAATAAAGGAATTTCTCCATCATAATTTTCTGCTTTTTCACATAGTGGCCCCTTCGCAGCCATTGTTAAAGCAATATCACTACCACGAATAGAAAGCAAATGTATTCCAATCTTAATACCCAAAAATTCCATCATTTCTTTTGTTAAAACAATTTGCCCTGTTTTAGAAATATTTACCCAACAATAATAACGTCCTTTGTATTTTATAAAATCGCCTGGTTTTGAAGTATAATTTAGTAACTGCGGAACATCATCAAGAATATGCCCAAGCTTCGATGGATATAAAAGCCTTTTGCGTGTAACACAAAATCCACCACTTATTTTACTTCCAGTAAATAAATACACTCTTCCTTCATCTGCAATTTGGTATTCTGCTACTGCCTGTGTAGGAATCTGTATTGTTCCATCTGAATAAACCATAGATTTTCCAAATATAAATTTACCACCTTTGGTAACTTGTGGCATACTAAACACTTCCTTAAATTACAGATTAGTATTTCTATTTATTGAAAAAATCGGCAATTCTGATGATGTAAAATTAATTCAAATCACTTTTCTAAAAATTTTTATAAAACCTAAAATTTACATAAACATTATATTTTTTATATTTCCTTATTTATCTAATGGTTTCATTGTTGGGAATAAAAGAACATCCCTTATAGATGAACTATTAGTTAATAACATAACAAGCCTGTCAATACCTATTCCCAAACCACCAGTAGGAGGCATACCATACTCTAAAGCATTAATAAAATCGTTATCCATCATGTTAGCTTCCTCATTACCAGCATCACGAAGTTGTACTTGGCGTAAAAATCTTTCTTTTTGATCTATAGGGTCGTTTAACTCTGTAAATGCATTAGCATGTTCTCTGGCAACTATAAATAACTCAAAACGTTGAGTATAACCTGGGTTAGATGGTATTTTCTTTGCCAAAGGAGAAATTTCAACAGGATGATCCATTACAAAAGTAGGCTGTATTAACAAATGCTCAACAAATTTTTCAAAAAATAAGTTTAATATATCACCTTTTAAATGTTGCTCTTCAAATTCTACATTATGTTTTTTAGCTTCTATTCTAGCTTCATCAAGTGTATGAATTTTATTGAAATCTACACCCGAATGTTCTTTTACTAAATCTAACATAGAAATTCTTTTAAATGGTTTATTTAAATCAATAGTTACACCTTCATACGTTATAGTTTTAGTACCTAAAACATTTTGAGCAACAGTCTTAATTAAATTTTCCGTCAAGTCCATCATATCATGGTAATCTGTATAAGCTTGATATAATTCCAATAATGTAAACTCTGGGTTATGCCTTACAGAAATACCTTCATTTCTAAAAACACGGCCTATTTCGTAAACTCTATTAAAACCACCAACAATTAACCTTTTTAAATGCAACTCTAATGCTATTCTCAAATACATATCAATGTTTAAAGTATTATGATGAGTAACAAAAGGCCTTGCAGCAGCACCACCTGGAATAGTTTGTAAAATTGGAGTTTCTACTTCTAAAAAACCAGCGTTATCTAAGAAATTTCTAATTTCGCTTATTATTTTAGAACGCTTTACAAAAGTATCTTTAACATTTGAGTTAACTATTAAATCTAAATAACGTTGACGGTACCTTAAATCTGTATCTTTCAAACCATGAAACTTTTCTGGCAAAGGCAATAAAGATTTTGATAAAAGAGTTATAGTTTTTACTTTTATAGATATTTCACCTTTCTTTGTTTTAAAAACATAACCTTGTAACCCAACTATATCTCCAACATCAAATTTTTTAAAATCTTGATATTCTTCTTCTGAAATTAAATCTTTTTTTACATAAATTTGTATTTTACCAAACGCATCATAAACATCTAAAAAAGAAGCTTTACCCATATCTCTTTTAGACATAATTCTACCAGCTATAGATACAAGGCTATCTTCAGAAAAGTTTTCAAAATTTTGTACAATATCTGTTGTAAAATGTGACACATCATATTTGGTATTTTCAAAAGGATCTCTATTTTCTTTTTGTAAATTAAAAAGCTTCTCTCGTCTAACCTTTATTATATCAGATATATCCTCAGATGACGTTATAGATTCATTTTTAGCGTCATTATTTTCCATTATATACTTCCTTCCATTTAACTTATATAAATACTATTTTGTAATTTCCAATATCTCAAATTTTAAAGTTCCAATAGGTACTTCCACTTCAATAATATCGCCTATTTTTTTAGATAACAACGCAGAACCAATAGGTGATTCATCTGATATCCTCCCATCATCTGGAGCAGATTCTGCAGAACTTACAATTTGGTAAGATACTTCTTCATTCAATTCAATATCTTTTAATTTAACTTTGCAACCTACAGATACTTTTTCTGTTGAAACATCAGATTTATCTAGTATTTTAACATTTTTCAACATATTTTCTATTTGAACTATACGTGCTTCAACAAATGCCTGTTCATTTTTAGCCTCATCATACTCACTATTTTCAGAAAGGTCACCAAATGATAAAGCAACTTTTATTTTTTCTGCAATCTCTTTTCGTTTTATAGTTTTTAACTCTTGAAGTTCAGCTTCTAATTTTTTCAAACCATCATTGGTCAAAACAATCTGTTTTTGCATATTTAAAAGCACCCTTTTCTAATTATCATATTAATATTAATTGAACAAATAATTAAAGTTGTAATATCAATTATTATATTTTAATATGTTAAAAATGTCAATACCATAACACGGGCAGCCCACGACAAACGCATGAATGATTACCTTTTACAAATTCTATTTTTTTCCTTCCTTTAAGCTTCCAGCAGTTCTTCAAGAT
>CAKTAG010000059.1 GCA_934527325.1 uncultured Candidatus Soleaferrea sp.
GCATTGTTTGAAAATAAATACCAAGAAAAAGTTCGAATGGTTTGTGTTAACAATATTTCAAAAGAGTTATGTGGCGGAACTCATACTGCTTTTACTGGTAATATTGGTGTTTTTAAAATTTTATCTGTAGATGGAATAGGTAAGGGAATTAAAAGAATAACTGCTTTAACAGGGCAAGAAGCTGTTAAATATTTACAATCGCAAACATTGCTTATAAAAAATATTTCTAAAGTTGTAAATGTAAAACCTGAAAAAATATTAGATAAAATTATTAAAATTCAAAATACAAAATCTAATGTTGATGCTTGTAAAAAAAATATAAACTTAAGTGATATACCATACAAAATAAAAGAAAATAACCAGAATATTAAATACACATACATTTTAGATAATGAATTTAATAAATTTTTAAAAGATGAAATCATATCACTTTCTGATAAAATAAACGGTGTTGTTTTATATATTGGTGGAGAAAATAAAAAGCAAGTGTTACTTTCTGTTTCTAGCAATATTTCTTCTTATCAAGCAAATAAATTATTAACATCTATTTTTTCTAAAATAGGTGGTAAAGGTGGCGGAACTCCTAGAGTAGCTTCTGGTGGTGGTGTAACTGCTAGTGCAAATGAAATAATTTCTGCTTTTGAAAAATTATTATTAGACTAAAAATATCTTTATAAAATTAAATGCGTCTTTTCTTTATTATAATTTATTAAAGAATAGAGAGGTTATATAGAAATGGGATTAGAAGTAGAAAAAAGGGAAAAAAAGAGCATACCAATAGGAATAAGTGATTTTAAAGAGTTTAACGAGAGTAATTACTATTATGTAGATAAAAGCATATTGATAAAAAATATTTTAGATAATAGATGTAAAGTAACGTTGTTTACAAGGCCAAGAAGATTTGGAAAAACGTTAAATCTATCAATGTTAAAATATTATTTTGAAAAAACAGAAACAGATAACAGCTATTTATTTGAAGGTTTAGAAATATGGAATAGCATTTTTTAATAAAAGATGCTTAATTAAGATGAAGAGAACATGAAACAAGTGATTTTATCGGTTTTAATCAATAGTATATTTTGACTAAAAATTATAATAAATGTTAATAAATTTTCTACGCGTGATTGTATTGACATATATTAAGTGATATGGTATTATATAAAAGTAATATCAATAAAAAAAGAAAGGCGGTTATTTTAAATGAATAATCAAATAAAAAAATTTTTATCAATAGGTTTTGCAAGTGTTTTAGCATCTGTATCAGCAATTAATGTGTTTGCTACGCAATGTGTTAGGTGTGGCAATGAGGCACAAGAAGGTAACAAGTATTGTTTGAGATGTGAGCCATTTTCACATTGTGAAGGTTTTCATGGATCACCTTACTGCGAGGATATAGATTGTAATTGCAAAAATGGTAACCAAATAAGTATGAAGGAAATAGAGGAAAGTGAAGGTAGATGTCCTGATTGTAAGTTCAAGTATGACAATATGTGCCATAGATGCAAGGAGCATCGGCAAGAGAAGACAAATGCGAAATATGGGCATTTATGTAGTGGTTGTAGCAGTAAGTTGTGCCCAACATGTAATAGGCGTTTTAAATCAAAAGCTGATGACGCAGAGTGTAAACATTGTGCTGAATTTACTAAAGAGTTAAAAGAGAAAAAAATGGAAACTAAAAAATAATTTTAAATAAAATTAACAACAAAAATAATTTAAATAGTTTTAGCTGTTAATACAATAGATATTATTTATTACAATAATTGTTAATTAATGCTTATGGATATTCTAAGTTTTTTGATTTTGGTATACATAGTATTTTTTGAATTTTGTAATAAATAATATTTTTATATATTTATTACCATTTTGCTAAATTTGTTAAAAAGTTAAAAATGGTAATATTTTAATTAAATTTATTTTATAAAATTTTATAAGAAAAGAAGTATATGATATGAAAAGCAATAAGTTTATTTTTGGTTTGGTTGGGGTTGGTATTTTTTTTAGTTGTTTATGCTCTGGCTATTCATGTTACGGTTGTGTAAATAATGATGAGAAAATAAGTTTTGCTAATAAAGAAGTAGATGGAAGTGAAATCTATAATCAAAAATTTTGGAGTGATAAAGTAGGTGATTCACTAAACAAAATTTTAATGTCCCCGGATGAAATAGCTAAATTAAATAAAGAAATATGTGAAAATCCAGAAACAGGTTGTATTGACTTAGATGCTTACCCAAAACACTTATCTAAAAAAGAGTTGTTGGCAGAATTAACTAAAGAAGAAATGCCTAAAGGGAAAAGGTATATTGGAGACCGTGAGATTGGATTAGAATATTATGAAAATTTGTTTAAAAACAGAAATGAAAGTTTAGTACAAGATGACAATGAAGTCAAGTATGGCCTTGTAGTTCAAAATACTCAAATAAGAACTTACCCTACAAGTGATGTATCTTATAGTGAACCGAACGATATAGAGTTTGATTTAAATTGCGAAACAGGGTTAAAAATTGGAGATAGAATTTTAGTTTTACATACATCTACAGATGGAAAATATTACTTTGTTAAAACCTATAACTATACTGGTTGGGTCAAAGTTGAAGATGTTGCATTATGTAATGAAGACGAGTGGAAGAAATATGGCTCCCCAGAAAATTTTTTAATAGTTACAGGGGATAAAATTGAATTAGATGTTAATTTATATAATAAAAAAATTTCTAAAGCAAAATTTACAATGGGAACAAAATTGCCACTAATAGATAAAAAACCATTATTTGTAGATGGTGTTTCTACTAAAACTAGCTATGTAGTTTTATTACCTACTAGAGATGAAGATGGATATTGTAAGTTATGTAATGCTAGAGTTCCATTTAATAAAGATTGTAGTATAGGGTATTTACAATATACTCAGGATAATGTTTTAAAACAGGTATTTAAAATGTTAGGTAACCTATATGGTTGGTCAGATTTATGGGATACAAGAGATTGTTCTAGTTTGGCTATGGATGTTTATAGAACTTTTGGGTTGAATCTTCCTAGAAATAGTAGTAAGCAGATAGCAGTAAAAACTAGTGTTGATGTTTCTAAAATGTCTTTAAAAGAGAAAAAAGAATTTATAATGTCTCAACCAGTGGGAACATTACTATATATGCCAGGGCATGTTATGATGTTTATAGGTAACTACAATGATGAGCCTTATGTTATAC
>CAKTAG010000060.1 GCA_934527325.1 uncultured Candidatus Soleaferrea sp.
ATTTAAAGCATCTAAACCTTGCCTACCTTCTATTATTGCATTACCAATAGCTTGTGCCATTAACTTAACTGACCTTATTGCATCATCATTTCCTGGAATAACATAGTCAATATCATCTGGATCACAGTTTGTATCAACTATAGCTACAGTAGGAATTCCTAATTTTTTAGCTTCTGCTACTGCTATTTTTTCTTTTTTAGGATCTATGATGAATAATGCCCCTGGCAATTTTTTCATATTTTTTATTCCGCCAATAAATTTCTCTAATTTTTCAATTTCAAGTTGTAATTTAACAGCTTCTTTTTTAGGTAAGCAATTGAATGTTCCATCAGATTCCATAACTTTTAATTGTTCTAACCTTTTAATACGGTTACGAATTGTTTTAAAGTTAGTAAGCATACCACCAAGCCAACGAGCGTTAACGTAATGAGCCCCTACACGTTCTGCTTCTTCTTTTACAGATTCACTTGCTTGTTTTTTTGTTCCCACAAATAAAACTTCATCACCATTTTCAGAAATTTGCTTTACAAAATTATAAGCTTCTTCAAGTTTTCTAACTGTTTTTTGAAGGTCTATAATATAAATGCCATTTCTTTCTGTAAAAATATATTTTGCCATTTTAGGGTTCCATCTTCTTGTTTGGTGACCAAAATGAACACCCGCTTCTAACAATTGTTTCATGGATACTATACCCATTTTAAATCCTCCTTAGGTTTAAACCTCCGGTATGTAAAATATAATCACCTTTTAGGAAATTCATACCGTGTGTTTTTATTTTTAATTATAAAATATTTAATATGTTAAACTCCATATTTTGTAGAGTTTATTTTTATACCAGGCCCCATTGTACTTGCAATTGCACAAGATTTAATATATTGACCTTTTGCAGCAGCTGGTTTTGCTTTAACTACAGCTTGCATAAGTGTATCTAAATTTTGTGATAATTTTTCTATACCAAACGATGCTTTACCTATAGGGCAATGAATAATGTTAGTTTTATCTAACCTATATTCTATTTTACCAGCTTTAACTTCTTTAATAGCTTTTTCTACATCAGTTGTAACTGTTCCAGCTTTTGGGCTAGGCATTAAACCTTTTGGACCTAAAACTTTACCTAACCTACCAACAACACCCATCATATCAGGGGTAGCAATTACTACATCAAAAGGCATCCAACCATCATTTTGAATTTTAGGTATTAAATCCTCTGCACCAACATAATCAGCACCAGCTTTTTGAGCTATATCTAAATTATCACCTTTAGCAAAAACTAATACTTTTACTGTTTTACCAGTTCCATTTGGTAACACTACTGCCCCACGAACCTGTTGGTCTGCGTATCTTGAATCTACACCTAACCTTATATGAACTTCTATAGTTTCATCAAATTTTGCTTTAGCTGTTTTTAAACAAATGTCCAATGCTTCTTTTGAATCATACAAAGTATTTGAATCAACTAATTTTAAACTTTCTCGATATTTTTTACCATATTTCATTTTGAAATACCGTCACACAAAATTTTTTTATACTATTTATAGTAATAATATAAAAAATTCTGTTTCCCTTTTCATAGTATAATAAATTTAACAAATTTATATGGTCCAATACTCCAAGGGCTTAAAATTCCGAACTACCATTCGGTATGCAAATAATAACTTAAAAATTAAACTATTATTTTAACGGATCTCCTTTCTTAATTATTGACCATTAATTAATCTACAACTTCTATTCCCATACTACGTGCTGTTCCAGCAATCATAGACATTGCTGATTCTACTGATGACGCATTTAAATCTGCCATTTTTTGTTCAGCAATATTTTTAATTTGTTCTTTAGTAATTTTAGCAACCTTTGTTTTATTAGGCACCCCAGAACCTTTTTCAATACCACAAGCTTTTTTTATTAACACAGCTGCCGGCGGAGTTTTAGTTATAAATGAAAAAGAACGGTCTGCGTATATTGTAATTACTACAGGTATAATCAACCCTACATCATTTTTTGTTCTATCGTTAAACTCTTTTGTAAAAGCCATAATATTTATTCCATGTGGGCCAAGTGCAGAACCTACAGGTGGTGCAGGAGTTGCCTTACCAGCTGGAATTTGAAGCTTAACATAACTACTAACTTTTGGAGCCATAAAGCTCACCTCCTAAAAAATTCAAAAATACCTTTTATTTTATTGTTTTTTTTATTAACATTTTTCTAATTGATTAATTTCAACTTCTACATTCATTTTTCTGCCAAACATAAATACAAAAACTATAGCCATTCCAGTTTCTAAATCTACAGATTTTACTTCTCCAGAGTACCCATTTAAAGAGCCACCCTTAATTTTTACTTGATCACCTTCACATATATCTGTAGATAACTTAGTAGTAGTACCAACACCTAAGGTTAAAGCTTCTTGCTCTGTTAGCGGAACAGGTTTTGAAGCTGGCCCAACAAAACCAGTAACACCTCTTGTATTTCTTACAACATACCAAGAGTCATCGGTTAAAATCATTTTAACTAACACATAGCCAGGGTAAATTTTGCGTTCTACCTCTCTTTTTTTGTTATCCTTAATTTCAACCACTTTTTCCATAGGTACTTTAACTTCACCTATAAGTTCCTCTAACTTTCTATTTTCAACCACTTTTTCTATATTAGTAGCTACTTTATTTTCGTAACCTGAATAAGTATGAACTACATACCATTTCATATCTTTATTTTCGTTTTTCTCTGAAACACTTTCTGACATATTAAAAATTACCCTTCATAAAATTTAATATAGGAAAATATAAAAAATCAATTAATGTTTTATCGGCATTATTTAATTCTTCCCTAATAAAAATTTAATGGGCCAAGAAAAACTTACATCTAGAACATAAATAAAAGCTACTGAAATTAACACCATAACAATTACTGCTACTGTGTTACTTATAACTTGTTTTTTATCTGGCCATATAACTTTTTTTATTTCGCTTTTACATTCTTTAAACCATTTACCAATTTTATTAGAAAACTCTTTCTTTTCCACTGTTTTCTCTGCCATTATTTAGTTTCCTCCTTTTTCTGGTTAAGGTTTTTTATTTTGTTTCTTTATGCAATGTATGTTTTTTACAAAATCTGCAATATTTTTTCATTTCTAGCCTATCTGGGTTAGTTTTTTTGTTTTTGTTTGTGTTATAA
>CAKTAG010000061.1 GCA_934527325.1 uncultured Candidatus Soleaferrea sp.
TCTTTTGGCTGCATATGAATATGCCTTTTAGCAACAATAACGCTTTCTTCTAGTTCAATTTCCCCTTTAGGGCCTATTAATTTACATTTGCCAGAATTTTTAGTGTTGCCAGATAACCTTATTGGAGCAGAAATACCTAAAGTTCTAGCATCTGTTAAAGAAATTTCAACTTGAGATTTAGACCTTGTTGGAGCAATAATTATTATATTTTCTATCGATTTTTTAGGTCCTACCAAAGTCACTCTTTCGTTACAAGCATATTGACCTGGTTGAGATAATTCTTTTTTTTGAGTTAACTGTGCATTTTTGCCAAACAAAATTTCTAAATCGTTATTAGTTAAGTGAACATGTCTGGCAGATGTTTCTACTAAAATTTTCATATTTTATTTACTTCCTATTCTTTTAATATAATTTTAAAATTTAATATACATCAAATCGATATAAGCAGGTTTGCTTAAAAATTTTTTAATTTACAGCTTTACTTTATTTTTAGCTATTCTCCAAAATAATAAAGCAGATAAAATAACTAACAAACATATTATAAACATGTATATAAACATTGGGTTCTGAAGGCCACCATAAAGCATTATTCCAGAACCAATTATAGCCATAATCGGGGCTATATAGCCTTTGAATATACCACAAATTTCATTATTTTTCTTTAGCTGAATAACTTTAACATATAACATTATGTACAGTAAATAATTTACCACGGTAACAACTTCACAAATATCAGAGTTACCTAATATATTGTACTTTTTATCTATGTAGTTTACAAAAAGCCATACGGTTGCTACAACAAAGCCTATTATACCTGAATATACAGGTGAACCAAATTTTTTGCTTACTTTAGAAATTTTATTCGATTTTGGAAACATACCTCTTAAAGATAAAGAATATGGTAATTGAATTAACCCCATTATATTACCATTTAATGTACCTAAAACAGAAATTAATACTGCTACAACAACAGCTCTGCCCCCTATTACACCAAAAAGGTTTGTTGCTGCATATAACATGTGGGCATTGCCCATATACATCATTTGTTTAGGGCCAACATAAAGGCTTATTCCAACAAAATAACAAACATAAATAACTAAAATAAATAATGGAGATAGTATTAAAGCAATTGGTAAATTCTTTTTTGGATTTTTTATTTTATGTGTTAAAGAAGTAGCTACAATCCAACCCTCATAAGCAAAAATTATTGGTGAAATTGCAGAAATCCAACCTAATGATCTTGTTGCTTGAGTAGCTTGAGATGAGGTTATAAAATTATTAAAATCACCAAGAGTAAAACCTAAAATAGCTATTAATACAAGAGGTATTAATTTAATAATTGCAGCTGAAGTTTGAAAAAGAGATGCTATTTTAGATGCAAAAATATTTATCGAGCAAAATAGCGTAATAATAAGTAAAGAAACAATTAACCGCTGTTCTACAGTAAAATCTAAATTAAAAATAGATTCTACATACATTGTAGCTATCCACCCAACAACACCTACAGTTGTAGAGTATAGTAAAAAAAAGTGATACCAACCTATTAAACAACCTGCATAAGAATTTATTTCATTTGTAGCGTATGAAATTACTCCCCCTGTTTCATCTGTTCTAGCTGCTAACTGTGCTATTGTTAAACTACCAAAAATAATACTTATGGCTGCAATACAAAAAGCTGCTATACCTAATAATATACTTCCATTTGTTGCTATTAATATAGTACTACTTTTAAAAAATATTCCAGATCCTATTACTACTCCAACAATCATCATTATAACAGTGAAAAGACCAAATTTTTTTTCTTCAGATGTTTCTGTGTTCAAATAGACAACCTTCTTTCTATATCTAATAATTGATAAATATATATTAAAATACTTTAAAATAAGAATAAAAAATTGATAATTGTTACACCATATAAAATTTTTATGTATGTAATACTAATTTTAGAATATATAGCGGAAATATAGCTTATACATAAATTGTTTTTACGGGAACATTTCTTTTTAAAGATTCTTTTATAACAAATTTAGTTCCATGAGAAGTTTTATCCCAAAAAGCCAAAATTAAATCACTATATTCTATAATTTGTATATTTCTTACTAATGGTGCATTTTTACCGTATTTGCAATAATTGGGTAAAAAACATTTAAATTTTATATGTTTTTTGTTAGCTATTGTCTCAGCTAGCAAATCCACTGCACCAGAACCACCACTAACAATTTCACAACATTCTATTGGTATATTTTTTATTACTTCTTCTGATTGTAAATGATATGCAGTTCTAGAGCCAATAATTGCAACTTTCATTTATTATTCCACCTTGTAGAGTATTATAATATTTAGAATTATAACATACATAATTTTAAATATCAAGAAATATTTTATCAAAGGAAAAATGTGCTGTAGCAAAACGATTTTTAAAATCTTGTTGGCTGCAGCACATCCCGAGTTTGCCTACTTAGATTTACAATAACATAAATTTTTTTCTGTATTTTACAAGGTTTTTATTGCTTTTTTATGCCTTCATGAAATAATATATGTGTAGTCATATAAGGCTATATGAGGTAGTGCATGTTTGTTGAATCTTTTAAAAATAATGTCATTCCTTTTGTATTAATACCATTTTTTTATATTATTTACATTTATTTGCATTTTTTGATATTTTATGTTATAATACATTTACATCATTATATGGTAGCATTTTACTTTATTTTACTTTTATTTTCTTTTGCACCATATTTTGTATTATTTTTATTTTTTAAGGATGGTATATTCTATGAAAACTAACTGTAAAATTTTTAAATCTTTTTGTTTGGCTCTTTCTATTTCTGTTTTTAACCTTCATTTTATTTCTTCTCTCTCTTTTGCTTCTGGCCCTAATTCTTCTTCTAATTCTGATTATTATTCATTTATTGGCTCTTCCTCCAATTATTCTTCTACCTCTGATTCTATAAATTTTGATGATTCAGATGCTATCATTCCCGATTCATCTACACCTTCTTCATCTACTTTCTCTACTATTGCTAATGCTGAAGTTGTTAACCCTTCTCAACCTTGTTCTTCAAATTCTACTACTATTGT
>CAKTAG010000062.1 GCA_934527325.1 uncultured Candidatus Soleaferrea sp.
TCCTTGCAGGACCTGTAGCAGTTACGCTCATGAGCTCAGACTTTTCTTTGTCCTTATTTTTGGCCATAGTAACCTCCGCCCGTTTTTACTTAGTTTCCCTGTGCAGAGTGTGTTTTCTGCAAAACTTGCAATACTTGTTCATTTCAAGTCTGTCAGGGTCATTTTTCTTGTTTTTCTTTGAATTGTAGTTACGCTGCTTGCATTCAGTACAAGCCAAAGTTACTTTAACTCTCATAATAGTTACTAGCCGTTTGTTTATGCAACCAACGATTAATAAAATATTGCAAAACTTATAATACAATATTTTATCAACAATTAGCTTCCCTTATTATATTAAAAATTTAATTTTTAAAGCGTTTTTTAAAAATAAATTTCTTGGTTATTATATGCAAAGGGCTAACTCTCAAATTAAAAAATTCGAGACAATAATATAAAATTATTGCTTAACGGTTTTCTCCTTTCTTAAAAAATTAACCAAATATATATAATTTTAAGAATACAAAATATTTACATAATAAAAAAACATTGTAAATACAAATATCCCTTAAAATTTAATTACATGCTTTAAATTCGACTTACATCTTTTAACAAAAAAAATTATAAGCCTCCCTCTAAGCGCATGTAAAAATTTACTGCATTTAAGCAATTTTAAAGTAAAATGCTACAATTTACTTAAATTACAACTATTACTTAGAGGTCTTTTTATTTTAACATATTTTATTTATTTTTGTCAATAGGGGTTGACATTTTATTATTAATAGTTTATAATATCTACGCTGTCAAAAAAATTTAATGGTTATTCTATTAAGTTTTTACATCTTAAGACAGCAGGTCTAAAAATATTCATTTTTAGTTAAAAGGTTAAAACCTGCCTGCCGAGGATTTTGACTAATAAAATTTAGTTTATTAGTAATCTATTCCAAGGCTACATTTTTAGGAATAGATTTTTTTATTTATTCTTCGGTTATAAAAAAATCGAAAGGAGATGTAAATTTAGTGCCAAGTGAAAAAGTTTTAGTTGAAAAGCAAAAAATTGTTGCTGAATTAACAGATAAACTTTCAAAAGCTATTTGCGGTGTTATTGTAGATTATAAAGGGATATCTGTAGAACAAGACACAAAGTTACGTGCTGAACTTAGAGCTCAAAATGTTGAATATTTTGTAATAAAAAATCGCTTACTTAAGTTAGCTTTAGAAAAAGTTGGCTTAACTGGTTTAGATAATTTTTTAGAAGGTACAACTTCTTTAGCAATATCTTATGATGATTACATTGCTCCTGCAAAAATCATTAATAAATATGCTAATGAATTAGATACAATATTTAACATAAAATCTGGTTTTATAGACGGAAAAGCTGTAGATATCGGCTCTATAGAATCACTGGCAAAACTACCATCAAAAGAAGTTTTAGTAGCTATGGCATTATCTGGCCTAAATGCTCCTATTTCAGGCTTTGCCAATGTGCTTAACGCAAATATTCGCGGGTTGGCAATTGTTATTAATGCAATTGCTAAGCAAAAAAGTGCTTAATAATTATGCACTACACTACCCTACATAAACGGGTAAACTTAAATTTTTCGGAGGATGTTTTATATGTCAGAGAAAGTATTAAAATTAATTGAAGATGTTAAAGGTCTTACTGTTTTAGAATTATCAGAACTTGTTAAAGCTTTAGAGGAAACTTTTGGTGTTTCTGCTGCTGCTCCTGTAGCTGTAGCTGCTGCTGGCGGTGCTGCTGCTCCAGCTGCAGAAGAAAAATCTGAATTTGATGTAGTTTTAGCTAATATCGGCGAAAATAAAATGGCTATAATTAAACTTGTTAAAGAAATAACTGGCCTTGCTTTAAAAGAAGCTAAAGATTTAGTTGATAATGCTCCAAAAACAATCAAAGAGCATGTTGCTAAAGCAGATGCAGAAAGTATAAAAGCTAAATTAGAAGAAGCTGGCGCTAAAGTAGAACTAAAATAATTATTACTACTAAATAAATTAAAATTAACATCATTAAACACAAAATCATAAGTAATAGACCATCTGTTCAATAATGTGCAGGTGGTTTATTACTTTTCACAAGCAAAACCCATAATATAAGTGATGTGGTAGTTTAAGAGTATACAAGTGTGTTTTGTGGTTTAATATATTTATGAGGTGACTACTATGAAATATAAAAAAGATGAACGCCTAGTTATAGGACGTAGAATTTACGAGGGTGATATCACCACTGCAGCAGCTGCTGCTGCATATGGCATTAACTTTTATACTGCTCGCGACTACCTTCGTGAGTACAAAGCTTCCATAAATACTTCCTTTCCCCAGCGTTGTGATCCCGAAAAATTCAAACCTGTTAATAAATCAAAGAGTGTATATGAGAACATGACACGCGAGCAACTTATAGATGCTCTAATTAAGTCAGAAATCGAGGCTGCCAAAGCAAAAAAAGGATATCAAGTGAAAGAAGATGAGTGCCAACAAAAAATACATTCATTTAAATCCCTCGAATTCGAAGTAATTCTTCAGCTATCTGCAAAGGTAAATGTCAAACTCTTATGTGAATATGTAGGTGTCAGCAGATCCGGATTTTACAAGTGGAAGAAAAATCGGCTTAACCCATGTGCACTATAGAAGTACCTTAAATCCTTAATTCGGCAAAAATCAAAATTAAATAGCCTAAAAATGATAATATAGGTTTTTAGCTCTCTTTTCTTGCCGCTATTAAAACCTGTAAATCATTTT
>CAKTAG010000063.1 GCA_934527325.1 uncultured Candidatus Soleaferrea sp.
GTTTTATAATCTATTAACATAACTATAAGTAATATAAAAACTAAAATAACAAATGTTAGCAAAACAAATTTAGCTGTAAAATATCTATTAAAAAATGCAACTAATATAGAAAAAAACAAGCAAACGCTTGCTAATAGCTTGTTTTTCACATAACCGGTAGCTAACAACAACTCGTAAACAGCTATTGCAGATATAAAAGACATTGAAATATTTAAAATCATTGTTTTATAAAAACATAATAAAACTATTAGTATACATATTCCAACCCCACCACTAATAATGCGCTGTTTCAAAATTTACACACCACCATATCTTCTTTGCCTTTTTCCAAATTCAATTATAGCCTTATCAAAACAATTCGGCGTAAAATCTGGCCACAATACATCTGTGAAAACAAACTCTGAGTAAGCTGCCTGCCATAATAAAAAATTAGATATTCTTTCTTCACCACTTGTTCTTATAATAAGATCTGGGTCTGGTTGACCTTTAGTATACAAATAATTAGATACTAAATTAACATCAATACTATATGGATCTAAATTACCATCTTTAACATCTAAAGATATTTTTTGAATTGCATTTAATATCTCTTGCCTAGAACCATAATTTACCGCTATATTTACATTTATTTTATTATATTGCGATGACTCTTCTTCAATTCTATCCATAAGGTTTACAATATCACTAGCCAAAACAGATCTATCACCTATAAATTTAGTTTTAAAACCTACATAATCACTTCTAGAAATAAAAAAATCTTTTAAATAATCTCTTAGAATATTCATTAAACCATTAACTTCATTTTTAGACCGATTCCAATTTTCTGTAGAAAAAGCATAGGCTGTAAAATATTTTATACCTAATTTAGAGCAATGTTTAGATATTTTTTTAAAAACTTCTGCACCCTTTTTATGCCCCATAATTCTAGGTAAAAACCTTCTTTTAGCCCAGCGACCATTTCCATCCATAATAATTGCCACATGTTCAGGTAAAACTTCAAATGATGTTTTTTTCATATAGACATAATTTCCTTTTCTTTATCTTTACATATGTCATCAATTTTTTTACAAAATTTATCTGTTATATTTTGAATATCTTTTTCGCCACTTTTTAAATCATCCTCTGTAATCTGGCTTTCTTTTTTCATTTTTTTCAATACTTCTATTATATCTCTTCTAATAGACCTTATAGAAATTTTAGCCTCTTCAGAAAATTTACTAACTTGTTTTGAAAGTTCTTTTCTTCTTTCTTCTGTTAAAGATGGAAAAACTATTCTAATAACATTACCATCATTAGCAGGGTTAATACCTAAATCAGAAGTTTGGATAGCCTTCTCTATTAAACTTAAGCAAGTTTTATCCCACGGTTGAACAACTAGTATTCTAGCTTCTGCAACACTTATAGCCGCAACTTGATTTATACTAGTTGGCACTCCATAATAATCTATAGTAATTTTATCAAGAACACATGGGTTTGCCCTACCTGCTCTTAAAGCTCCATATTCTCTTAACAAAGCCTCTACTGTTTTATTCATTTTTTCTTCACATAGTTTAAACTGTTCTTTCATAAAAATATCCTTCTTTCTAAATCTAAATTAGATAATAATTTTAATATACAAAAAAACTCAACAACTAAAGTTTATGCTAATAATTTAGTTTTTTATAAACTTAAACTGCTTCTACAATTGTGCCAATATTTTCACCCAAAACACCCTTAACAAGATTTTGAGGATCGTTTATATTAAACACCAACATTGGTACGTTATTATCTTTACACATCGCTGCTGCTGTCATATCCATAACCCCAAGCTCCTGAGCCATAACATTAGATAATGAAATTTTATCATATTTTTTCGCAGAATTATCTTTATTAGGGTCACAATTATAAACTCCATCCACAATAGTGGCTTTAAATATAATATCTGCCCCTATTTCGGCTGCCCTTAACGATGCAGCTGTATCTGTTGAAAAATATGGACTACCAGTTCCACCACCAAAAATAACAATTCTACCTTTTTCAAAATGCCTAACCGCTCTATTTCTTATGTAAGGTTCTGCAATTGCCTGCATTGCTATAGAAGTTTGTACTCTAACATCTAAACCATATGCCTCTAAAGCATCTGCCAAAGCTAACGAATTCATTACAGTAGCTAACATCCCTATGTGGTCCGCTCTTGTTCTATCCATAGATCCACGGCTTCTTCCACGCCAAAAATTCCCACCACCAACTACAATGCCAATTTCTACTCCCAAATCGTAACATTGTTTTATTGCTTTAGAAATACTTAAAATAGTTTCATAGTCTATACCATAATTTTTTACTCCTGCTAAAGATTCGCCACTTAATTTAAGTAAAATTCTTTTATATTTTATTTCACTTTTTTTCATACTAAAAAACCTCTCAAGCAAATATAAATCTATATGTGCATCAAAAAAATTTTAGATTTTTGCCTAAAAAAGTACACATTATTATTTTACAATAATAATGTGTACCTGTAAAGTAATTTATAAAAATTTTATTTGTAGACTCTAAATTGCAATATAAAGATACCACAAAGTTAAGTGGCTGAAATTTGTTGAACAAGCATGTTAGAAGACTTGC
>CAKTAG010000064.1 GCA_934527325.1 uncultured Candidatus Soleaferrea sp.
ATTTTGTTTATTATTGTTTGAGTTTTTTCATCTACCAATTTAAAATTCATAGATTGTATATAATATTTTTCTAGTTCATCATGAATACTTTTTGCTTCTTTTATAAAATCAGATGCCATGTTAATTGTGCTTTCAATTGATTTTATATTATAATTAATTTGTTTTTCTAAATGTGCATCTACAAAATTATAAAAAATATTACTATCAATTATTTTAAAGCTATCACCAACAAATTCATGATATTTATTAGATGTTACAAACGCTACTTTCATAGATGGAATTAATATATGATCTATCTTATTTCCGCTAAACATAGAACAAAAACAAGTTATAATATCAATATTATTTTGTAATAATTTTTCTCTTATTCTTAATAAAATGTTGCCACTAACCCAACCATGTAAATCTTTTATAACATAAACTTTATCTGCAATTTCATTTATTGTCTCATTATAAAATGTACTTCCGTTTAAGCTAATAACACTTAAAAATCTTTTTTGCTCGTTCCCTATTGTTTTATTTTCATTTTTACTAAAAGTAATATTTAATTCATTATTTACAAATTCGTTTAAATATTCAAAAAAGATATTTTTATCTATAAATTTCTCTATTATCTCATAATTATTTTTTATCAATCCATAAGCTGATAATAATAAATTTGCTGCTTGCTTTCGGTAAAATAAATTTTGCTCAAATAATTCTATAATTTTATTTTTAGAATCTTTTAATATACATTCATTCCAACATTCACACAAAGAAACAATTTCATCAAAAGCACCAGGAAAAGCAGGTTCTAAAATATGCGGAGAAGTAGCATCTACAATAGAAATTTTTAAATCATTAAAAATTACACCATCTAAAGAACTCGGATCTGATGAACAATATATCATCTCTATGTTATTAGTTACATCTTTAAATTTAGTTACTATATTTTGCATTAAAGATGATTTCCCTGTTCCCGGTCCACCTTTAATTAAAAATCTATTCCAACCTTTTTTATATTCACCAATTTGATTAAAGTAAGAAACAAACCCAGTAGGTGTATTAGCTCCTAAAAAAAATTTTGTTGCTCCTTGTAAAGTAATATTATTCATTTAAGGTCTCCTCTACTTATGGAATAATAAAAAATTTAACTTATATAATATATATTATTCTATACAAATCTATATTGATACATAAAAAAATATTGCTTTTATTTTAATTTCCAAATTTTGATTTTATGTTTAAAAAACTTACACATTAAATAGTGACAAATTTAATTTATTATGTTATAATTGTATGAGTGAATTAGAATAAGGAGAAATTACGATGTCTAAACTTAGAGTAAACATTTACAATAAACAAAAAATAATTAAAATTCCAACAGGGTTAAAACTTTTGGTTAGAAGATGTTGTTGCGCTGTTTTACAAGATGAAGGCATTAACTTCCCAACAGAAATTGATGTAACTTTTTTAGATAATGAGCAAATTCAAAAATTAAATGCAGAATATAGAAATAGAGATTTCCCAACGGACGTTTTATCATTTCCACTAAGTGAAAATGGTGCTTTCGATAAAAATCAAGAAACTGGAGCATCTATGCTTGGAGATATAGCAATATCTATTGAAAAAGCTGTAAGGCAAGCTGAAATATATGGCCATTCTTTTAACAGAGAAATCGCCTTTTTAATCGTTCACTCAGTTTTGCATCTTTTAGGTTATAATCACGAAGATGTAGATGGAATAGAAGCTGTAAAAATGAGAGAAAGAGAAGAAGCTATACTAAAACAACTCGGGTTATCCAGAGGGGCTAGTTATGTAATGAATGGCAATGATTAATACAAATGGATAAAATAAAAGATATAAAAAAGAGTTTTATATGTGCATTTAACGGTTTGTTTTTTGTAATAAACAATGAAAGAAATTTTAAAATACATATTGTTTGTGCATTATATGTATTTTATTTTTCCAAATATTACAATCTATCAAAATTAAATTATGCAATAATATTATTAGTTATAGCTTTGGTTATGTGTTTAGAAATAATTAATACTGTTATCGAAATTATTATTAATTTTTTATCTCCTGCTTACAGTTTGTTTGCCAAAAAAGCTAAAGATGTTGCTGCTAGCGGAGTTTTAATTTCTGCTTTTTTTTCGGTAATTATTGGTTTAATTTATTTTTTAGATTTTGATATTATACACCTAATAATTCGAGATATTTTTTTTAATTGGTTAAAGTTAATGCTATTTTTAATATCAATTATATTATCTACATTATTTATTTTTAGCAAAAACAAAAAAATGTAAACTTACACTAATCTTAATATATATATATTACCATTAATAACACAGATAGCTGTAATTAAGTATGATTTTTAAAATCAGATTAATTACAGCCTTTTTTGATTACTAAAACAATATTTTAGGTTAATTATACACAATATTTAGCAAATGGTGAATAAATATTGTAAAAAATGCAAAATTTG
>CAKTAG010000065.1 GCA_934527325.1 uncultured Candidatus Soleaferrea sp.
CCAATACGATCACTCGCCTGTTAAAGGGTGGTCTTTAAACTCCACATTAAAAAGTGTACCAGCTTGCCAATCTATAATAAAAAAAGCTGTTGTTGAAAAACTAAAAAAAAGTTACAATGTAGCCACATTCGAAGAATCCAAAACACTTTACCAAATTCAATTTTCTATTCAAAAAAATAAAGTATCTGTAATGTTAGATACTTCTGGAGTAGGCCTTTATAAACGTGGTTACCGAAAAACTTCGATACTTGCCCCAATAAAAGAAACTTTAGCAGCTGGAATAGTAAACCTAGCTAGAGTTAACGCTAATAGCTATGTTTACGACCCTTGCTGTGGCTCTGGAACATTATTAATAGAAGCATGTTTATATGCATTTAGAATAGCCCCTGGACTTAATCGCCATTTTGCATCAGAAAATTGGAGCATTATACCAAAATCAGAATGGAATAACGGTAGGCAAAAAGCTATTGCAAAAATAAATAAAAATGCCTCATTTTTAGCTTTTGGCTCGGATATAGACCCTGTTGCTATAAATATAGCCAAAAACAATGCTTTAAAAGCAGGTGTAGCTTCCAAAATAAATTTTGAATTAAAACCTATTTCTAAATTTAATGCACAAACCGAAAATGCTATTATTTTATGTAACCCCCCTTATGGTGAACGTATGTTAGAACTTGAAGATGCTCAAAAAATATATAAAACTATGGGTGAAAAATTTTCACCAAAAAACAATTACTCATATTACATTATATCCCCAGATGAAAATTTTGAAAAAATATTTGGAAAAAAAGCTACTAAAAGAAGAAAATTGTATAATGGTATGCTTAAATGTCAACTATATATGTACTTTTAATCTGCAATTAATTCCCCCTATAAACTTCCACAATATGTAACCTATAAGTTTAACCTGCAACATCTAAAATGAATTGAAGGAATTTTTAAAATGGAAACAAAAATTAACATATGCCCGATAAATATGTTCCAGGGAATAAAAAAGTTTTTATTTTTGCTAATAATTCCCCTAATAAGAGGTGGAATATATTATATAGTTAATGGAAATTTTTATTTTTGGTTAAAAGGTTCTTGGATAGATATATCTACAATTTTAACCATACTAGTTCTTTCTATAGCAAGGTACAATAACTACACAATATTGGTTAATGACTATTACATATCTTTAAAACAAGGTATAGTTAAAAGAAAACAAATAAACATACCAAAAAAAAAGATTTATTATATAACTGCAGAAATTCCTTTTTATTACCGTATTATCAACGTTATAAGGTTAAAATGTTATATTCTTTGCAAAAATGAAAAATATTCTAATATTAAAATTATTGTTACTAAATCAAATTTCTATAAATTAAAGCCTCTTATTTTTAATAATATAGATATCCAAAAAAATAATTTTAAAAATATATCATTTACCAAAACTATACAAACTGCCCTTTTATCTTTAACTATGTCTAACTCATTAGCGGGAATAGTTTTAATTTCTACGTTCATTTCAACCTCCAGTAAAATTTTAGGTTACCACCTAGAAACAGATTTATATGGCCCTTTTACTGTTATAACAAAAAAACTAGCCTTTGGATTTTCACCTGCTGGTGCTGCTATTACCTATATTTTATTAGCAGGTTGGTTTGTTGCCTTTATAAAAAATTTAATTTTATATATAAATTTTAATTTAAAAAAAATAAATAATAAATTAATAACATCTATAGGCTTGTTAAATAATAAAATTGAATATATAGATATAGAGCAAATAAACTACATTGATGTAGTACAAAACATTTTTACTAAAACAATTAATTTATCCTCGGTATTTATAAATATTTGCAATAATAAAAAATTAATTACTATTATACCTTCTATAAGTACACATCTTTTAACTTTTAGTATAGATAATATATTTAATATAGATAATTTTAATAAATGTAGTAATAAACTTACACCACACAAAATATCATTTTTTTCCTATATAATTTTTCCTATACTATTTTTTGCATCTACTTTTTTTGCATGTTATAAATTAATAATTACCTACCCTCAATGGGCTGAATTTTTGTACTTTATAATTTTAATAAACGGTATAATATGCTTTTGGCTATTAATTATCAAGTTGGTAGATTCTCAAACTAGTAGCGTATCTTTTAAAGAAAACACTTGTTATATACGCTACTCCAGAATGTTTAAATTCCATAATGTTATAATTCCAAAAAATAAAATATCTAAAATTGTATTAAAACAAACTTTTATGCAAAAAATTTTTAAAAATTGTAATATATATATATATTCATTTTCTACCAAACCAACTAAACATTTTTGCAAAAACATAAATATCACAGCAGCAAAACAATTATTGCACACTATTTAATAACTTTAATTTTTAGGAGTGGACGAAAAGCGAATATAGTGATATAATAAAGATATGAAAAAAACAACAATAGAAAAGGGAAAAATTTG
>CAKTAG010000066.1 GCA_934527325.1 uncultured Candidatus Soleaferrea sp.
AAAAAGAGGAAAAGAAAAAAATAGAATATAGGTACTTTATAAGCAGTTTAAAAGCAGATATAAATCAAGTTAGTAGAGCAGTAAGACACGGCCGTTTCATAAATTTTAAAATAAAAAAATAAGTCTAAAAATCAATAATTTATTTTGTCAAAAATACTAAGTATATTTTCTAATAATTGTGTTTGATTAGGTTCTTAACAACCAAAAATTAATTTTATATCAAAAAATATACAATATTTTTTTGATGTTTGTTTTGAAAAAATTTTTATGAAACGGCCGTGATAAAAATTTGCATTATTATCAAAAATAATTTATAATATGGGTTAAGATAATAAAAGTAATAATTTATTAAAAAATTAATTTTTTCAGGAGGATATTAATGGATATTAGTAATTTATACAATTTATGGTTACTAAAAGCTGTAGAAGATGAAGATTTAATAAATGAACTAAAAACGGTTGAAAATAATCTACCAGAAATTGAAGATAGATTTTATAAAAATCTTGAATTTGGAACAGGTGGTTTAAGGGGTATAATAGGTGCCGGCACTAACAGAATAAACATATATACAATACGTAAAGCTTCACAAGGGTTAGCTAATTATTTAAATAAAAGTTATACAAACCCATCTGTTGCTATAGCTTACGATAGTAGAATAAAATCTGAAATATTTGCAAAAAACGCAGCAGGTGTTTTAGCTAGTAACGGTATTAAAGTATATATTTACAAAGAACTTATGCCTACACCTTCACTTTCGTTTGCTGTAAGGGAGATTAAATGCAGTGCTGGTATTGTTATTACTGCTAGCCACAACCCATCTAAATATAATGGGTACAAAGTTTACGGAGATGATGGATGCCAAATTACATTAGATATGGCTAATAAAGTTTTTGAAGAAATAGAAAAAATTAATATATTTAAAGACATAAAATACAATAATTTTGAAAATGAATCTGAAAAAAAACATATTGAATATATACCTGAAAATATTACTGAAAAATATTTAAAAACTGTTTCAGCACAATCAATTAATAAAAACATGCCAAAAAAAGAACAACTAAACATAGTTTACACACCTTTAAACGGTGCTGGCTTGCGTTGTGTAACAGATGTTTTAAAAATGAATGGATTTTCAAATATAACAATTGTTCCAGAACAAGAAAAACCAGATGGCAACTTCCCTACATGCCCCTACCCTAACCCAGAAATAAAAGAAGCTTTAGAATTAGGTTTAAAATTGGCAAGCAAAGTAAATGCTGATCTACTACTAGCTACAGACCCTGACTGCGATAGAGTTGGAATAGCTATAAAAAATAATAATGACTATAAATTATTAACTGGTAACCAAGTTGGCATATTGCTTTTTGACTACATATGTAAAAACAAAATAAAAAATAATACTATGCCCAAAGCTCCTATTGTAATAAAAACTATTGTTACTACAGATATGGTAGAACCATTAGCCAAAAACTATAATGTAGAAATTATAAACGTATTAACAGGTTTTAAATTCATTGGTGAACAAATTGGTTATTTAGAAGAAAAAGGCGAAGAATCTAGATATATATTTGGGTTTGAAGAAAGCTATGGGTACCTTTCTGGCAGTTATGTAAGAGATAAAGATGCAGTAAATGCATCATTACTAATTTGCGAAATGGCAGCTTATTATAAAAACCAAAACAAAACACTAATAGATGTTTTGAATAGTTTATATGAAAAATATGGATATTATGAAACTGCATTAACTAGTTTTGAATTCACAGGAATAACAGGATTCAAAAAAATGCAAAATTTAATGGAACAAATAAGAACCAACTTTGAAAAAAATATATGTGGCAAAAACATTGTTGAAAAATATGATTATTTAACTTCTGTAAAAACTTTAACCAATAACAATAAAACAACTGAAATAAAATTACCCAAATCTAATGTAATAAAATTTGTTTTAGATGGAAATAATAGTATTGTTATTCGCCCTTCTGGAACAGAGCCAAAATTAAAAATTTATTATTCAGCTCAAGAAAATTCTGCACAAAAAGCGAAAGATATTATTAAACAATTAGATACTTACTTCAAAAATTTTATTCAAAATTTTTAACCTCAATGCATATTTTTTACATTATACTTAAAATATTAAGTGTATAATAAAATATATTTAGTTTACTAGGAATAAAAAAACTCACCGGTTTTGACGGTCGTTGATAAAACAGTAACTCAACGTACTGTCGACCGGAGCTGCTAAAAAACCACGACAAACGCATGAATGATTACCTTTTACAAATTCTATTTTTTTCCTTTTTTAAGTTTCCAGCAGTTCTTCAAGATATTTAATTGGCTGCAAGCTAATTACAAACCTTTTCTTTCTCATCGACAGTTTATGTCTTGATACTTCTGCCGGCTTTAAAATACTTAGACTCCATTTCC
>CAKTAG010000067.1 GCA_934527325.1 uncultured Candidatus Soleaferrea sp.
CATACATTAACACCCCTTTTCTTTTAATTTTATCAGAAAAGGGGTGTTTTTACAATTTATTCATGCGTTTGTCGTGTGTTGTTGAAATGAATACAGCTAAATATAAATTTAACCTAGTATGAGATGGTTAACTAACCATTTCATACTAGGTTTTACTAATCTCTGCTTTTAGGTTTAAAAATTAATGCAACCAAAACTCCACAAACAATAGAAGCTGTTATACCACCTGCTGATGAAGTCAATCCACCTGTTAATACTCCCAACAAACCATCTTCGGCTACAGCTTTTTTTACACCTTTTGCCAACACATGTCCAAAACCAGTAAGTGGCACTGTCGCTCCCGCACCAGCAAAATCAACTAAAGGTTGGTACCAACCAAATGTAGACAAAATTATACCTAATACAACAAATGTCACTAATATTCTTGCTGGCGTAAGTTTAGTTTTATCAATTAATATTTGCCCAACTACACATATTAAACCACCCACAACAAAAGCTTTTAATAGCTGTAAAAAAACTTCCATATTATCACCCTTTTTAAAAAATTATATTACTAAAACTCCATTTTCAGATTCTACTAAAATTAAAATTTGTTCTTCTTCTAAATTATCACTATTTATATACACCATTACATTTTCGTCATTTTTCCCTCTACATACAAATTCATATGTTAAAACTTCATTTTCACCTTCTGTAGGTACAAATGCCAACCTTGGTTTTTTTACAACAGTTAGATATTTAGACAGTACTTTTTCTGCTTCTTCACTTGTTTTTTTTGGTGTTTTTATATTTCTTTCTTTATGATTATTTATATAGCCTCTTGCATCCATAGAAATTATTTCTCCATTATCTAAAGCAACAGAAATTTTTATCAAATCTGGGTAAATAATAACATCGTTTTGCTTACATGCAAAATTTATAGTGCAATAATTACCATTAACTTCGTAATAAGATTGTTCTATATTTGTTATTTTTAAAACATCTAACACATATTGTTTTGCAATATTAATTGCTTCACCTACATCAACAGATGCTGTATTTATTGTTCTAGATTTTAAAATATAGCACATAACGCCACCTTTTTGTGTGACTCCTGCAGAAAAATTATCACTTTTAAAACAATAAAGTGGCATATTGGATTTTTCATTTTCTGCGTTAATCAGCTTATTTTCACTTATACCTGCTGCAAGTGCAACTATTTTTTTGGCTTGTTCAACAGATATTTTTTTCATACCTTTTGTTAACTCTGGTGTTCTATTGGTTATATTATCAGAAAAAGGCCCATCATATATTAAAGTAGGGTAACCTTCAAACTCTTTTTCTAAATCACTAAAATCTAAATTTGAATTATTTTGTTTTTGATTTTTTACCTTTACAGTATTAGCAAGTGAAATACCATTTCCTATTTTACTGTTATTTTTCAAAATATCATATTCTAAATTAGAAATATAACTGTTCAACTTTTTAGCATACCCTCTAAGATTTTCTAACGATTTATACTCATTTTCAGTAATTTCATCCTCAAAATGATATTTTTTATTAAGTGCACTTGCATACGAACCAACTTGAGATAAAAATTTAAAAGTATTATCTAACCTTAACTCCGAAGCTGGCAAAGATGCTAAACATATTTTTGCTGCTCTAGAATCACTTAACAAATTAGCAGATATATTAGATAATTGATACGCTGTTCCTACATATAGGCCCTTATCTAAATAACTATAAATATTATTAACATAATCATTCAAATCTTGTAAAGAGTTTCTATATGTGTTTTCTAATGCTAATTTATACCTTTCTGATTGTTTATAAAAATAAATACAACCTCCACTCAACATTAATACTACTGCTAAACCTGAACTTATAATTTTAATTAAAACACTTTTACTTATATTCTTGCTCATTTAACTTATATTCACTCCTAATTTAGCTATTATTTTTCTTTTTATATTTTTACAATAAATTTTACGTATATTCACATTTACAACCACAAATTTATAAAAAATATATCTACCACAATAAATTACAAAACCAACATTTAAATAAAAAAGATAGTAATATTCCATATATTTACAATGTATAAAAATATTATTTTTTACTAAAAACCCGTTGACATGGGTAATATAGATGATGTAAACTATTTATGTATTAATTACATAGCCTGTTTATGGTTATATAATTTATTTTATTATTTTTTTATAGTATAAAATATAACAATACTTAATAATTATGTATTAGTTATT
>CAKTAG010000068.1 GCA_934527325.1 uncultured Candidatus Soleaferrea sp.
TTAGTGAAGGTAGCTGTTACTTAGATGAAAATGTTAATTTGTGGGATAATTTTATTAACATACTTGATGACATTGCAGATATAGTAGGTGATAGTTTAATATCGTTAAATAAATTTATAGATTTAATTAATTGTTCTATATTCAATACAGATTTTGGTTTAGTGCCTCAAACAATAGACCAAGTTATGGTAGGGCAAGTAGATAGAGTAGTGCCATATAACCCTAAAATAGTTTTTGTAATTGGGTTAAACCAAGGAGTGTTTCCATTAATAAAAACAGATGTACCTATTTTTTCTAATGTTGAAAATAAAAAATTGCGTAAATATGGGTTTGATTTTTTAACAGATAAAATTGAAGCATCTATGGAAGAAAGGTATTATGCTTATATGGCTATTTCTTCTGCTTCTAATAAGGTTTATTTATCTTACCATCAAAAATCTATAGATGGCAAACAAATGTATAAGTCTATTATAATATCATATATAGAAGAATTTTTTGCTGGCTTACAAATTAAAAAATTTAATGAAAAAAATTTAAATTTAATTCAAAATAACAAAACAGCATATGGGTATATTTGTAAAAATTTTAATTTAGAAGATGAAAATTTAAAATCAGTAAAAGAATATTTGGCCAGCCAAGAAGGGTTTAAAGAAAAAATAGTTAAATTAGACAAAATAAAAGAAAAAACAGATTTTTGTATTGAAAACAAAAATCTGTTAAAAAGTTATATAGGCAATAAATTAAAATTATCTCCTTCTTCTATAGAAAGGTTTTATACTTGTAAGTTTAAATTTTTTTGTAATGATATTCTAAAAATTAAAAGTCACAAAAAAGCTGGTTTAAATAAAATGGCGCAAGGTACAGTTATTCACTACATTTTAAAAGAGGTTATGGAAAAAGAAAAAATTGGTAATTACAATAATGAAATTGAAAAAATATTAAAAAATTACATTAACAATATAGTTGGTGAAAAGTATATAAAAACCAATGAGTTTGAATATATGTTAAATGAACTTTCTAAGCTAATTGAAGGTATAATGGAATATATACATAATGAACAAACTGTTTCCGATTTTAAAGCAGAAAGTTTTGAAGTAGAAATATCAGAAAGGTCTGATTATTGTAAACCGTTAAAATTAGAACTAAAATCAGGGGAACAAGTAACAGTATTTGGCAACATAGATAGAGTAGATAGCTGCCAAATTGGACATAATAAGTATATAAGAGTAATAGATTATAAATCTGGGTCAAAAGAATTTTGTTTAGATGATGTTTATTATGGGTTAAATATGCAAATGTTAATTTACTTATTTGCTGTAGTAGATTCTGGAAAACAAATGCAATTAAAGCCTGCTGGAGTTTTATATATGCCAGTTAAGGATAAAGTTAATTTTGTTGATAGAAATTATGACAGTAAAAAGATAGAAAAATTAGCTAAAAACAATTTTAAAATGAGTGGAGTATTATTAAACGATATAGAAATTTTGAATAAAATGGAAAAAAATATAGAAGGAAATATTATTCCAGTTAAATTAAATAAAGATGGTACGTTAGCAAAAACATCATCAACTTTAAATGAATATGAGTTTAAAAGTTTAGAAGATTACGTAAAAAATATAATAATTAATATGTGTAATTCGGTACTTAAAGGTGATGTTAATGCTAGGCCGGTTTATAGTAGCAGGTATAAAAACGTTTGTAGTTATTGCGATTATAAACCTATTTGTAACCCAGATGGCAATTTTAATTTTAAAATTTTAAGAGCGTTAAATAATAATTGGATTTAAAAACAAGGTAATGAATTTATTTTAATGATTAAAAAAACTAATTTTATATTAGTTGAAATGATAATTCATAAAAGTATTTTTTTTAGATAGTATAGTAATATTGTAAATTTAAGCTAAATAATTATAAATGTTAAATTTTGTATTTGTTTTTATATAAGAACTTGTGCTATTATAAGTAGTTAATTAAAAGATTTTATTAAGTAAAATGTTTAAATATAATAAAAAATAGTAGAATTTTTCTCTCTGCCGCAAGATGATTTTAGGTCGGTTGAGGGATTAGAAAACGCCGGAAACCCGCATAAACTCTATGTTTTTGCGTGTTCTCGGCGTTTCTTTTATCGCCTGTGTTAGTGGTGCTTTTTCGGTAAATGGTGCCCAAATGGTGCCCAAATCCCACGCGGGGCTATAAAACGATATAAGAAGCGGTAAA
>CAKTAG010000069.1 GCA_934527325.1 uncultured Candidatus Soleaferrea sp.
AAAAAACTTGACAAAAAAAATAAGATTATTTCTAGGCTTTATAATCATTTTTGGATTTATATGTGTCAAACTCCCGAATTGAAAAAATATCTTAAATAATATACAATATAAATATATTATTTTTAAAGGAATGTGATTTATAATGCCATTAAAAATTTCAACTACTCATTTATCTAAATTTGTTTCACAAAATGAGCTAAACAATCTTTCACCTTTTATTGCCACCGCTCATGACCTTTTACACAATAAAACAGGTCCAGGCAATAATTTTTTAGGTTGGTTAAAATTACCTGAAACTATTGATTCTAAATTGCTTGATTCTATAACGGAAACAGCGAATAAAATTAAAAATGATTCAGACATTTTAATTGTTATAGGCATTGGTGGTTCTTACCTAGGAGCTAGAGCTGTTATAGAAATGCTTAAATCTACTTTTTACAACAATATACAAAAGAATACACCTAATATTTATTTTGCTGGTACTAACATTTCACCATCTTATTTAAATACATTATTAGAAATATGTAAAAATAAAGATATTTCTATAAATGTTATATCCAAATCTGGTTCAACAGTAGAACCTGGGTTAGCCTTTAGAGTTTTTCGTAAATTTATGGAAGATAAATATGGCAAAGATGGAAGTAAATCAAGAATTTATGTAACAACAGATGAACATAAAGGTAACTTAAATAAATTAGCTAAACATAATAATTACAAAATTTTTCCTATTCCTGATGATGTAGGTGGCCGTTTTTCTGTTTTAACAGCCGTAGGGTTATTACCTATTGCTGTTGCAGGTATAAATATTAATAATCTGCTTAATGGCGCTAAAACTGCTATGAATGATTACAATAATTGTTCTTTAGAAAAAAATGATTGTTACAAATACGCTGCTATAAGAAACTGCTTATACAAAAAAGGGAAATTAATTGAATTACTTGTAAGTTACAATCCGTATTTAAATATATTTTGTGAATGGTTTAAGCAACTTTTTGGTGAAAGCGAAGGTAAACATAATGAAGGCATTTTTCCAGCATCTGCAGCATTTTCAACTGATTTACATTCGCTAGGGCAATATATTCAAGAAGGTAATAAAATTTTATTTGAAACTGTAATAGATATAAAATCAACAACAGACGATTTATTTTTAGAAGTAGAAGAAAATGATTTTGACGGATTAAATTTTTTAACCAATCAAAATATGTCGATAGTAAATAAATGTGCTTTAGAAGGAACTGTTTTAGCGCACACTGAAGGAGGCGTTCCAAATATAATTTTAGAAGTTCCTAAATTAGATGAATTTTATACAGGATATTTAATTTATTTTTTTGAAAAAGCTTGTGCAATATCTGGCTACCTTTTAGGTGTAAACCCCTTTAACCAACCTGGCGTTGAATTTTACAAAAAGAATATGATCTCATTATTAAAACAAAATTAAAATAAATTTTATTATTGTTTTAATTAAATAGCCTAAAAATGATAATATAGGTTTTTAGCTCTCTTTTCTTGCCGCTATTAAAACCTGTAAATCATTTT
>CAKTAG010000070.1 GCA_934527325.1 uncultured Candidatus Soleaferrea sp.
GGCGTAGGTTATTTAAGTTTATTATTAATTTTAGTTAATACATTGATGATATTTTTGGTCATTAAAGTAAATGTACACTCATCATTAAAAAACAAAAAACCCCTTAATTTTATGCAAAAAATTAATTATTTAGCTAAATTAATTTTTGCTACTGTTTTGATTGGTTATATGGCTTCGAATGCAGTGCAGCTAGGCATTTTAGTTGATAACGTAAATAATTTTAAATTATGGCAAAAAAAAGCAGGTAATTTAGTTGGGACTTTTGGTGCCTTATTTGGTGATAATGAAGATGGTACTTGGTGGAGTAAAGATACCATGGTTGCTATGAAAAAATTATATGATAAATTAGATAACGAAGGAAAGGTTATATATGCAAATTTTAGAGGGTGTAACAAGAATACCATAGCATTGAATGTAAAAAATTTAAAATTGGTTGGTAAAAAAGAAACACCATATATGTCGTGTAAATCAGCAACAGTAAACAATAATTATTTAAAAGAAAATCCGATTTATGATATAAATAACAAAAGAGTTCTCTTTAATAATAACAGTGAAGATGTTGTTAATTTGTTAGTTCTAGATGATTTAAAAAAATATGAATCAGAGATAATAAAAGAATATAGCAAAGACAAGATGAAAAATAAACAAATTAAAATTACATATATAAAAATGGGCCAAAAGTTTTTTACATATAATTTGCAAGTTGCAAAAGATAACAACAATACTTTAACAGATGTACCTGTTATTATAATTGATAATCAAAATAATTTAGATTTAGATTATTATTGTTGCTATGGGTTAAACTTAATAAAAGTAAAAGATGTGAATAATGGATACCAAGAGTTATTGCCTTATTTAAAAGAAGTCAATTTGGATAATTCTATCTATAACACAAGACCGGTTATGTGGCAAATTAATTTCAAAATATATTCTATGGAACAAAGTTTAATGTGTGGCATTTTAAAATTATTTTTTGCTGCTATGGCTTTAATATTAATAATTGTATCTTTAAGTGTAAACTACATAGAAAAAAATAAATTGAAAAAAGCATTATTAAAAATTCACGGATTTTCATTTATAAAAAGGTATGCATTATTTTACATTTTATTAATTTTAATTTGGGTTTTAAGTTATGCAGCTTCGTATGAATATTATAATTCAGTATTATCAATTAAAATAACAATAATATCAGGGTTATGTGACTTTATAATTTCTACAATAATATTAAAAGTATATGAAAATAAAAAAATCAGTAGTGTGTTGAAAGGTGAATAAAACATGATAGAATTGAAAAATATTAATAAAAGTTTTGGCAATAAAAAGATGAAAAAATAAAATTTTTTCTAAAAATGTATTGATGTTTTATAATCCCATCTTTGACAGTTGATTGGTTGAAAAAGTGCTATAATTCCTGTAAATAAAAGGGGAAATGCACTTTTGTCTGCATACACGAAACATAGTAATATTTTATCTATGTTTACTTTTTTTCTGAATTTTTTTCATTTTACGTTTTGTTATGAATTGATAATCAGT